>NZ_BAABDQ010000007.1:0-376047 GCF_039539705.1 Nonomuraea rosea | reverse complement strand
CGGGCCCCTGGGCGGCGGCACGTCCGCGCCGCGGTCGGCGTGCGGTCGCGGCGCCACTCCCTCGCGGCCGCGCGGCGCCTGCCTGGATCCGGCGACCGGCGGCCTGGACGGCCCAGCCTGGGTACGGCGCAACGGCCCGTCGGACTGGCCGCCCCTGCGCCGCGCGTCACCGGCGTCCGGCCGCGCGCCATCACGGCCCTGCTCACGACTGGGCTCACGACTGGGCTCACGATTTGAACCCGCGTCGCGGCGTGGCTCGCGTGGCTGCCGGGCGCCCCGCGCCCGGTCGTCGCGCTCCTGGGGGGCACGGCCTCCGGAACGCTCCGGACGCTCGCCCTCACCCCGCCCCTGCGCGGAGCGTCCTTTGGAACGATCCGAGTCGTCCCGCCCCTGGCCGGTCCTGCCACGGGAGCGTCCGCCCTCGTCACGGCCCCTGGAACGACCGTCCTCGTCACGGCCCCTGGAACGGTCACTGTCGTCGCGCGGACGCCTGCGCCCGGTGCCCTCACCCGGGCGGGACCGGCCGCGCGGCTGGTCCTCCGGGTCCTGCGGCGGACGACCCCGGGCGGCGTCGTCGCGCCCGAACGGCAGGTCGAAGGGATCGGGCCGCTTGTCGGGCTGGTCCGGCGGGTTGTCCTGCGACGGGTCCTGCGACGGTGGCTGCGACGGAGGGCGGCCCGCCCCATCGGAACGGGAGGAGCCTCCTTGGCGTCCTGCCCGTCCCGGGCCGCCCGAGCCCGACGACGTACGGCGGGCGGCGCCTGGCCCTCCCTGAGAGCCGGCGCCGCCGGCACCGCGGCCGGGACCCTGCCCCCTGCCGCCTGAGCTGCTCACCGTTCCCTGTCCACCTGGCTGGTCTGGTCGCTGGTGCTGGTGTAGCTGTTGACGTTGTCCCAGTCGGTGTGCTGGCCCTGGTTCGCGGCCATGGTGGCGATGACGCCGGGCTGCGTGTTGCGCTGGTATTCCTGGTCGATCTTCTCGTTCTCCTGGCGCGCGACCGCGATCTCCTCGCGCAGCTTGCCGTCGGTGATGGTGTCCTGGGCGAGCATGGTGTTGAGCAGCAGCAGGCTCACCAGGCCACCGGACATCAACCCGACGACGAGCAGCACGAACGGCGCGCGCTGGCGCGCCGGACGGCGCCGCGGCACGGTGCGGGACGGCCGCGCGGAGCGCTCCGCCGATGCCTCACCTGCCGCAGCGGACCGCTTGCCGGTCTCGGGGCGTGCGTCAGGACGGGGCCGCGGCTTGGACTGGTGCGGCGCCGCGGACCGGCGCGTGCCCGGCTTGGGCACGGCGCGGCGGACGGGCGCACCCCGGCCTGTCTCCTGCTCAGTCAACACGGATCCTCTCTGCCGCCCGTAGCCGGGCCGAGGCCGCCCGCGGGTTACGGGCGAGCTCTTCATCGCTTGGGAGCTCCGCTCCCCTCGTCAGCAGGCGGAACCTCGGCTGGTGAGCCGGTAGCGGGACGGGCAGCCCGGGGGGGCTGGTGTCCTTGGTTCGCGCCGTGAGGGCCTGCTTGGTGAGCCGGTCCTCAAGTGAGTGGTAGGAGAGCACGGCGACTCGCCCACCCAGCGCCAGCGCGTCGAGGGCCGCGGGCAGCGCCGCCTCCAGGGCGGTCAGCTCCGCGTTCACCTCGATCCGCAGCGCCTGGAAAGTCCTCTTCGCGGGGTTGCCCCCAGTGCGTCGCGTCGCGGCGGGAATCGCATCGCGCACGATGTCCGCAAGCCGCTTAGTCGAGGTTATTGCCTCTTTAGCCCGTTCTTTGATGATCAGGCCCGCGACACGCGGGGCGAATCGTTCCTCCCCGTAGTCACGCAGAATGCGGGTCAGCTCTCCCGCGGAGTAGGTGTTGACCACCAGCCCCGCCGTCAGCTCCTGCTGCGTGTCCATCCGCATGTCGAGTGGCGCGTCATAGGAATAGGCGAAACCCCGCTCGGCCTCGTCGAGCTGCGGCGAGGAGACGCCCAGGTCGAACAGCGCCGCGTCGATCGTGGTGTGCCCCGCCTCCGCGAGCACCTCCTCCAGGTCATCGGAGGAGGCGTGGACCAGCGTGATGCGGTCCGCGTACGGGCTCAGCCTGCGGGTCGAGAAGTCGATCGCGAACGGGTCGCGGTCGATCCCGATCAGCCGCAGCGCCGGATTGGACGCGAGCAGGGCCTCCGAGTGGCCGCCGAGGCCCAGGTTGGCGTCGACGACGACGGGCCGCGGCCCGGAAAGTGCGGGACCGAGCAGCTCCAGAACGCGCTCGAGCATCACCGGAACGTGACCGCTCGTGCCAGCGTTGTCCTCCATCTCCAACCCCCCTCTCGCGTCCTGCTCGCGGATGACGCGTACTAGCCGATCGCCGGTCTTACTGGGTCCCCACCCGGCGCCGCCCGGCCAGGTCCCCATCCGCACCCTCTTCGTGGACGCCCGCCATCTGACACCGGGGAAGGTGCATCAGCTGGCCGGCAGTGGTTGCGGGTGGAGACCTCGCCGAACGACATCACCGACGGATCGACCGTGGTAGCTACAAGGTCCCTGGCAGCACCTCCTCCGACAGATCGGCGAACGCCTGCTCCTGCGCGCTGAGATAGGTGTCCCAGGCCTGTGCGTCCCAGATCTCCAGCCGGGTGTTGGCCCCGATGACGACGCAGTCACGCTCCAGCCCGGCGTATTGGCGCAGGGTCTGCGGAATCGTGATGCGTCCTTGCTTGTCTGGTTTCTCGTCGGACGCGCTGGCGAAGAAGACGCGGCTGTAGTCACGCACCGCCTTGGCGGTGACCGGGGCGGTGCTGAGAGCCTCGGTAATGCGCTGGAACTCCTCCACGGGAAACACGTAGAGGCATCGCTCCTGGCCTTTGGTGATCACAAGACCCTCCGCCAGCTCCTCACGGTACTTAGCCGGCAGGAACAGCCGTCCCTTGTCGTCCAGACGCGGTTGATGGGTGCCGAGGAACATCGGCCCCACCTCCCGTGCCTCGTGAAGCGCTCAGCGCTGGTGCACCGGGCTCTCCACTGCGCACCACCATACTCCACTTCTCCCCACCGTCAACTGATTCGAACCGTCTTCATCATCAGTTTCCGTTGCGTTACCGCAGGTCAGAGCGATGGGGCGGAGTGGAGCGGGGTGACCGGGCGGTCAACCCTCATGGGCGTGTCGAGGGTTCGGAAGACCGTGGAAATAGGGGATCGGGCGCTTCGGGAAGACCTCCGTGGTGGAAAGTGGAGCAGCGGGCGGGGCGACGTGTCACAGGATTCGCACTGCTATGCCACAAGAACCGGAACATCCACGGGGTTCCCTGAATATCCACAAATGTCGCTCGAGAACCCACAGCGTCGTAGGGTCGTACACACAATGGAAAAGGAATGGCATGGCTCCCGCAATGGCACCAACGGGACAGCCGTCGCACTTCTCATGGAGGCCTGGTGGCAGTAACCCATGACGTCCCTCCCCAGCTCGACGAGCTGGTCTCCACAGCACACCGGATTCGGCAGGCCATCGAATCGGTGATCGAGGGAAAGAGCGACGCCGTCCGTCTCACGCTGACCGTCTTGCTCGCCGAGGGGCACCTCTTGATCGAGGACGTTCCCGGCGTCGGAAAGACCATGCTGGCCAAGGCACTCGCCCGGTCCATCGACTGCCCCGTGCGCCGGGTCCAGTTCACCCCCGACCTGTTGCCCAGCGACATCACCGGAGTGAGCGCGTACAACCAGCAGACCAGAGAGTTCGAGTTCAAGCCCGGTCCGGTGTTCGCGAACATCGTGGTCGGCGACGAGATCAACCGGGCCTCCCCCAAGACGCAGTCCGCGTTGCTGGAGTGCATGGAGGAGCACCAGGTGACGGTGGACGGGGAGACCTACCGGCTGGACGCGCCGTTCATGGTGATCGCGACCCAGAACCCCATCGAGATGGAGGGCACCTATCCCCTTCCCGAGGCGCAGCGCGACCGCTTCACCGCGCGGGTCGCGATGGGCTACCCGGAGCCGACCGCCGAGCTGGAGATGCTCGACGTGCACGGCGGCACCTCCCCGCTCGACAAGCTGGCGCCGGTCGCGACGACGGCCGAGGTGCGCGCGCTCATCGAGGCCGTACGCGGCGTCTACGTCTCACAGGCGGTCAAGAAGTACGCCATCGACCTGGTCGTGGCCACCCGCCACTCCCCCGACCTGCGGCTGGGCGGCTCACCCCGGTCCACGCTGCAGCTCGTACGGGCCGCCAGGGCGCACGCCGCGCTGGCCGGTCGCGACTACGTCATCCCCGACGACCTGCAGGACCTGGCCATCCCGGTGCTCGCGCACCGGCTGCTGCCCAGCGTCGAGGCCCAGGGACAGCGCCGGCTGCCGGAGCAGGTGGTGACCGATCTGGTGAGACGCGTGCCGGTGCCGGAGACGCGAGCGTCGTGAGAGCCGGACTGCAGGCGCTGACCTCCAGGGGCAGGTCGTTCCTCGCCTCCGGGATCGCGGCGCTGCTGATGGCCGTCATCCTGGGCGAGAACGACCTGTTCAGGATCGGGGTGCTGGTGACGGCGCTGCCGCTGCTGGCGGCGATGGTCGTGGCGCGCACGCGCTACCGGCTGAGCTGCGCCAGGCGCCTCGACCCGCCCAGGGCCGAGGTGGGCGGCGAGGCCACCGTGACCCTGCGGCTGGAGAACGTCACCCGGCTGCCGACCGGCCTGCTGCTCATCGAGGACACCGTTCCTTACGCGCTGGGCGTGCGGCCCAGGTTCGTGCTGGACCGGGTCGAGTCGCGGGGCGTGCGGGAGATCGACTACCGGGTGCGCTCGGATCTGCGTGGCCGCTACACGATCGGCCCGCTGTCCATCCGCATCGCGGACCCGTTCGGGCTGGTCGAGCTCACCCGCTCGTTCACGATCAGCGACACGCTCGTGGTGACGCCGCAGGTGGCGGCGCTGCCCCACGTACGGCTGTCGGGTGAGTGGACGGGCGGCGGCGACAGCCGTACCAGGAGTGTGGCCGCGGCGGGCGACGACGACGTCGCCCCGCGCGAATACCGGCAGGGCGACGACCTGCGGCGGGTGCACTGGCGCTCGACGGCCCGCCACGGCGAGCTGATGGTGCGCCGCGAGGAGCAGCAGTGGCAGAGCCGCGGCGCGCTCCTGCTGGACACCCGCAGGTACGCGCATCGCGGTGAGGGTCCGCGCTCGTCCTTCGAGGTGGCGGTCTCCGCCGCGGCCTCGATCGGCGTGCACCTCGCCCATGAGGGCCTGGGCCTGCGGCTGGTGACCGACCTGGGCGCGGAGCACCTGACCGACACCGGCCTGAGCTACTCGTTGCTCGACACCCTCGCCGTGGTACGGCACAGCCCCGCCCGCTCGCTGGAGATGGGCGTCTCGGCCCTGCGCCAGGGCGGCGGCGACGGGCTGATCGTGGCCGTGCTCGGCTCGCTCGACCCGGAGGAGGCGAGAGAACTGGCCAGGCTCAGGCACAGCGGGATCACCGCGGTCGCGGTGCTGCTCGACGTGAGCACGTGGGAGGGCGGCGACAGCGCGGCGGCCGAGAGCCACCAGGCCGTGCAGGCCGTGCTGGCCGGGTACGGCTGGCGCATCGTCCGCCTGCCCGCCGGCACCTCGATCGCCTCCGTCTGGCAGAACGCCGCCAGCCGCGGCAGGTACGCGGTCAACCCGGCCGGAGGTGCGGCATGAGGCTGACCGCCGCGTCAGGAGTGGCCACGTTCGCCGCGTCGATGCTGCTCTATCCGCTCTTCCAGGGCGGCGCCTGGTTCTGGACCTCGCTCGGCGCCGTGCTCGCCGTGGTCGCCGCGGGCCTGCTCAGCAGCCGCCTGTCGCTGCCCGCCTGGGCCGCGCCGCTGCTCGGGGTGGCCGCGACCTGGATCTACCTGACCGCGTCCTTCGCCGCGAGCGAGGCGTGGGCGTGGCTGGTGCCGACGAAGGAGTCGGTGGTGGAGCTCGGCAGGCTGCTGGGCGTCGGCTGGACCGACATCCAGCGCTTCGCCGCCCCCGTGCCGCCGACGGAGGGCATCACGCTGCTGACCGCGGGCGGCGTCGCGCTCATCGCGATCTGCGTGGACCTGCTCGCCGCGCGGGTGCGGCGGGCGGCGCTGGCCGGGCTGCCGCTGCTGGCGCTGGCCACCGTGCCGGCCACGATCCTGCCCGACCCGATCAGCTGGCCGGCGTTCATCATCGCGGCGCTCGGGTTCGTCAGCCTGCTGATCGCCGACGGGCGCGAGCGGGTGGGCCACTGGGGCAGGGCGGTGCTGGTCCGCAGGACCACCCGCGCCGCCTCCTCGGGCAGCTCCTCCAGCGGCCCGCGCACCGCCGCCGACACGAGTGGCCTGCGGCTGTCGGGCAAGCGCATCGGGTTCGCCGCGATCGCGCTGGCCGTGCTGCTGCCCGCGCTGCTGCCGGCGATGGAGCCGGTGTCGTTCTTCACGTTCGGCGTGGGCGGCCGGGGGATCGGCAAGGGGAACTCGATCAGCATCCCGAACCCCATCGCGAACCTGCGCGGGCAACTGGAGCTGCCCGAGCGCCGGGTGGTCCTCACCTACACCAACAACGACGACAAACCCCGCTATCTGCGGATCTACGCGCTCGACACGTTCGACGGCCAGCAGTTCGGCATGACCGAGCCGAAGGGGGCGCCGGACAACAGGACGGACAACGGCCCGCTCCCCGACCCGCCCGGGCTGGGCCCGGAGCCCAAGATCACCAGCGTGATCACCAACGTCCAGATCAGCGATGAGATCGCGCGGCTGTCCTTCCTGCCGCTGCCGTACCCGGCCAGGGAGATCCGGGTGGAGGGCGACTGGCGCGCGGACGTCGACACGCTGATGGTCTTCTCCACCCTCGACGAGGCCGCCGGCATCGAGTATCAGGTGGGCACCAGCGAGCCGGAGCCGACCGCGGACCTGCTGGACTCCCTCGACGGGACCCAGCCGCGGGCGGATTCGCGCTATCTGAAGCTGCCGGACAACCTGCCTCCCGAGATCGGCGACCTGGCCTCCCGCCTGACCGCGAACGCCTCGACGAGTTACGAGGCCGCCGTCAAGCTGCAGCAGTTCTTCACCAAGGACGGCGGCTTCACCTACAACGTGCGCACCCAGGGGCACAGCAACTCCGCCCTGCGGGACTTCCTGCTGCGTGACCGGGTGGGCTACTGCGAGCAGTTCGCCGCGTCGATGGCGGTGCTGGCCAGGCTGATCGGCATCCCGTCCAGGGTGGCGATCGGCTACACGGGCGGCACGAAGATCGGCGACCGCTGGACGGTCGGCACGAACGACTCCCACTCCTGGCCCGAGCTGTATTTCGAGGGCGTGGGCTGGCTGCCGTTCGAGCCCACTCCCGCGGGGTCGCTGGGGCAGGGCAGCGCGCGCGTGCCCGCGTACACGCAGCCGAGGCCGGAGACCACGGGCGAGGCCGTGACGCCGACGCCGGGCGCGACCAGCTCCTCCGCCGACGAGCCCGTCGACCCGTCGAACCAGCTCAACCCCCGCCAGGCGGACCGTGAGGGCCTGATCGCCACCGGCGGGCTGCCCCCGGACGACTCGATGCCGCTGATCGGCAAGATCGGCATCGGCGCGGGCGCGCTGCTGCTCCTGCTGCTGATCCCCGCCGGCGTGCGGCTGGTCACCAGGAACCGGCGCGTACGGAACCTGGGCTGGAAGGTGTCGGGGCCCTCCGACGACCTGACGGCCAGGATGGTCTCGGGCAAGGAGGCGAGGAGCCGTCACCAGTCGGTCGCCGCGGCGTGGGCCGAGCTGGACGACGTGCTGTACGACTACGGCACGCCCCGCCAGACCAGCGAGACCCCGCGGGCCCTGGCGCGGCGGCTGATCCAGCAGCACGAGTTCGGGGCGGAGCCGGCGGCGGCCGTCACGGCCATCGCCTCGGCGGTCGAGCGGGTGCTGTTCGCCCGGGATCCCGGGCAGATCGGTCCGATGAAGACGGAGCTGCGCACGGTGCGGCAGGCGCTGGCGGCCACCGTGTCACGGGGGAAGCGGGTGCGTGCGGTGCTGCTGCCGCCCTCGACCCTGCGGCGGCTGCGGAGCCTGGGCGAGCGGCTGCTCGACGGGTTCGACCTGCTGGAGAACATCAGGTTGCGACGGACGGCAGCACAGAAGAACTCCTGACGACCGACCGAGCGTGCGGCCGTCCCCCTCGCGGGGAACGGCCGCACGCTTCGCTGTCTCCACCGGATCGGCACGAATGCCGTCCTGTGCCGTCAGCCCTGGCGGTCTTCTACGCTCAGCGCTCGTCGTGACGACGGCGCCAGCGCTCTTCCATGCGCTCCATGAAGGTGCCACGGTTGCCCCGGCGGGCAGGCTTGCCCGGAGGAACGGCCGTGCCGGAGGCGGGAGCCGCGTCTCCGAACCCATTCATACGTTTCCAACTGGACAAGCCCCACAGACACGCGGCGAGCATGACCACGAAACCGCCGACGCCGAGCCAGATCAGACTCATGACCACGCCGACCATCATGATGACGACACCGAGGGCAAAGCCGATGGAGGCTTTGACCAGGCGACGCTTGTAATGGCTGCGCGGGTCACTGATCCTTACGGTGTTGGCCCACTTCGGGTCCTCGGCGTAGAGGGCCTGCTCGATCTGGTCGAGCAAGCGCTGCTCGTGCTCAGAGAGCGGCACGGCGCCTCCCAAGGACGGCCCCAGGACGGGGAAGACGGCAACGGACGACACGGGGTGTCCGAACCTCGCGGTCGGTTATCCCCAGAATACGAGGCTGTAGACGTAGGCGAAAGCAAACGTCCAACGCAGACCAAACCGGAGGTGACGTCATGGCTCCATTGTGGCCCATCTCGCCCCCCTTCCCCCAAAATCGCGACACCCACGCACCACAAAATCCGGACATCGACGTCATGTCTCTATTTCATCAAGCTTGCCACGTACAAGCGACGCTGGGAGCACCGCATCGGGACCGAATCTCCGGATCGCCTTGTCCATGGCCTGCTCGGCCTCGCGCCAGCCGGTCTCCCGCTCGCCCAGGCTGAGCTGACGGGTGGCCTCCTCGGCCGGCCGGAGATTTTCCATCCGGACCCCGACCAGGCGCAACCTCACCCGGTCGAGCCCGGCCGCCTGGAACAGCTCGCAGGCTGTGGCGTAAATCACGTGGGCGACGTCGGTCGGCTCGCGCAACGTGCGCGAGCGGTTGATCGTGGTGAAATCTGCTCGGCGTAGCTTCACACTTACAGTTCTTCCCACGTGTCCGCCCTTACGCATCCTGGCGGCGACCCGCTCGGACAGCCGCAGGAGCTCGCGCTTGATCATCTCGGGGTCGTCCACGTCCACCGCGAACGTCTCCTCGTTGCCGATGCTCTTGTCGGGGACGTGCGCGGTCACCGCGCGTTCGTCGCGTCCCCAGGCCAGCGCCGCCAGGTGGCCGCCGACGGCCTGCCCGAGCTCGCGCTGAAGGGTGTTGTGGGGCACTCTGGCCAAGTCTCCGACCGTGCGGATGCCGAGGCGTACGAGGGCCTGCTCGGTGCGCTCCCCGACCCCCCACAGGGCGGATACGGGCAGCGGGTGGAGGAAGTCCACGACCTGGTCGGCGGGCACCACCAGCAACCCGTCGGGCTTGCACTGCTTGGACGCGAGCTTTGCCACGAATTTGCTGCTCGCCACGCCGACGGAGCACGTGATGCCGAACCGGTCGAGAACCTGCTCCCTGATCATGGCGGCGATCGCGGCGGGCGTGCCGAGCCTGCGCCTGGCCCCGCCGACGTCCAGGAACGCCTCGTCGGACGCGATGGGCTCGACCATGGGGGTGATCGTGTGGAAGATCTCCATGACGCCCTTGGAGACCTCGGAGTATTTGCCGTGGCTGGGCGGGATGATCGTGGCGCGCGGGCACAGCCTGCGCGCCCGGCTCATCGGCATCGCCGAGTGCACGCCCTGGGACCTGGCCTCGTAGGTGGCGCTGAGCACGACGCCGCGCCCGGCGGGCGAGCCCACGATCACGGGCTTGCCGCGCAGCTCGGGCCGGTCGAGGAGCTCGACGCTGGCGTAGAAGGCGTCCATGTCGACATGCAGGATCGGGCAGCCGCTGTCATCGGCCCCGGTACGCGGTGCGGGGCCGATCCCGGTGATCTGCTTACGAGACACGCTGCCGATTCTATCCGAACAGGCGTTCTATACCGAGGGGAGCGGACATCGAATCTTTCCCTTCCTGCCGCCTCAGCTCCGGTGGCCGAGGACGTGGAGCTGCGTGGCGATGTCTCTCAGCACGGGATGCGTCGCGGCGGCCTGCTCCAGCGCCACCAGGCTCTCGGCGGCGCCGGGCTCCCCGTCCACGAGCCTGCTCGGCACCAGGTCGGCGAAGACCCGCACGCCGTGCACAGCGCCGATCGCGAACCCGGTCGCGCCCAGCAGCTCGACCAGTGTGTCGGCGGCGAAGCGGCGCGGCGTGGGGTCGCGGTCGCCCCAGGTGCCGCTGGGGTCGTCGAGCACGGCCCTGGCCTCGTCGAACTGGCCGGCCAGCGCCCGGTGGATGGCGCTGGCCACGGGGTTGGCGGCCAGCACGCTCACCGCGCCGCCCCTGCGCAGCACGCCCGCGACGGCGGTCAACGCGCTGATCGGGTCTTCGACGTATTCCAGCACGCTGTGGCACAGCACCAGATCGGCGCTGTCGCGGCTGAGCAGCTCGCCCAGGTCGGCGGCGTCGCCCTGCAGGCCGCGCACGCGCACGCCCTTCTCCTTGGCCCGGCGCTCCAGCGCGGCCAGCGAGTCGGGGCTCGGGTCGACGACGGTGACGGTGTGGCCGAGCACGGCCAGCGGCACGGCGAACCCGCCGGTGCCACCTCCGGCGTCCACGATGTCGAGGCCCTCGCGGCCCGTGGCCGCCGTGCGCTCGGCCAGGACGGACCGCAACGCGTCCCAGACGACGGCGGTCCGCACCGCCGGGGTCCTCGTGACGCCTTCAGCACGCAACGTCGGCTCCTTCTCCCTCGCGAACTGCTTCTTCGCGGACGGGCCCAGCCTACGCCGTATGCGGGATCGCCCGCTCCCGACCGGGCGCGGCCTTCTCCTCCTCCGCGCCCAGCGGGTCGCCCTCCTCCTTGATCCGGGCGAACCACTTGCCGCGCACGGAGAAGGCGGGAGTGCCGTACCTGGTCTTCTCTGGGGTCTCCGGCAGCGCCGGCGCGATCCTGCGGACGTCGTCCTCGATCACCATGACGCGGCGACCCTTGCAGGGGAGTGCGTCGGAGAAGGGCGCGTCGCGGCTGGTGACGCGCCACTTCTCCGGAGGCCGGAGACGCTCCGGCCACACGGTCAGGCTCCGCTTCCCGAAGACGGGCGCTGTGCCTGACCGCGCGGCTGCACACGTCCCTCGCCTTCGCGAGCCGTGCAGGCTGGCGTGGTTGGAACGTACCCCGAACGCGCGACCCTGCCCCGCCTAAACCCACCCAAACAGGGTGTCTAAAGGGTGAGGCTTGGCTTGAGCTGCTTGAAGCGGGCCAGCAGACCGTTGATGAACTGGGGGGACTCGTCGGTGGAGAGCTCCCCTGCCAGGTGCACCCACTCGCTGATGACCACACCCTCGGGCACGTCCGGCACCCACAGCAGCTCGTACGTGCCGCCGCGCAGCAGGTTTCGGTCAACGGCCGGCATGCGGTCGAGGGTCCAGCCCTCGGCATACGTGGTGATCAGCTCGTCGATGCGCTCGTGGTGCCTGGCGACGCCCTCGACGAGGGCCGAGGTGTATTCGTTGACCGGCGGCTCCTGCCGCTCCACGCGCTCAGCGAGGACCTTCAGCGGATCCTCGCTGCGCAGCTCGGCCTCGAACAGGATGTCGAGGGCCCGTCTGCGTGCCTTGCCGCGTGCCGACACCTCAGGCCCGGCCGAGGTATTCGCCGCTACGGGTGTCGACCTTGACCTTTTCGCCGGTGGTGATGAACAGCGGCACCTTGATCTCGGCGCCGGTCTCCAGCGTGGCGGGCTTGGTGCCGCCGGTGGAGCGGTCGCCCTGCAGGCCGGGCTCGGTGCTGGCGATGGTCAGCTCGGCGGCGGCGGGCAGGTCGACGTAGAGCGCGGCGCCCTCGTTGAAGGCGATCGTCGCCAGGGTGTTCTCCAGCATGTAGTTGGCGGCGGTGCCGACGGTGACGCCGGGCACGTTGACCATGTCGTAGGTCTCGGTGTCCATGAAGACGAAGTCGTCGCCGTCCTTGTACGAGTACTGCATCTCGCGCTTGTCGACGTTGGCCACCTCGACCTTGACCCCGGCGTTGAAGGTCTTGTCCACGACCTTTCCGGAGAGCACGTTCTTGAGCTTGGTGCGCACGAACGCGCCGCCCTTGCCCGGCTTGACATGCTGGAACTCCACAACGGCCCACAGGTCACCGCCGTCGAGCTTCAGCACCATGCCGTTCTTGAGGTCGTTGGTCGTCGCCACTCGTTCTTCTCCCGCGTGCGGCCGCTCTAAAGGACGAGCAGCTCCTTGGTGGTCTTGGTGAAGAGTTCCGGCCCGCCCTCACGTGTCACGAGGGTGTCCTCGATGCGAACCCCTCCCCGGCCCGGGAGGTAGACCCCAGGCTCGACGGTGATCGGAACTCGATCCTCTAGTCTACCGGTACGCGAGGGGCCCAGGAACGGCTCCTCGTGGATCTCCAGGCCGACTCCGTGCCCCAGCCCATGACGGAAGTGACCGCCGTGGCCCGCGTGCTCGATCACCGAGCGGGCCGCCGCGTCCACCTCCTTGGCCCCCGCGCCGGGGGCGAGCGCGTGCCGGCCGGCCCGCTGCGCCGCCGCGACCAGGTCGTAGACCTCGCGCTGCCAGGCGGCGGGCGGGCCGAGGCACACCGTCCTGGTCATGTCGGCGTGGTAGCCCTGGTAACGGGCGCCGAAGTCCATGGTGACCAGGTCGCCGGCGCGCAGCTCCCGGCCCGTGGGGGCGTGGTGCGGGATGGCGCCGTTCTCGCCCGCGGCCACGATCGTGTCGAACGCCGGCTGGTCGGCGCCCAGCTCGGTCATGCGGTTCTCGATGAGGCGGGCCAGGTCGCGCTCGGTCATCCCGGGCGCGATCCGCGTCACGACGTCGGCGAACGCCTGGTCGGTGAGCTCGCAGGCGGTACGCAGGAGCGCCAGCTCATCCTCGTCCTTGACCGCGCGCAGCAGCTCGACGACCGGCCCCAGCGGCACCGGCCCCGCGTCCTGCCCCTCGCACAGCCGGCGGTACGTCGCCACGCTCATGCTCTCCGCCTCGATGCCGGCGCCCGGCGTCATCAGCCTGCCCACCACGTCCGGGGCCTCGACGGAGTGAACGTCCAGCGTGCGCGCCTGCTCGATGTAGCGGTTGTCGGTGGCCAGCAGCGCCGACCCGTCGGCTCCGACCAGGACGGCCGCGTTCGAGCTGGACAGGCCGGTGAGGTAGCGGACGTTGACGGGGGACGTGACGAGCAGGGCGGGGACCTCGCGGGCGGGCAGCAGCTCGGCCAGCCGCGCCCGGCGCGCCGGGTAGTCGAAGGTCATTGCGCCAATGTACGTTCCGGCGCCTCCTAGTCGTTCGGGAGCCGCCAATCGCGCACGAAATCCGCCAGCGGCCCGGTCGTGCTCATGTCGCCCTTCTCCTGTGCCCGCCGCAAGTCGTCGTAGATGCCCGCGATCTGGCTCAGGCCGGGGTCGGCGTGCTTGTCCTGAAATTTCCGGCCCGCCTTCCTGATCTTCTCGTGGGCCTTGGCGGCGACGGCCGGGTTGATCCCGCCCAGGGCCTCCTGCGACGTCAGCGCATCGTCGAACGCCTCCAGCCACCTGCTCCACCCGCCGCGCGGGACCTCGGAGCCCAGGGTCGCCTTGGGCGCCGCCGTCTCGCGCAGGGAGTCGGGCGTTTCTGGCCCGATGGTGGTCACGAGGTCCTGGGAGGGCTCGCTGGAGGGCGACAGGGTGGGGGGCGGCTCGGTCGGTAGCGGAGCGGTGGTGGGTGCGGCAGTGGGAGTGACGACCGGCTTCTCGCCTGAGCCGGCCCACAGCACCATGCCCACGGTCACGGCCATGATGACCGCCACGGCCGCGCCGAGCTGCACGAACAGCTTGCGGTTCGACGAGGGCGGGGGGTCCAGCTCGCCCGCCTCGAAGATCGCGGTGTCACCGGCGCGGGGCGTCGGGCCCGGCTGCGTCCTGGGCCCGCCCGGTCCTCCGGGACCTCCGAACTCGTAGACCTCGGTGGCACCCGCACCCGCGCCCGCGCCTGCCCCAGCGGGTCCGCCTGGCCCACGGGATCCACCGGGTCCGCCCGGTCCGCCAGGGCCACCGGGTCCGCCGGCGCTCTGCCCGGCACCGGCCTGCGCGGCGCCCGCCACGAGGCCGGGGTCGCGGAGCGAGGCCCCGGTGACGGGCGGCTGGGCGGCCGGGTTCGAGCGCGGCCTGGCGATGGCCGCCAGCGCCCGCCTGATCGTCTCACCGCTGGCGGGCCGCCGCGCCGGGTCCTCCGCGATCATGGCCAGGACCAGCCGATCCAGCTCGGCGGACACCTCACTCCTGTACGTGCTGGGCGGAACGGGCGCACCCCTGCCGCCTCCCGAGGCGTCCGCCCCAGTGCCGGGCGGAACGGGCCCACCCCCGCCGCCACCGGAAGCGTCCGCCCCAGTGCCGGGCGGTACGGGCGCACCCCCACCGGAGGCGTCCGTACCGGTGCCGGGCGCGTCGGCGTCGAAGGGCGGGCGGCCGCACAGCAGCTCGTAGCAGACGCACCCGAGCCCGTACAGATCGCCCGGCGCCTGCGCCTCCTGCCCCGCGGTCCGCTCCGGCGCCACGTACCGGGCGTCCCGGGCCGGGGCCTCGCGATCGTCCATCCCGAACCCGACGACCTTGAGCACCCCGCTCCCGGCCCGGCGGAAGCTGTCGGGACCGACCTGCCCGTGCACGACCCCGGCCCGGTGCGCGGCGTCGAGGCCCGCCGCCGCCTGCCCGACCAGGTCGCACACGTCGACGATCCGCAGCGGCCCGCCCTGCGCGGCCAGCTCCTCGCCGAGGCTGAGCCCGGTGAGATACTCCATCACCAGGAACGGGGCCCCGTCGCGGTCGCCGACGTCCAGCACCATGGCCACGTTCGGGTGGATGACCCTGGCCACGGCCTGGGCGTGCTGCCTGAGCACCTCCCGGGTGGCGGCCCCCGCCGCCTTGGCGCCGAGCACCTTGACGGCCACGACCCAGTCGGCCCGCGTGTCGTACCCCCGCCACACCTCGCCCATCGGCCCGTGACCGATGAGCTCGTCGAGCCGGTACCGGTCAGCGACCAAGGCACGCTCCGTCGCGTCGGACATATCCCCGCCAATTACTCGAACATCAGGATTCCGACCAACCATAGGGCCCCGCCGCCACTCCCGCCCCACCATCGCCCGCGCACGGCGAGGGCATCCCGGCTCGCCATCGCACTCTTCGACGCGCCGAACGGCCTCGGCATCCCCTGCGCGTCTTCGACGTGCCGGTCGCGGGCCTGCTCTACTTACTGCTCTGGGCGCCGGGAACGGCGACGGGACTGTTCGCGCTGTTCACGGTCACCCGGGCGCTGGGCAGGGCGCGGTCGGGCGACAGGGCGCTGTTCTCCGTGGCCACGGCGGGCCATCTGCGGTTCTCCACGCTGACCCGGCTGTGCGAGGCGCTCGGATGCCGGCCCGGCGATCTGCTGACGTACGAAACGCATGAATAGGAAAAGGGGCGGGAGGCCCGCCCCTTTTCGTCCGGCTCGCGGTCAGGCGGTCGCCGGCTCGGGCACCCGCGGCGCGCGCGGCGCGTGCGGCCCCGGGGCGTCGTCGAGCGGCTGCGGCGGCGCGTTGAAGACGCTCTCGTCCAGGCGGCCCTCGGAACGGGCGACCAGAACGGGGACGACGAGCTGCCCGGCGACGTTGGTGGCCGTGCGGATCATGTCCAGGATCGGGTCGATGGCCAGCAGCAGGCCGACGCCCTCAAGCGGCAGCCCCAGCGTGCTGAGCGTGAGCGTCAGCATGACGATCGCGCCGGTCAGGCCCGCCGTGGCGGCCGAGCCGACCACCGAGACGAACGCGATCAGCAGGTAGTCGCCCACCCCGAGCTGCACGCCGAACACCTGGGCCACGAAGATCGCGGCCAGCGCCGGGTAGACCGAGGCGCAGCCGTCCATCTTGGTGGTCGCGCCGAACGGGACGGCGAACGCCGCGTAGTCGCGGTCCACGCCGTTGCGCTCGATCGTGACCCGCTGCGTCAGCGGCAGCGTGCCGACCGAGGACCGCGAGACGAAGGCCAGCTCGATCGCCGGCCAGGCGTTGCGGAAGAACCGTACCGGGCTGACCTTGCCCCACACCGCCAGCAGCGTCGGGTAGACGGCGAGCAGCACGATGAAGCAGCCGATGTAGACGGCGGCGCTGAACTTGGCCAGCGGCGCCAGCAGGTCCCAGCCGTAGGTGGACACGGCCTTGCCGATCAGTCCCGCCGTGCCGATGGGCGCCAGCCTGATGACCCACCACAGGGCCTTCTGGACCAGTTCGAGCACGGAACGGCTGAGGCTCAGGAACGGCTCCGCCTTGTCGCCGATCGCCAGCGCCGCCGCACCGAGCACGATCCCCAGGAAGACGATCTGGAGGACGTTCACCTCGGTGAAGGCGGTGACGACGTTCGTCGGGAGGATGCCGGTGACGAAGTCGAGCCAGGTGCCGGCGTTCTCGGGGGCCTTGGCGGCGCCGGTGTCGAGGCTGACGCCCTGGCCGGGGTTGACGATCAGGCCGAGCCCGATGGCGAAGGCCACCGAGACGAACGCGGTGACGAAGAACCACAGCAGCGTCTTGGACGCGAGCCTGGCGGCCCCGTTGACGTTGCGCAGGTTGGCCACGCTGACCAGCACGGCGGTGAAGACCAGCGGCGGCACGGCCAGCTTGAGCAGCTGGACGAAGATCTGGCCGACCTTGGTCAGGGTCTCGGCCAGCCAGGCCACGTCCCAGATCTTGGCGGTGAACCCCAGCGCGACGCCGGCCGCGAGGCCGAGCAGCAGCTGCAGGGAGAAAGAGAATCTCTTCACGGGAGAGGACACTCCGGAGAACGGCATGCCGAAGGCACGCGAGGTGAGGGATGGACGATCGCGGGCTGCGGTCAGCGACAGATCGACCCGTGCCACCGGCACAGGTCGATGTGCAGCCGCTCGACGAGCCACACGAACACCAGCGAGAACCTCACGAGGCGCTTCAACACCCGTGAAACGGGGTCAATTCCCCCAAAGGGTGTGATTCAGCTCACTAGGCGGCGATCTCCTTGATCCGCTCGATCAGCCGCACCCGGTCCTCGTGCGTCTTCCCGAACGGCGCCACGTTGAGCGTGGTCACCCCCGACTCCTTCATCGCCTGCACGCGGTCACGGACGAAGCCCTCGCTGCCGATCAGCGACATCTTCTCCAGCAGCTCCCGGGGCACGGCCGCGGCCGCCGCGTCCTTCTTGCCCTCCAGGTAGAGGTCCTGGATCAGCTCGGCCTCCTTCTCGTAGCCGTAGCGCCTGGCCAGGTCGTTGTAGAAGTTCTTGCCCTTGGCGCCCATGCCGCCGATGTAGAGGGCCGCCATCGGCCGGCCGAACTCCAGCAGCCCCGCCACGTCGTCGCCGATCGCCAGCGACGCCTGGGCGATCACGTCGAGCGCGCCCAGCTCGGGGTCGCGCTTGGCCTGGCCCGCGGCCAGCGAGGGGCCCCAGACGTCGGCGGCCTTCTCCGGCACGTAGAAGATCGGCTCCCAGCCCTCGGCCAGCTCGGCGGTCAGCTCGACGTTCTTGGGGCCGATCGCGGCGACGACGACCGGGATGCGGGACCGTACGGGATGGTTGATGATCTTCAGGGCCTTGCCCAGGCCGGTGCCCTGGTCCGGCGGGAGCGGCACCGTGTAGTGCCGGCCGTCGTGCTGCAGGCGCTCGCGCCGCCACACCTGGCGGCAGATCTCGATGACCTCCCTGGTACGCCCGAGCGGCGCGGTGTACGGGACCCCGTGGAACCCCTCGATCACCTGCGGCCCCGAGGCGCCGATCCCGAGCGTGAAGCGCCCGTCGGAGACGTAGTCGAGGCCCGCGGCCGTCATGGCCATCAGCGTCGGCGTACGCGAGTAGATGGGCAGGATGCCGGAGGCGATCTCCAGCCGCTCGGTCTTGGCCGCGATGTAGCCGAGCTGGCTGACGGCGTCGAACGTGTAGGCCTCGGCCACGAAGACGATGTCGAGCCCGGCCCTCTCGTAGTCGGCCAGCTCGGCCACCGACGCCTTGAAATCGCCCGAGTAGTTGAGTGCCATACCGATCCGCATGCCGGGCTCCCGTGAACCGAATGATATTCCGTTTAGACCGGAACAGGTTATCGCGCCGGCGTCCCGGGGTGGAGCGGCTAGCCTGGTTCGAGTGCTGAGCCGGGTAGTCGTCGTCGTTTCCGCCGTGGTGGCCATCGCCCTGGCGGGGCATCAGCTGATCCCGGCGCTCGGCGGATTCACGCCGGTGATGGAGAGCCTGCTGCCCTGGCTGGGCGTGAGCGTCCCGGTGCTGCTCGTCGCCGGCGTCCTGGCACGTTCCCGGGTCGCCTCCGCGGCGGCGCTGGTGCCGGGGGTGGTGTGGGCGGTGATGTTCGGCTCGACGCTGTTCCGCACGCCGCCCGGCGGGCCCAGCGACCTGGCCGTCGGCACCGTCAACGTGGGCGTGCGCAACAGCGCCTCGGGCGAGGCCGTCCGCACGATCGCCGAGGACCTCGACCTGCTCGCCGCCCAGGAGCTCACCGGCGGCGGGCCCGCGGCCAAGCAGCTCAACAAGATGTTCAAATACCACTATCCGGTCAGCACCGTCGGCCTGTGGAGCCGCTACCCGATCAGCGAGACCAAGCCGCTCGACGTCGGCCTGGGCTGGCCGCGGGCGCTGCGCGCGGTGGTCACCACCCCCAAGGGCAAGGTGACCGTCTACGTCATGCACCTGGCCTCCGCCCGTCCTGGGGCCACCACCTCGCGCGACGCCTCGCTCGCGGCCGCGCGCAAGCTCATCGACGCCGACCCCAGCAAGCGCATCCTGCTGCTCGGCGACCTCAACACCGCCACCACCGACCGCGGCATGCGCGGGCTGACCCCGCCGCTGACCGACGCCCAGGGCGCGGCGGGCGACGGGTTCGGGTTCACCTGGCCGTCGGAGTTCCCGGTCACCCGGCCGGACCACATCCTGTACAAGGGGATGACGGCCACGAAGGCGGGCGTGGCGCCCGCGACCGGCAGCGACCACCGGGCGGCCGTGGCCTCACTGCGCTTCTAGGCGGCGCAGGTCCTCGGGGGTGTCGATGTCGGCGGGGTCGCCGTGCTCGTCGCACGGCACCTCGGTGACCAGCTCGGGGTGCGCCTTCATGAACGGCCTGGCCCCCGCGTCGCCCACGGCCAGCCCGGCCACCTCGGCGAAGTGCCCGCGGGCGATCAGCACGGGGTTCCTGCGCCGTCCCCCGTAGGTGGCGACGGCCAGCCCGGCGCCCGCGCCGATCAGCGCGCGCACCGCGCCGGGCCGGATGAGCGGCTGGTCGGCCAGCGCGACCACGACGAACTCCGCCTCGTCCGGCAGCGCGCCGAGCCCGACCCGCAGGGACGAGCCCATGCCGGTCGCCCAGCCGGGGTTGCGCACCGTGATCGCGCCCCGCACCTGTACGGTCGCCGCGCCCAGCACGACCACGACCGGATGGCAGCCGCCCTCCTCCAGCAGCCGCACGCCGCGATCGACCAGCCGCTCGCCCTCGAACTCGAGCAGCGCCTTGGGCGTCCCCAGCCGGCTGCCCTCGCCCGCGGCCAGGAGGATTCCGGCGACCCTGGAGGTCTTCACGACGCCTCGTGGTGGATGCGGCCCTCCGTGTCGGACAGCGCCCGGCCGGAGCCGCCCCAGCGCAGCTGGATCAGCTCGGCGGCGATCGACACGGCCGTCTCCTCGGGGGTGCGCGCGCCGAGGTCGAGGCCGATGGGCGAGCGCAGCCTGGCCAGCTCGGCGTCGGTGATGCCGGACTCGCGCAGCCGTACGAGCCGGTCCTCGTGGGTGCGGCGCGAGCCCATGGCGCCCACGTAGCCCGCCTCGGTGCGCAGCGCCACCTCCAGGAGCGGCACGTCGAACTTCGGGTCGTGGGTGAGCACGCAGATCACCGTACGCTCGTCCACCTGCACCGAGGCCAGGTAGTCGTGGGGCCACTTGACCACCACCTCGTCGGCGTCGGGGAAGCGCTTGGCGGTGGCGAAGACCGGGCGGGCGTCGCAGACCGTCACGTGGTAGCCCAGGAACTTGCCGACCCTGGCCACCGCCGCGGCGAAGTCGATCGCCCCGAACACGAGCATGCGCGGCGGCGGCGCGAACGACTGGACGAACACCGACAGGTCGTCCAGCCGCCGCTCCCCCTGCCCGCCGTAGTGCCTGATGCCGGTCAGCCCCTGGGCCAGCATGCCGCGGGCGTCGTCGTCCACGGCCTCGTCGAGGCGTCCGAGGCCCAGGGTGCCCGACGAGCGGTCCGGCCAGATGATCCGGCGGGCGCCGATGGCCCCAGGGCCGGAGATGATGGTGGCCACGGCGACCGGCACGTGCGCCTCCACGGACGCCGCGATCTCCCCCAGCTCGGGGAACGTCTCGATCGAGATGGGCTCGACGAGGATGTCGATGATGCCGCCGCAGGTGAGCCCGACGGCGAACGCGTCGTCGTCGGTGACGCCGTACCGCTGCAGGACGGGCGCGTCGATGTCGGCGGCCAGCTCGAACACCGCGCCTTCGACGCAGCCGCCCGACACGCTGCCGACGACCTCGTCGCCGCGCACCGCCATCGCCGCGCCCGGCGGCCGCGGCGCGCTGCTCCACGTGCCCACCACCGTCGCCAGCCCGAACCTGAGCCCCGACCTCCACCACCGCATGATCTCCGGCAGCACGTCACGCATGGGCGAGCCTTTCACTGAGTTGTTCATAGGCGGCCAGGCTGTGCCCGGCCACCAGTTCGTCGAGGTACGGCAGGGCGGCCCGCATGCCCCCGGTGAGCGGCTGATAGTCCTCGTACCCCTTGTGCGGGTTGACCCAGATCACGCGGTGCGCCTGCCTGGAGAGCCGGGCCATCTGGGTGCCCAGCAGCTCCGGGTCGCCACGCTCCCACCCGTCCGAGGCGATCACCGCCATCGCGCCCCGCGCGCTGTAACGGGCGAGATATTCCCTGAGTTCCTCGCCCAGCCGGGTTCCGCCGCTCCAGTCGGGGACGGCCCTGGACACCTCGTTCAGCGCGGTGCCCGGGTCGCGGTGGCGCAGCTCGGCCGTGATCGAGGTGAGCCTGGTGCCGACCGAGTAGACCCTGGTGGCCCGCGGCTCGCTGCGCACCAGGGCATGGGCGAACCGCAGCAGGGTCTCGGCGTAGGGGGCCATCGATCCGCTCACGTCCACGAACAGGACGACCATCCGCGGCCTGGTGGTGTGCCTGCGGTGCCGGAGCCGGGCGACCTCGCCCTTCCTGAGCGCGTCGCGGATGGTGCGGCGCTGGTCGAGCGCGCCCCTGTGCGCGCTCTCGAACCGCCGCGAGCGCCGCCGCGCCCGGCCGCTCTTCAGCATGGCCAGCATCCTGTGCACCTCGGCCCGCTCCGCGTCGGTCAGCCTGGCCACGTCCCGGTGCCGCAGCACCTCGGTCCGGCTCGCCGTCGCGGGCGCCGCCGACCCGTCGTCGCCGTCCGCGCCGTCGCCCTGCGCGGCCAGGTGCCGGGTGACGCTGGTCGTGCTCGTACGGGCCACCGCCGCCTTCTGGCCGCCGAAGTAGGCGGCGAAGCACCGGTCGTACCTGGGCAGGTCGTCGGGCGTGGCGCACAACGTGAACCGGCCGGCCCAGTAGACCTCGCCCGAGTCGGTCACGTCGAGGTGGTCGAGTGCCTGCATGAGGTTCCGCGTCCGCTCGTGGTCGGCCGCGACCCCGGCCGCGCGCAACGTCCTGGCGAACCCGGTCATGGTGGCGGCGACGTCGCCCACGGCGTCGGCTGTGCCATTGATGGGGGTGTCATTCATGGCCGAGCAGCCCGTTGCCGAGCACCTTCGCGATGTCCTCGCGGTATTTCAGCGCCGCGCCCAGCGTGGCGGCGGCCCGGCCCGGGTCGAGCTCCTTCGCGCCCAGCGTCAGCAGCGCCTCCGTCCAGTCGAGCGTCTCCGCGACGCCGGGCGGCTTGACCAGGTCGGCCTGCCGCAGCCGCTCGGCCGCCCGCGCCACCTGAAAGGCCAGCGTCTCGGTGCACTCGGGCAGCCGCCGCAGCAGGATGGCGACCTCGCGGTCGAAGCTCGGGTGCTCCAGCCAGTGGTAGAGGCAGCGCCGCTTGAGCGCGTCGTGCACCTCACGCGTCCGGTTGGAGGTCACCACGACCACGGGCGGCGTCCTGGCCTTGATCGTGCCCAGCTCGGGGATGGAGATCGTGAAATCGGAGAGCACTTCGAGCAGGAACGCCTCGAACTCGTCGTCGGCCCGGTCGATCTCGTCCACGAGCAGCACGCTGGGCTGCGTCTCGACGGCCCTCAGCAGCGGCCGGGCGATCAGGAACCGCCGGTCGTAGATCTCCCCTTCGAGCCTGCTCACGTCGGTGATGCCGGCGGCCTCGGCGGCTTTGAGGTGGAGGAGCTGGCGGGCGAAGTCCCAGTCGTACAGGGCCTGGGCCGCGTCCAGCCCCTCGTAGCACTGCAGCCTGATGAGCGGAGCCTTGAGCAGGCTCGCAAGGGTCTTGGCCAGCTCGGTCTTCCCGACCCCCGCCTCCCCCTCGAGGAACAGCGGCCGGCCCATCCGCAGCGCCAGGAAGGCAGCCGTCGCCAGTCCTTCGTCGGCCAGGTACGTGTGCCGGTCGAGAAGCTCGATGAGCTTCTCCGGCGACTCGATGTCCATTGCCTTGATTGTCCGCCGCAGCACGCCTTCAGGCTACGTCGACACCCGGCTCCGCGATATCGGCCGCCCCAACCATCGCTCACAGTAAAGTGCCGATCACTCGAGACAGTGCAAGCGTTCGCGCAGACCCTGACCAGTCTCGATGACGACTACAGCCTCCTCTACTACGACTTCCTGCGTCTGCAGCTCACCGAGAAGATCCGCACCCAACTGGAGGAAGACATGATCGACATCCGCGAACATGTCCGTAACCGCCTTCCCGACCGCTTCACCCAGCCCATCGAAGACGCGGCGGAAGCGCGAGGCGAGGCCCGTGGAGAGGCCCGTGGAGAAGCGCGAGGCGAGGTGCGCGCCGAGATCCGGTCGCTGTTCACGGTGCTGGAGGCCCGCAGGCTGACGATCACGGACGAACGCCGCGCCGCCATCGAGGCATGCGAGGACAGGGACCTGCTTCTCACCTGGATCGCCCACGCCGTCACGGCTGAGACGGTGGCCCAGATCTTCGGCGAGGCCTGAGCGCCCGTGCCGCCCCCGCCCGGTAGGGGCGGGCGCGGCACGGGCGGGCGGGGGCGGCAGGCTCAGTCCTTGGGTTCGCCGCCCTTGGGCTGCCCGTTCCTGGCCTCACCGCGCTCCCTGATCAGGGCCGCCAGCTCGGCCGTGGCCCGGCGGGCGCGGGGCTTCTCCGAGCCCTGGATGCCCATCGCGCCGATCGTCCGCCCGTCGGAGAAGTCGATCTTCGGCCACGGGTCGCCCACCAGGAGCGTGACGTCCAGGACCTCCGGCCAGGTGTAGCGGTGGGTGCGGATGGCGTTGACGATCGTGACGCCCTCCTCGTCGGCCTCCACCCGCACCCGCCCCAGCAGATGCAGCACGAACGCCACCGCGCACGCGAACAACACGATCGCCACCCGATCGGGCAGCTTGAACGGCTCCGCGATGAGGGCGGCCATGATCACCGACCCGGCGACGATCAGCACGGCGCAGCCGTACGGGACGATCCGTCCCCGGCGGGGACGCCAGGTCACGGGCAGGGGCGGAGGGGACACGGGCTCTGACACGAAGGAAACCTACCGCAGGTCAGCGGAGGTCCCGCAGCAGGAGGGCGGTCTCGAGCGCGGCAACGGCCGACTCGTAGCCCTTGTCCTCCTTGCTTCCCGGCAGCCCCGAGCGGTCGAGCGCCTGGTCCATGGTCTCGCACGTGAGCAGGCCGTTGCCGACCGGCGTCCCCTCGTCGAGCGCGATCCGGGTCAGGCCCGCGGTCACCGAGTCGCAGACGTACTCGAAATGGGCGGTCTCCCCCTTGATCACCGCGCCCAGGGCCACCACCGCGTCACAGCGGCGGGCCAGCGCCTGGGCGATCACCGGGATCTCCAGCGAGCCGGGCACGCGGACCACCGTCGCCGTGGCGCCGCTGTCGTCGCAGGCCGCCAGGGCCCGCGCCACGAGCTGGTCGGTGATCTTGGCGTGCCAGCTGGCCGCGACCACCCCCACCGTCAGCCCCGCGGCGTCCGGCGCCGCGGCCCCCGGCCGTCCTTCTCCACTCATGAGGTCTCCTCGGTCGTCCCCGTCAGCGGGACCCCGCTGTATCCGATGGACCGCTCGCTCATGACGCCTCCGAGATGTCGTGGCCGAGGCGGTCGCGCTTGGCCTTGAGGTAACGCTCGTTGTGCGGGTTCATGGCCACCGGCATGGGCTCGCGGCCGAGCACCTTGATGCCGTAGCCGTCCATGCCCTTGAGCTTGGCCGGGTTGTTGGTGAGCAGCCGCACCGACTTCACCCCGAGATCGGCCAGGATCTGCCCCGCGTTGGAGAACTCCCGCGCGTCGATCGGCAGCCCCAGCTCCACGTTGGCGTCGACGGTGTCGCTGCCGTTGTCCTGCAGGCTGTACGCCTTGAGCTTGGCCAGCAGCCCGATGCCCCTGCCCTCGTGCCCGCGCAGGTAGACGACCACGCCCCGGCCCTCCTCCGCGATGGCCGCCATGGCGCGGTCGAGCTGCACGCCGCAGTCGCAGCGCAGCGAGCCGAACACGTCGCCGGTCAGGCATTCGGAGTGGGCCCTGACCAGGATGTTCTCGCCGCCGGCCAGGTCGCCGTAGACGAGCGCGACGTGCTCGCCGCCGTCGAGCGCGCTGGCGTACCCGTACGCCCGCCACATCCCGTACGCGTTCGGCAGCCGCGTCTCGGCGACCCTGGTGACCATGCTCTCGGCCCGCCGCCGGTAGTCGACGAGCTGTTCGATGGAGATCAGCGCCAGGTCGTGCTCGTCGGCGAAGCGGCGCAGCTCGGGCAGCCTGGCCATGGTGCCGTCGTCGTTGACGACCTCGGCCAGCGCGCCCGCCGACGACAGCCCGGCCAGCTTGGCCAGGTCCACCGCCGCCTCGGTATGGCCGCGCCTGGCCAGCACCCCGCCCTCGTGGTAGCGCAGCGGGAAGACGTGCCCGGGGCGGACGAGCTCGTTGGGCTCGGTGGCGGAGTCGGCGAGCGTGCGGATCGTCCTGGCCCGGTCGGCCGCGGAGATCCCCGTCGTGACGCCGTCGCGGGCGTCCACGGTGATCGTGTACGCCGTGCGCATGCGCTCTTTGTTGTGGAAGACCATGAGCGGCAGCCCGAGCCGGTCGAGCTCCTTGCCGTCCATGGCCACGCAGATCATGCCGCTGGTGTGCCTGATCGTGAACGTGCACAGATCGGGCGTGGCCTTGGCGGCGGCGAAGATGAGGTCGCCTTCGTTCTCGCGGTTCTCGTCGTCGACGACCACGACGGGCTTGCCGTTGCGGATGTCCTCGACGGCGCGCTCGATGGGGTCGAGCGTGATCTCGTTCATTGCGCCACCGCCACATTGATGCCGGCCGTCCGATATTCGCGCAGCCATTTGGCGAACCCGACGAGGACCAGCACGAAGAAGACTCCGTAGACGGCCCCGGAGACCACCAGGCCCGAGCTGAACGCCAGCGGCACCCCGACCAGGTCCACGGCCACCCACACGATCCAGAAGTCCACCAGCGCCCTGCCCTGCGCCCACGTGGCCATCGCGCTGCCGACGAAGATGTAGGCGTCGGCGGCCACCAGGAAGGCGCCCTTCGGCAGCGGCTCGTGCGCGCCCCACGACAGGCCGGTGACGTAGAACAGCACCCCGACCACCGCGGTGCCCAGGATCATGAACAGGATCAGCAGCATCCGCTCCCACCACTCGGCCGGGCGGACGGCGAGCTGCTTGCCGTCCTGGGTGCCGCGCCGCCACGCCCACCAGCCGTAGATCGCCAGGCCCGCGAACATGGCCTGCTTGAGCGCGTTGCCGGTGATGTGCGCGTTGACGGAGGCGATGAACAGCAGCACCGCGCCGGTGAACTGCACCGGCCAGGTCCACATCGACTTCCGCATGGCGAGCAGGACGGTGGCCAGGGCGGCGATGTTGCCGACCAGGTCCGTCCAGAGCACGTGTGTGCCGAATGCCGTAAATCCGGCGTTGGCCCAGTTCACTGCCTGACCACCAGCCTTTCCACATACTTCGCGATCACGTCGACCTCGATGTTCACCACGTCGCCCACCATGCGGTCGCCCATGGTGGTCAGCTTCAGCGTGGTCGGGATCAGGCTCACGCCGAAGCTTTCGTCGTCAACCGTCGTGACCGTCAGGCTGATTCCGTCGATCGCGATCGAACCCTTCTCCGCCACGTAACGGCCGAGCGCTCCGGGGAGCGAGAAACGCAGGTCGTCCCAGCTCTCACCGGGCTCCCTGGACAGCAGCACGGCCGTGCCGTCCACGTGGCCCTGCACGATGTGGCCGCCGAGGCGCTGGTCGGCGCGTACGGCCCGCTCCAGGTTCACCGCCGAGCCGGCCGACAGCCCGCCCAGTGAGCTGCGGTCGAGCGACTCCCTGATCACGTCCACGGTGAACACGTCGTTCTCGGCCGACACGACCGTCAGGCACACGCCGTTGACCGCGATCGAGTCGCCGTGCTTGGCGTCGGAGGTGACGATCGGGCCGCGTACGGACAGCAGGGCTCCGCCGCCCTGCTGCTCGATGGCCACCACGTCGCCCTTTTCCTCGATGATTCCGGTGAACATCACTTCTCCCTGCCTGGTTGGGTGGGCCGGGCGATCAGCCGTAGGTCCGGCCCGATGGGGGCAATATCGTCAAATGTCAGGCGGTGGATCCCGGCGATCGTCTCCACGCCGGCCGCGCCGAGCGCCGCCCGCCCGGAGCCGAGCAGCGCGGGCGCGAGGTAGGCCACCACCCGATCGACCAGGCCCTGCGCGACGAACGAGCCGGCGAGGGCCGGACCGCCCTCCACGAACACGCTGACGACCTCCCGCGCCGCCAGCTCGCGGAGGAGGGCGTGCAGGTCGAGGCCGTTCGCGTGGCGGGGCAGGCGCAGGAGGTCGGCCTTGAGCGCGGTCTCGGCGTCGTCGGCCACGGCGATCAGCGTGGGCGCCCGGTCGTCGAGCACCCTGGCGTCCTGCGGCGTCCTGGCCTCCGTGTCGATCACGACCCGCAACGGCGTCCGCCCGGGGACGCCCGGATCGATCGCGGGGGCGGCGGGGCGCGCGGCGAGGCTGGGGTCGATCGCGGGGGTGGTGGGGCGGGCGGTGAGGCTGGGGTCGATCGCGGGGGTGGCCGGGCGCGCGGTGAGGCTGGGGTCGTCGGCCAGCACGGTCCCGACGCCCGCGACGATCGCGCCAGCCGCGGCCCGCAGCCGGTGCACGTCGGCCCTGGCCTCGGGCGAGGTGATCCACTGGCTGGTCCCGTCGGCGGCGGCCGACCTGCCGTCGAGGGTGGCGGCGAACTTCCAGGTCACGTGGGACCGGCCGAGCCGGGCGTAGGTCAGCCATTCCTCGTTGACCCGCTCCGCCGCGCCGGTCAGCGTCCCGGACGTCACGGCGACGCCGTGCGCCCGTAGCCGCGCGGCCCCGCCGGCCGCCTTCGGATTGGGGTCGGCCACCGCGATGACCACCCGCGCCACGCCCGCGTCGAGCAGCGCCACGCTGCACGGACCCGTCCTGCCGGTGTGGTCGCAGGGCTCCAGCGTCACGTACGCGGTGCCGCCGCGCGCCCGCTCCCCCGCCCGCGCCAGCGCGACGACCTCGGCGTGCGGCCCGCCGGCGTAGGCGTGGAACCCCTCGCCCGCGACCGCTCCCGCGGCGTCGAGCACGACGCAGCCCACGACGGGGTTGGGGCTGGTGCTGCCGTGTCCGCGCCCGGCCAGCTCGACGGCCCGCGCCATGTGCGCGGCGTCCTGCTCGGGTATCTCCACCCGGGGGTCTCCTACTCGCCAGTAGCTTCAAGCCATGGCGGGCCCCGGGGGACTTCTCCATGATGCGCGTATGCATCACAGAAGGCGCCCGGCTGAGACACCGGACACCTCGCGCGCTTCCTCCCATCCGGACTTTAACCGTCGGTCCCGGAATTTCACCGAGTCAACCGGCCGATGGCATCGGCCGGGTCGCGGACTATAACCGCCGGTTCGGACTTTCACCGACCCCGGAGCACGCTAGCTCTCTTTCACTACCAGTTTGCCATGCCCCAAACGGCGCACGCGACCGCCCTCCCCCCTAGATCGGCGCGTTCGCTTTAAGCGGCCATGAGACGGCGCGCGCGGCGGGCCGCCGGGGCATAGCGGACATTGGCCGGGACCAGCCCGATCCCGGTGTGCAGGGTACGCAGGGTCGCGGTCGCCCACAGGTCGCCGACCGGCGTGGCGGGCAGCCCGTACAGGCGGCGCGCCCAGCGGGGCAGCGTGGCGAACGCGAGGATCGTCAGCGCGGGCAGCGCGGGCTTGAGCGGCGTGAGCAGGCGCGGCAGCGGGGCGCTGAGCGACAGGCGGAGCGGGTGGGCCGCCTCGGGCACGAAGCGCAGCCCCGGCCGCTCGGCGTTGATGTAGTCGCGCAGCTCGGCCACCGAGCCGGGCACCTCGGCCGCCGTCAGCCCCACCACCTCGGCGGCCCGCCGCCACTCCGCGACGAACGTGTCCGCCTCGTCGTCGGTCAGCCGCACTCCGGCCCGGCGGGCGACGGACAGGTAGGAGTCGACCTCGCCGACGTGAACCCAGCGCAGCGCGGCGGGGTCGTCCAGGCGGAAGGTGCTACCGGTGTCGGGGTCATGGGCGGTCAGCGTGGCGTGGATCTTGCGGACCCGGCGTCCTGCCCGTTCGACCTCGGCGTTGGTGCCGTAGGTGCGCACGCGTACGAACTCGGAGGTCCGTACGAACCGCGACCAGGCCTCGGCCGGATCCATGAGCGCGGAGTTCTGCAGCACGCCGCGCATCGCCCTCGGGTGCAGCCCCTGCATCAGCAGCGCGCGTACGCCGCCCACCAGGAGGATCGGCTCACCCATCACCCGCCACGTCACCGAGCGCGGCCCGAAGATCCCATGGTCGCTCATAAGTGAATAGTTACCCAGGTAAAGAGGGATTTATCCGCTTTGGCGAATAGCCGTGGCCCGGAGCGCGTCGATGGCGGCCGCCGGGTCGGCGGCCCCGTAGACGGCGCTGCCCGCCACGAACACGTCCGCGCCCGCCTCCGCGCAGCGCCCGATGGTCTCGGCGTCCACGCCCCCGTCGACCTGGAGCCAGACCCGGCCGCCGTGCCGCTCGATGAGCGCCCGCGACCGCCGGATCTTCGGCAGCATGATGTCGAGGAACTTCTGCCCGCCGAACCCCGGCTCCACGGTCATCAGCAGCAGCATGTCGATCTCGCCGAGCAGATCCTCGTACGGCTCGACGGCCGTGGCCGGGCTCAGCGCGAGCCCCGCCCTGGCGCCGAGCGAGCGGATCTCCCGCAGCGTCCTGACGGGGGCCTTGGCCGCCTCCGCGTGGATGGTCACGCTGCCCGCCCCCGCCTCCGCGTACGCCGGCGCCCACCGGTCGGGGTCGGCGATCATGAGATGGCAGTCGAGCGGTGTCGAGGTCGCCTTGCGCAACGCCTCGACCACGGGCAGCCCGAGGGTGAGGTTGGGCACGAAGTGGTAGTCCATGACGTCGACGTGCAGCCAGTCGGCGTTCGGGACGGCGGCGGCCTCGTCGGCGAGCCTGGCGAAGTCGGCGGCGAGGATGCTGGGCGAGATCTGTACGGCCATGATGGGCCAAGTCTAGTGAACGACCCGACCCTGCCTCGCCCGGGCCGTCGCCGCTCTCCCCGAGCGCGCGGCGCCCGGGGCGGCCGGCGCCTCAGGAACGCTTGCGGAGCAGGGCCAGGAACATGGCGTCGGTGCCGTGCCGGTGCGGCCAGAACTGGGCGTGCGGCCCATCGCCCAGCCCGTCGATCTCCGGCAGGTAGCCGCGGGCGTCGAGCTGCTCGGCGTCGTCGCGCCGGCCGACCACGTCGCCGACCACGACCCGGGTCTCGGCCAGGTGCGGGGAGCAGGTGACGTAGGCCACGACCCCGCCCGGGCGCACGGCGTCGAGCGCGGCGCCGAGCAGCCTCCGCTGCAGCTTGCCCAGCTCGGCGATGCCCGAGGGGTCACGCCGCCACCGGGCCTCGGGCCGGCGCCGCAACGCGCCCAGCCCCGTGCAGGGCGCGTCGAGCATGACCCGGTCGAACACCCCCTGCCGCCACGCCGGCTCCGTGCCGTCAGCGGTGATCACCGGCGCGTCCCTGGTCGTCTGCCACACCAGCCGCGCCCGGTGGTACTGCACGTCGGCCGCCAGCAGCCGCGCCCCTCCCGGGAAGGCCTCAGGCCCCGGCTGCGGCGCGGTGCCCTCGGCGCGGTGCCGGGTCTCGTCGCTCAGCCCCGCGAGGTCGCCGTGGGTGGCGATGGCGTCGAGCAGCCCCGCCTTGCCGCCGGGGCCCGCGCACATGTCGAGCCACACCTCGTCGCCGTCGCCCTTAACGGGCACCCGGGTCAGCGCGAGCGCGACGAGCTGGCTGGCCTCGTCCTGCACGGCGGCGCGCGTCTCGGCCACCGCCTCGATCTGGCCGGGATCGCCTTCGCGCAGGTAGGCCGCGTAGGGAGAGTAGCGGGCGGGCATGGCGCCCGAGTCTTCGAGCTCCGCCACGGAGCTGCGGCCCGGCCGGGCGACCAGGGTCACGAGCGGGCGGGCGTTGTCGGCCTCCAGGAGGTCGGTCATCTCGGCGTCGCCGCCCAGGGCGTCACGGAAGGCCGAGACGATCCACCGGGGATGAGCGTGGGCGACGGCGAGGTGGCCCACGGGGTCGTGTGCCGCGTCGGGGGCCACGATGGGCACCCATTCCTCGATCGTCCTCGAACCGATCTTGCGCAGGACCGCGTTGGCGAACTTGGCCGCCCCCTGGCCGATGCGCAGGCGTACGAGATCGACCGTGGTGCCGACGGCCGCGTGCGGCGGGACCCGCATGCGCAGGAGCTGGTGCGCCCCGAGCCGCAGCGCGTCACGCACGTCGGGGTCGGGCGCGCGGTCGCTGCACATCTCGATGATGGCGTCGTAGGTGCCGAGCCCGCGCAGCGTCCCGTAGGCGAGCTCGGTGGCGAGGGCCGCGTCGCGGCCCTTGATGCCACGCTCGCGCAGGAGCCGCGGCAGAAGCAGATTGGCGTACGCGTCGCGCTCGTCGACCGCTCGCACGACGTCGAAGGCGGCGTTGCGCGCATGGTCGCGCGCCGGTTTCCGCGGCCTTCGCGAATCGACCCGCGGAGTCACTTGAAGGCCTCGTCACTCTCCGGGCGAACCCCGCGCGCCCACTCCACGGCCTCCATCAGCCGCTTGCCCTGCGGCTGCACCTCGCCCAGCGCCACCGCGCCGGTGGCCGTACCGACCAGCACCTCCGCCTTCGTGGCGGCGATCTCACCCGGCGCGAGCCGCTTCTCGGAGACCGCGGTGCGGACCGGCCCGAGCTTGACCCGCTGCCCTCTGAACTCGCTCCACGCCCCAGGACCGGGCGTGCAGGCCCGGATCAGCCGGTCGACGTGCATGGCGGGCTTGGCCCAGTCGATCTGGGCGTCGGCCACGGAGATCTTGGGCGCGACGGTGATCCCGTCGGCGGGCTGCGGGCGGGCCTCCAGCGTGCCGTCCTCGACGCCGTCGAGGGTCGCGGCGAGCAGGCCCGCGCCCGAGATCGACAGCCGTTCGAGCAGCGTGCCGCTGGTGTCGGCGGTGTGGATCTCCTCGGTGACCACGCCGTAGACGGGCCCCGCGTCCAGCTCCTTGACGATCTGGAACGTGGTCGCCCCGCTGATCTCGTCGCCGTGCAGGACGGCGTGCTGGACCGGGGCGGCGCCACGCCAGGCGGGCAGGATGGAGAAGTGCAGGTTGATCCACCCGTGGCGGGGGATGTCCAGCGCCGACTGCGGCAGCAGCGCCCCGTAGGCGACCACCGGGCAGCAGTCGGGCTCCAGGGCGCGCAGCTGGTCGAGGAAGACCGGGTCACCGGCCTTCTGCGGGCGAAGCACCTCGATGCCGGCCTCCTCCGCGAGCGCGGCCACCGGCGAGGGGTGGACCTTGCGGCCCCTGCCCGACTGGGCGTCGGGACGGGTGACGACCGCGACCACCTCGTGGCGGGGCGAGTCGATCAGGGTCCGCAGCGACGGGAGCGCCGTCTCGGGTGTGCCCGCGAAGACCAGCCGCATGATGTCAGAGCGCCCTTCCGCCGGTGGCGTGCGGCGAGACCTTGACCACGGGGGCGGACAGGCCGCTCCACTCGGCCTCGCGCACGGCCTTCATGGCCAGCTTGCGCTGCTTGGGGTCCATCCTGTCGATGAACAGGACGCCGTCGAGGTGATCGGTCTCGTGCTGGAAGCAGCGGGCCATCAGGTCCGTGCCCTCCAGGGTGATCGGCTCGCCGTGCATGTCGAAGCCCTTGGCCACGGCGCGGATGGCGCGCGGCGTCGGGAAGGCCAGGCCGGGGAAGGACAGGCAGCCCTCCTCGCCCTCCTCGTCGAGCTCCGCCGACAGGTCGAGATCGGGGTTGATCACGTGGCCGAGCTGCTCGTCGACGTAGTAGGTGAACACCCGCAGCCCGACGCCGATCTGCGGCGCCGCCAGGCCCGCGCCCGGGGCGTCCATCATCGTGTCGGTGAGGTCTTTGACGAGCTTACGAAGCTCCTTGTCGAAGTCGACGACCGGGGCCGCCGCCGTGCGCAGCACCGGATCTCCGAACAGCCGGATCGACTGGATCGCCAAGGGGGCTCACTCCGTTTCTCAAGCGTGGATCAATCCAGTTTAGTGTAGGTAGAGAACGCGTCACCTGCGGCGAGCCGCCGGGCGCGGGCCGTCGTGCTCCAGCGAGCGCGCCTTCATCGCGGCCTTGCGCGCCGCCTTGACCACGGCCTGGTCGTCGTGGGCGGTGGCGAGCATGTCGAGCACGGCGATCGTGTCGGGGTGACCGACCGCGGGCATCTCCCCGACCAGCTTGATCAGGTCCTCGCCCGGCTCGGGCGTGTCGAGGCGGCCCGCGGCCGGAGCCGACAGGTGCATGAGGGCGGCCAGGGAGTCGACCGCGATCCAGGTGTGGTCATCGGAGCTGAGCGGCGGCGCCTCGAGGTCGCGGATGTGCAGCCAGGAGGCGGCGTACCGGCGCATCAGGGGGTCGTCGAGCGCCTGCCTGACGGGCGCCTCGGCCTCCGGGCCCAGCTCCTCCAGGATGGCGCCGACCGTCCCCCGCTGGCCCGCGGTGCCGGACGCGGCGATCTCGATCAGGTCGCGGGCGGCCGACTCGGGCGCGCGGCGCTCCAGCCAGCCGGCCACGGCGCTCTGCGTGGCCGAGCCCTTCACCAGCGCCTCGACCAGCTCAGCAGCCGACAGGTCGGCGAACACCTGCACCTCCGCCGCGGTCGGCGCGTCGTGGCCCTCGCGGAGCAGGTCGCGCCGGATGGCCCAGACGCCGAGCGGGGTGAGCGCGGTGCGGCCGGCTGCGGTCTGCTCGACCAGGCCGCAGTAGGCCAGCAGGGACAGCGCCTCCAGGAGCTCCGCGGGCAGCGCGGCGGCGAGCCGGCGCATCTCGACCGCGCCGGGCGCGCAGGCGACCTCGTGGGACTGCAGGATGCCTCTGGCGAGGTTCGCGGTGGCGACGCCGGAGCGCACGGAGTAGATCGTGGCCAGCATCTCGGCCAGGTGGCCGTCGACCACGGCCGAGCCCGTCAGGCCCGCGTCGGCCCGGTCGAGCACGTCCATGACCACGCCGTCCCAGAACTCCAGCGTGGCCTCGACCGTGAGATGCATCGACAGCGGCCCTCGGGAGGCCCGCCCGCCGATGATCTGCACCAGCCCGGTGTTGACGGCCACGATCCAGACCAGCCGCAGCCGGGCGGCGGGCAGGTCCAGCTCGTCCGCCGCGGCACGCGCGTCCGCCTCGCTCAGGTGTCCTTCCGGGGTCACCTCGCGCGAGCCCGTCCAGGCGGCGAGCCTGGACGCGTCGGCCACGAGCGGGACCTCGGGGACCGCTCTGGCCAGCTCGGCGTCGGGCGCGGGCAGGACCGGCGGGAACGTCAGCGCTTCGTGCTCTGCGGAGGTCTCCTCAGGAGGCCGCGGAGGCACGGCGACGGCCTGCTCATCGATCAGCTTGCGCAGCTCGGCGAGGTCGAAGACATTGTTTGCCACCCACGAAACTTACTGCACAGGAGTCACATGAGCGTACTCAACGGATGGCTCTGGAACGTGCTTTGAACGCCGCCTTGCGTGCCGCCTTGGCGACCGTGTGGTCGGGAATGGAGCGTCCGAGCAGCTCCAGAACGTCGACGACGTCAGGGTGATCGACCCGCCACATCTCCTCGATCATATGGGCGGGCGGGCCGGAGGCGGCCATGTTCTCGGCGAAGATCTCGGGGTCCTCCTCGGCCGCGGGCATCGCCAGTGCCAGCATGTCGACGCTGACCCAGAGCAGCTCCTCCTGGGTGAGCGGCGGCGCGGGCAGCCCTCTGGCGGCCAGCCAGTGGATGGCGTGCGGCCGCAGCTCCTGGTCGTCGAGGTGGTCGCGCACCTGCGGCTCGGCCTCCGCCCCGAGCCGGTCGACGATGGTGACCGCGATGCCGCGGGCCACGGCGGGCGCGCCGGAGGCGGCGGCCAGCAGCTCGGCCGCGGCCTCACTCACGGTCCTGCCGGTCAGCCAGCGGCCGATGTCGTGCTCGGCGATCTCGGTGGGCACGCCGTCGAGCAGCCCCTCGATGAGCCCGAGCGCGTCGGCCTCGGCCAGGTCGGGGGCCTCCGGCGCGTCGAGGCCGAGCGACAGGTAGTGCTGGCGCAGCGCCCAGACGGCCAGGGGCGTGAGCTCAGCGGCCTCGCCCGCCCGGTCGCCGGCCCTGTCGTCCACGAGCCGGATCATGCCGTGCCAGGCCAGCCGGTCGAGCACGGCGCGCAGGCCGGTCCCGCCGTCGCCGGACAGCTCGTCGAGGTAGTCGCCGATCACCGTGACGGGCACGCGTACCTGGAGCCGGTAGAGCATGTCGAACAGGTCGTAGAGCCCGTCGTCGAGCTCGGCGGAGCCGGTGACGACGCCGGACGCGTCGTGTTCGAGCAGCCGGGACACGCGCTGCGCCCAGGCCGCCAGCGGCTCGTCGCCGGCCGGCAGCGGGTCCTCGGCCAGCATCGGCACGGCGCTCAGCGCGGCGGCCAGCTCCTCGTCCGTGGCCAGCCGCACGGCGGGCAGCGGCGTGCACGCCGGGCAGTCGCAGGGCGCCTCGCCCAGGTCGGGGACCTCGCCTGAGGGGATGGCGATCGACTGCTCGAGCGACTCCGGCCCGATGGAGCTGAACAGGCTCTTGGCCATGCCGAAGTTCGAGGGGTCGCCGAGCGCCTCCGGCAGCCGCGTCGCGATGTCGTCGAGCCGGTGGCGCATCTGCACCACCGTCGGCTCGTCCGCTTTGCCCGCTTCGCTGAGGTAGTCGACCAGAGTACGGGCCGCGGCCACGGTCTCCGGCGCGCTCTCCGGCGGCGCGATGACCTTGCGGGGATAGATGGACAGCAGCAGCTCGTCGAAGGTCTCGGGCGTGAAATCCCCCAGCTCGTTGACGTTGAGGTAGTCGCTGGCGTAGTCGCAGAGCAGGCGGACCTCGTCCGCGTCCACCTCGACTTCCCGCGCGCGCCCCCAAGCGCGCAGGTCGTCGATGGCCTGGTTCACCCATTCGATCGACACAGGGGCACGCTAACGGCTGGCCCCCAGATGAGCGAATCGGGGAAACGGTCTAAATCAGGTCGAGTGGGTCGACACTCACCCTCACGACATCCGGCGTCTTACGGGCCGCACGCACCCCGCTGGCCCCCTTGAGCGCAGCCGCCAGCGCGGCGCCGCCGCCCCGGCGCACCCGGATCATGGCGCGTTCCTGTCCCTGTTCGTCCACCGGCACGGGGCCGAGGACCTGGGCTTCCGGCGGGAGGCGTACCTCGTCGAGCATCTGCCTGACGGCGCTCGCCGCGCCGGTGAGCGTGGCCATCCGCACGGCGGGCGGGAACCCCAGCTCGGCCCGGTCGCCGAGTTCGCGCTCGGCGTGCGTGATGGGATCCCACCTCAGCAGTGCCTGTACGGCGGGCAGCCCGGCGTCCCCGAGCACCACGAGCTCGGCGCCGGGGCGGAGGAGGGCGGCGGCGTTCATCCACCTCCGGACCGTCTCCTCGCCTGCTCGCAGGTCGGCCCGGCCGAGCAGCGCCCATCCGTCCAGCAGCACGGCCGCCGCGTAGCCGCCCTCCGCCACGGGCTCCGCGCCGGGGGTGGCGACGACCAGCGCGCGGGTGCCGGGCACGGTGGCCAGGACGCCGTCACGCCCCGACGTGCGCACCTGCACCGAGGGGAAGGCCCTGCCGAGCTCCTCGGCCGTACGGCGGGCACCGGTGACCACCGCGCGCAGCCGGGGGCTGCCGCAGGACGGGCAGCGCCAGGCGGCGTCCACCCGGCCGCACCAGCGGCAGCAGGGGGCGGCGTGGCCGCCGCCTCTGAGCGCGAGGGGGCCATGACAGAGCGGCCCGGCCCCTCCGGCGACCGGGGCGTCCTGAGCCGCATCCCGGCCGGTGAGCGGAATCGCCCCGGCCCGGCCCCTACCGGTCTGCGCAATCGGCTCACCCGCACCCCAGCCGGGCTGCGGAACCGCGTCCGCCCGACTTCTGCCGCTCAGCGGAATCGCCTCGGCCCCGCCTTCGCCGGTCAGCTGGATCGCCTCGCCCGCGCCTCCGCCCATCAGCGGAATCGCCGCGGCCGCACCTCCGCCCGCCGGCGGGACCGCCTCGGGCCTGCCTCCGCCCATCGGAGGGACCGCCTCGCCCGCGCCTCTGCCCGTCACTGGGGTGGCTCCCGGCCGGCCCTCTTCGCGGGCATGGGCGGCCGTCCTGGTGGGCGGCAGGACGCAGCGGGCGGGGGCGCGGCAGTGCTGGCAGGCCAGCGCGGGCAGGTAGCCGCGCCTGGGCACCTGCACGAGTACGGGCCCGCCGCTCTCCAGCCCCTGGCGCAGCGCCCGCCAGGCGATGCTGGGCAGCCTGGCCTGGCGGGCGGCCTGGTCCTTGGCCAGCTCCGCGTCCTCACCGGCGGGGCGCACCCGGGGCGCGAGACTCCTGATCGTCGTACGGGCGGCCACGATGGGCCTGGCCCAGCGGCCGGCGATGAGCTGGGTGGCCTCGGCCGTACGGGCGTAGCCGCCGATCAGCATCGCCGCGCCGGTCCTGTGGGCCCTGAGCCCGAGCACCTCGCGGGCGTGGGGGTAGGGGGCCAGGCGTTCCGCGTGGAGGTCGTCTCCGTCGTCCCAGATGGCCACCAGGCCGAGCTCGGCGACGGGGGCGAACATGGCCGCCCTGGTGCCCACAACGGCCCGCACCTGGCCTCTGAGCACCTTCAGCCAGCGCCTGTACCGCTCGGCGGGACCGAGGTCCGCGGTGAGCGCGACGTGCCTGCCGGGGCCGAGCACCCGTGCGAACTCGCCGTCCGCCAGCGCCACGTCCTTCCCGTCGGGGACCACGACGACCGCTCCCCTGCCGCCGTCCAGCGTCGCCCGCACCGCCTCGGCCACCGCCCCGGCCCAGCCCCGCGCACCGGGCAGCGCGGACCACACGGCGCGGGGCGCGCGCCCGTTGCGCAGCGCGTCGAGGAACGAAGGGCCGTTCGGGTACGCGTCCCAAGCGCTCCCCTCCCCTCCCGGCGCCCTCTCGCCGCCCTTCTCCGCCCCACCGGATGGGACGACCTGCCGACCACCCTTGGCCTGAACGCCCGGCCGCCCACCCTGCTCATCCGGCCGCCCGACTCCCCCACCGGTCCCCCCGCCCTGCCCACGCGAGGGAACCGACCTCCCGGACGCTGTCCCCTCAGGCTTGGCGGTCTGCCCATCGGGCCGCACGATCGGCACGGCGAGCCGTACGGCTCGCTCTCCGGCCCGGCTCCCTTCCCCGCCGATCGAGGCCGACAAGCCAACGGACGGGGTGCCTCGGTCGGCGGGCGGTACAGCCTGACCAGCGGGCGGGACTGCCGGGCCGGCAGGCGAGACTTCCGGCCCGGCGGGCGGGACTGCCTCATCGGCCGATGGCACCGCTCGATCGGCAGGCAAGGCGGCCTCATCAGGAGACGGGGCGACTTCGCCCGCAGCCGGGATCGCCCGATCGGCCTGAGGGACAGCCCTGCCAGCGGCCGGGACTGCTTGATCGGCAGGCGAAGGGGCTTGATCGCCAGGCTCACCGGTGGCATCAGCCCTGTCCGGCCCAACCCCGTCCGACCCGACCCCGTCCGACCCGGCTCCCTCCGGGTCGGCGCCCTCCGGAACTGCACCCCGGCCGCGCAGCTCGGCCATTTCCGAAACGACATCCGCACCGCCCGCGTCGGAGGGCGCGCTCGGCCCGGTGACGACCGCGTCCGGTCTCCCGTCGGCGGGCGTGTCCCGCCGACCAGCAGCGTCCCTCTCCGGCTCACCGCCGACGGGCGTATCCCGCCGACCGGTGGCGTCCGTCACCGGCTCACCGCCGACGGACGTACCCTGCCGACCAGCAGCGTCCATCTCCGGCTCACCACCGGTGGGTGTGTCCTGGCCGGCGGCGGGCTTGGGGACTTCCGACTCCGCCTTGGCGTGGCGGGGCGGGATGGCGAGGCGGAGCACATCGGTCAGGGTGCCCGCGTACCGGTCGGCGACCGCCCTGGCCAGGCCGGTGATCTCGGGCGTGAGCACTCGTTCTGGCGACACCACGCGTTCGAGCGGGGTCAGCTTGCCCTCGTGCTCACTCTGATCGACGCGCTCCAGCACGAACCCGTCGACGAGCTTGCCCGCGAACCGCACCCGCACCCGCACCCCCGGCTCGGCCGTCTCGTGCATGGAGACGGGCACCAGGTAGTCGAAGGGCCGGTCGAGGTGCGGCAGCGGGCTGTCCACGACGACCCTGGCCACCGGGCGCTCGGCCGCCGGTACGGGAGCCCCCTTGGTGTCCTTCGACGACGCTGGGGGCCGCACGGCATCGAGCGGCAGCAGGGCGTCGTCGGAGTGGGTCACGCACTACGTCTACCAGACCCCACCGCCCGCAACGCCCGCCGCCCGCAAGCTGACCGCCCCCACCAGACCCGGCCTGAACGACGAACGCCGCACCCACGACAGGATGCGGCACACCTTGCACGAGCACATGACATCAGGGCAGGCGCAACAACGCCCTCACAGGGCCGGTCGCGCCCCGTCCGACCGCGTCACCCGGCCGCTTCACGAGGACGCTCCACCGAAACCCGCTTCACTGCGACCGATCGAGTGCGGCGACCAGCCACCTCCATCGAGCCTTCAGTCCACGGACGTCACGACCCGCGGCGTCCACCCGACCTGCGATCCACGGACGCCACGACCCTCACCCTCCACCAGACCCGCGGCCCTCGGAGCTCACGATCCGCAGTGCCCGTCTGGCGCACGAGCCGCGGACATCGCGGTCGCCAAGGGCCTCTGACCGCGAACGCCGGGGCCCAGCACATCAGAGGCGGGGCCCCGGCGGTCACGCCAGGCAATGGTGAAACAGGAGCGGGAGGTCCCGCCGTCGCGACTACAGGCCGGCCGCGGTCCGCAGGGCCTCGGCGCGGTCGGTCGACTCCCAGGAGAAGCCCTCACGGCCGAAGTGCCCGTAAGCGGCGGTCTCCGAGTAGATCGGGCGCAGCAGGTCGAGGTCGCGGATGATGGCGGCCGGACGCAGGTCGAACACCTGGAGCACGGCGCTCTGGATCTGCTCGACCGACACCTTCTCCGTGCCGAAGCACTCCACGAACAGACCCACCGGCTGCGCCTTGCCGATCGCGTACGCCACCTGGACCTCGCACCGGTCGGCGAGCCCCGCGGCGACGACGTTCTTGGCGACCCAGCGCATCGCGTACGCGGCCGAGCGGTCGACCTTGGACGGGTCCTTGCCCGAGAAGGCGCCGCCACCGTGGCGGGCCATGCCGCCGTAGGTGTCGATGATGATCTTGCGTCCGGTGAGCCCGGCGTCGCCCATCGGGCCGCCGATCTCGAAGCGGCCGGTCGGGTTCACCAGCAGGCGGTAGCCCTCGATGTCGAGGTCGAGGCTCGCCAGCACGGGATCGACCACGTGCTCCTTGATGTCCGGCGTCAGCATTTCCTTGAGGTCGATCTCGGCGGCGTGCTGCGTGGAGACGACCACCGTGTCGAGGCGGACGGGCGTGTCGCCGTCGTACTCGATCGTGACCTGGGTCTTGCCGTCGGGGCGCAGGTAGGGCACCGTGCCGGTCTTGCGCACCTCGGACAGGCGCTGGGCCAGCCGGTGAGCCAGCGTGATCGGCAGCGGCATCAGCTCGGGGGTCTCACGGCAGGCGTAGCCGAACATGAGGCCCTGGTCGCCGGCGCCCTGACGGTCGAGCTCGTCGCCGTCGCCGCCGACGCGGTGCTCGTAGGCGTCGTCGACGCCCTGGGCGATGTCGGGGGACTGCGCCCCGATGGACACCGACACGCCGCACGAGGCGCCGTCGAAGCCCTTGTGCGAGGCGTCGTAGCCGATCTCCAGGATCTTCTCCCGGATGACGCCGGGGATGTCGACGTAGGTCTCGGTCGTGACCTCGCCTGCGACGTGAACCTGGCCGGTAGTGATCATCGTCTCGACGGCGACCCGGCTCTTGGGGTCGTCCTTGAGCATGGCGTCGAGAATCGCGTCACTGATCTGGTCGGCGATCTTGTCCGGGTGGCCCTCGGTGACCGACTCGGAGGTGAACAGGCGACGTGACAACTCAGTGGCTCCTCATGCAGCGGCTGCTGACGGATGTAAGGCCCGGGACGGAAGGGCGTGCCTGGGCCTCGCCGAAGTCTAGCCCTACCCGGTGCCAGGTCGCGAAACCGTCCACCATATGTCTCCCATCACAGGTCGGGCAGAGGGTCTGGTGGCAGGGTCTCCGGCGCGAAGACCTCCGCGTCCGCGGCGGACACCACGGCCGCGTACTCCTCGTCGAACTCGAACGCCATCGCGCCCAGCTCGATCGCCGGTCCAGGCAGGATCGGGCCCAGCCTCGTGTGGCGCGGAAACTCCACCAGCACCGAGACAGGCCGATCACTCCTGAGCGTCCTGGTGACCAGCACCGAAATAACCGTGTCGGTGACGACGACCAGAAAATTCCCCGTGCCCGAAGGCCCCGCAGAGAACGCGGGGAAGACGTAGTGAATCTCCCCCTGGTCGCCGAGCAATGTTCTACAACGATCCCTGACAGCAGAACCCACCGGCATTCCATCCCCCCTTGCCCCAAGTATCCGCAGGCGTGTGGGGGTGTTGCAACATGTGATCGGGTAATCGGTCTTGCACATTTTGTACGTTGTGCGGGGTTCGCCGACTTCTGCGATCATTTGTGCCGCTTGAGGTGGCCAGGTGGAGGCGTACGAAGGTGTTCTCGGAGGGCGTACCGGCTTGTCAGAACGGTGCGGCGCCCTCAGGCGAACCGCGCCGCCACCAGGTCCCACACGGCGTCAGCCAGGTCTTCCTTGGGCCCGAACGGCACCTCGACCGGATCGCCGCCCGCCACCAGCACCGTGGCGGCGTTGTCGGGCGTGCCGAAGGCCAGGCCCTCCCCCACCTGGTTGACGACCAGGAGGTCGCAACCCTTGCGCGCGAGCTTGGCCTGCCCGTTGGCGAGCACGTCGTGCGTCTCCGCCGCGAACCCGACGATCACCGCGGGCACACCCTTGGCCCCCGCGACGTCCATCGCAGAACCGCCGGGCACGGCGACGTCCGCCACGGCGACGACCGCCGCACCACCTGAGCGCTGCCGGCGGCGTTCGCCGAGCTCGGCGAGGATGTCGGGGTTCTTCGTCAGCCGGATGGGCTCGGGCTCGCCGTCCGTCTTCTTGATCTTCGTGTCGTGCCGCGCGGCGGGCCGGAAGTCGGCCACGGCGGCGGCCATGACGACCACGTCGGCGTCCTCCGAGGCGGCCAGCACCGCCTCACGCAGCTCGGCCGTGGACTGCACCCGCGTCACCGCGGCTCCCGCGGGGTCGGGCAGGGTGACGTTCGCCGCGACGAGGGTCACCTCCGCGCCTCTGGCGACGGCCGTGCGGGCCAGGGCGTATCCCTGCAGTCCCGACGAACGGTTGCCGATGTAGCGGACCGGGTCGATGGCCTCGCGGGTGCCCCCCGCGGAGACGACGATCTTCCGGCCGACCAGGTCGCGCGGCCGGCCGCGCAGCACGCGCAGGCAGACCTCGAAGATCTCGGCGGGATCCGGCAGCCGCCCCGGGCCGGTGTCGGCGCCGGTGAGCCGGCCCACGGCCGGGTCGATCACGACGGACCCGCGCGAACGCAGGGTCTCGACGTTGGCACGGGTGGCGGGATGCTGCCACATCTCGGTGTGCATCGCGGGCGCGAACACGACTGGGCAGCGCGCCGTCAGCAGCGTGTTGGTGAGCAGGTCGCCGGCCAGCCCGTGGGCGGCCTTGGCGAGCACGTCGGCGGTCGCGGGCGCCACCACGACCAGATCGGCCTGCTTGCCGATCCGCACGTGGGGCACCTCGTGAACGTCGTCCCACACCTCGGCCGACACGGGATTGCCCGACAGGGCGGCCCAGGTGGGCGCGCCCACGAACTTCAGGGCCTCGCGGGTCGGGACGACCCGCACCTCGTGGCCGGACTCGGTGAACAGGCGCAGCAGCTCGCAGGCCTTGTACGCGGCGATGCCGCCGCTGACGCCCAGGACGACCTTCATCGAAGGGGTCAGACCGCGCCTTCGATGGGCTCGGCGTTGAGCAGGCCCTCGGCCACCTCGCGCAGCGCGATGGACAGCGGCTTCTCCTGCGCATGCGTCTCGACCAGCGGCCCGACGTATTCGAGCAGGCCCTCGCCGAGCTGCGAGTAGTAGGCGTTGATCTGGCGGGCGCGCTTGGCACCCATGATCACCAAAGAGTATTTGCTGTCGACGATGTCGAGCAGCGCGTCGATCGGCGGGTTGGTGATGCCCTCCGCGGCCGGGGTAGTGCCTGCCACGATTGTCAGACCTCTCGGTTGGTGGTTGTCGTGACCCCCTGAGGGTCAGTCATCAAGGCTATCAGCCGATGGCACACGTCTTGGACGCTCGTGTTCACCAGAGTGAGGTCGAATTCCGATTCTGCCGCCATCTCGATCCGTCCGGCCTCCAGCCGGCGCGCGATGACGTCCTCGGGCTCGGTGCCGCGACCGCGCAGCCGCTTCTCCAGCTCCTCCCACGTGGGCGGGGCCAGGAACACCAGCAGAGCGTCCGGCATGCTCCCGCGCACCTGCCTGGCGCCTTCGAGGTCGATCTCGAGCAGGGTGGGCACACCCGCGGCGAGATTTCTCAGCACGGGCTCGCGCGGCGTGCCGTAGCGGTTGCCCGCGAACTCCGCCCACTCGAGCAGCTCACCCGACTCCACGAGCCGGTCGAACTCCTCGCCGCCGACGAAGAAGTAGTGGACCCCGTTCACCTCGCCGGGCCGGGGCCTCCTGGTGGTCACCGAGACCGACAGCCACACCTGAGGGTGCGCCCGCCGGAGCTCGGCGACAACCGTGGACTTTCCGACGCCCGACGGCCCTGAAAGGACCGTCAGCCGCCGTTCGCTCAAGGGCGGGAAGCGGACCTCCGTCCCCGATCCGACTGCCTCGTGGGCACTGACTTCGCCGGACCAGGACCTGTCGGTCACTTCCTACCCCCCGTTGAACCTGCGCTTTCGTGTGGAACAGAGATTAGCTCTCGTTGCCACCGAACTCGCGCTCGAGGGATGCCCTCTGGTTCGCACCGAGACCCCGCACGCGGCGGGACTCGGCGATGGCAAGCCGCTCCATGAGCTGCTTGGCGCGGACCTTGCCCACGCCGGGGAGCGATTCCAACAGTGCCGACACCTTCATCTTGCCGATGACGTCGTCGGTCTGCCCATCCTTGAGCACCTCAGCCAGAGAAACCGCGCCATGCTTGAGCCGGTTCTTGACCTCGGCACGCTCTTTACGGGCCTTGGCAGCCTTTTCCAAAGCTGCGGCGCGCTGCTCAGGGGTCAGGGGAGGAAGAGCCACGCCGGGTCACCTCGAATTTCTGTCGATGTACTCGGACGGGAAGGGAAACTAGCTGGTCATCGGCCCCTAAGCAACGTCAAGAGCGGTTTCTCTCCTCACAAAATCCACTTCATCACTGTGCGTGATCGTAAAATCACATTGTGCTGATCAAATCGCCCTCACTTCGCGCTTCGCGCGTCGGCGCGCGACGGTGTCGCGAAACGCAACGATGATCACATTCCCGCCATCAGCCCATGTCCGAAATCCTGCCCTTACCTGGGCCGAAACCAAAATCCACAACGGCGCGCGACCGCTCCGGGAATGCATTATGATCTTGTGAGCGAGGCCCGCCTGGCCGGGATTCCGACACGCCTCCGTCATGGGCGCGTCCCGATCCCCTCCCGGCCTCATCCGCACGCCGTCCAAAGGAACGCGCCGAAGGCCATCCGGCAAACTCCGAACGTCGTCCGGCAACACTCAAACGCGGCCGGGAACTGTCGCCCCGATATTCAGCGATAAATCCCACTCGCGCCCCCGCAACACCCATTCGCCCACACGACCCAAGCCCGGCACGCTTCCTCCCGCCCGGCACCTTTCCCCAGAACGCCTCTCCGTCGGCACATCTCCCCTCGGGACGCTTCCGCCCGGTCGGCTTGGCGGCACCCAGGACGGCGAGGCGACATTCGGGAGTTCCGTCGTCCGGGAGTTTCGTCGCGTAACGGGCGACGCAGCGGCCCGCAAGTCTCACGCCCGCGATCACCGGAAGCCGAGTGCCGCCCGAGAGGGTCGCCCGAGCACCGCGCGAATGCCGCCGACCACGGATCACGACCGCACCACACCACACCAACCCGCCCAGGGCATGGCCACCTCCGGGCGCTGGTGGCCATGCGCTTCAGAGCGGCCCTGCGCCCCCGTGCAGGGCTGGGCGACCGCGTCGGAGGGAAGAGGGCTCCTGGGCCACGTCGGCGAGCGCGAGGGCCGCCTGACGAGCCTGACGAGCGCGTGCGCGGCGCCGGCCCACCTCAGGCCCTCCGACCAGGCCAGAGACGCAGACACGGGACGCGGGCGCGTGGCCAGTCGCCGTAGGGCGGCCGACCAGACCGTAGACGCGAACACCGGACGCGGGCGCGGGGGCAGGCGATCTCAGGAGCGCCGACCGGCCTGGGGACGCGGGCCGGGTTTCGCGTGACCACCGTCCAGGCCAAGCATGCGCGTCGTCACGGCGAGGACCCGTGAGCCTTCACGACCGGCCATGACAGATGGGAAGGGGCGTCGGCGCGTGCGGGTAACCCGGCCCGCCGTAAAGGCTAGGGAGGTTGTCGGCCGGAGTCAGGACACCTGGCGGCGGAGGGAGGCGGCGATGGCGGCGGCGGCCGCGCCCGGGTCTGGGGAGCCCGTGATGGGGCGGCCGATGACCAGCAGGTCCGCGCCGTCCGCCAGCGCCTGCTCCGGCGTGGCCACCCGCACCTGGTCCTGCGTGGCCGCCCCCGTCGGCCGCACCCCCGGCGTGATGAGCGTGATCCCCGGCCCGACCTCCGCCCGCACCACCGAGACCTCGTTCGGCGAGCACACCAGCGCCGTGGCCCCCGCCTCCACCGACAGGGCCGCCAGCCGGCGCACCGCCTCGTCGGCGGGCCCGGCGAGCCCGATGCGGCTCAGGTCGCCCTCCGTCAGCGACGTCAGGATCGTCACCGCCGCGATCTGCGTGTGCGGGGCGGACTCCACGGCCGCCCTGATCATGGCGGGCCCACCGGCCGCGTGCACCGTGAGGATGGCGGGCCGCAGACGCGACACCGCGCGGGCGGCGCCGGCGACGGTGTTGGGGATGTCGTGCAGCTTGAGGTCGAGGAACACCTGCACGCCGCTGGCCCCCCGCACGGAGGCGATCACGTCGGGGCCGTAGCGGAGGTAGAGCTCCAGTCCCACCTTGACCGTGCTGACGTGCGGCGTCACCAGGGCCGCCCAGCGGGCTGCGGTCTCCAGGTCGGGGGCGTCGAGTGCGACGGCGATGGGTGCGGGAGTCAAGACGTGCTCTCCTCAGGTTCGGGAGTCAGAAGATGCTCGGGTCGGACGGGCTCGGAAACGAGCCGGCGCAGGGCGGGCCTGGAGATCGGAGGATGCCCGGGTGCGGCGGGGTCAGGGGTCACGGGGCGATTTCCTCGGAGTCGACGAGCAGGTGCCGGGGCGCGCTCCCCGGCGGGCGGTGCGCCAGGCCGACGGCGTCGGCCAGCCGCTGGAAGCCGCGGGCCCTCAGGAGGTCCTCAAGCTCACGTTCGATGCGCAGGCAGGCGTAGGGGTCGTGGAACAGCGCCGTGCCCACTCCGACCACGCAGGCGCCCGCCAGGACGAGCTGGAACGCGTCCCTGCCGCTCATCACCCCGCCGATGCCGATCAGCGGCACCCCGGGGAGCGCGGCGTGGACCTGCCACACGCACCGTACGGCCAGCGGCAGGATGGCCGGCCCCGACAGCCCGCCGGTCACGGCCGCGAGCGAGGGCCGCAGCGCCTCGGTGTCGATGGCCATGCCGAGCGGATTGTTGATCATGGACAGCGCGTCGGCCCCCGCGTCCACGCAGGCGCGCGCGACGGACACGATGTCGGCCACGTCGGGCGCGAGCTTGGCGACGACCGGCACGTCGTAGCGCATGATGGAGCGCACCGAGGCGATCACCTCGGCCGCCGCGCTGCCCTCGCGGGCGAAGACCCGGCCGCGGTCCTCCATGTTCGGGCAGGAGAGGTTGACCTCCAGCGCGGTCACCCCGGGCGCGTCGGCGAGCCTGCGGGCCAGCTCGGAGTATTCGGCGACGGTGCCGCCGCCGATCGAGACGATGGTCTTGATGCCCCTCTGGGCCAGCCAGGGCAGCTCGCGCTCCAGGAAGGCGTCGATGCCCGGCCCCTGCAGCCCGACGGCGTTGAGCATGCCCGAGGGCGTCTCCGCCATGCGCGGCGTGGGCCGGCCCGCGCGCGGCGCCATGGTGATCGAGCGGGTGGTCAGCGCCCCCAGCCGGTGCAGGTCGAAGAACTGGGCCAGCTCCCGCCCGGAGGCGGCGCAGCCCGCGGCGGTGGTGATCGGGTTCGTCAGCTCCATGTGCGCCAGAAAAGTCCGCATATCAACCGACATGTCGTGCACCGCCTCCGGGGGCGCCGAGCGCGTCGAACGGGATCGTTCCCACGTCCTCGAAGCGCACTCGCTCCCCCCGGAAAACCGGGCCCTCGGCGCACGCCCTGACCATCCTGGTCACCCCGTCGTCTCCGATGACGGGCAGCACGCACGTCATGCACACCCCGATGCCGCAGGCCATCGACTCCTCGACCGCCACCTGCACCGGGATGTCGAACTCCATCGCCACCGCCGTCACCGCCCGCAGCGTCTCCATGGGCGCGCAGGCGTAGACGGCGTCGGCCCGCGTGTCGGCGATCACCGAGGGCAGCGCGTCGGTGACCTTGCCGCGCAGCCCGAGCGAGCCGTCCTCGGTCGTCAGCGTGGTCGTCTCGGCCATCCTGCGCGCCCGCATCGCCCCGAACACCCGCTCTGCCCCGGCCGCGCCCAGCACGAAGTCGACCCGGCAGCCTCGCTCCAGCAGCGCGTCGGCCAGCGGGAACAGCACGGCGGAGCCGTACTCGGCGCCGACGAGCACGCAGTTGACGGGGTCGCGCGGCAGCGGGAAGGGCCGCCCGAGCGGCCCGACCAGGTCGATCGTGTCACGGGCGCGCCGCTCGGCCAGCCAGGCCGTGCCCGGCCCGCCGGTGGTGAAGACCAGCTCGACCGTGCCGCCGTAGTCGGCCTTGACGTCGTGGATGGAGAACGCGCGCCGCGTCACCATCGACGTGTGCGCCCCGCCGACCGCGACGGAGACGAAGTGACCGGGGCGGTAACGCTCGGCGATGCCGGGCGCCACCACCGTCAGCGCATGGTAGGCATCGACCCGGCGCGTCGTCAGCACCGTGCCCGTCACCTGCACCGGAGTGCCGGCCAGTCGTCTTCACCTCCCGCCCCGGGGCGCTCCCGGGTCAGCCCCGCAGCGCCTGCGCGTGCTCCTGGAGCGACCGTACGCCGACGTCGCCGCGCACGATCGCCTGGATGCCCGCCGCCGCCGCGGCCAGCCCCGCGACCGTGGTGATGCACGGAATGCCGCGCAGCACGGCCGCGGTGCGGATGTCGTAGCCGTCGAGCCGCGGCCCGGACTGGCCGGGGCTGCCGAACGGCGTGTTGACGATCAGGTCGACCTCGCCGTCGAGAATGCACTGCACGCTCGTAGGCTCACCTCCGGGACCGGTCCCCTCGCTGTGCTTGCGCACGATCTTGGCATGGACGCCGTTGCGGCGCAGCACCTCGGCCGTTCCCTCGGTGGCGAGGATCTCGAACCCGAGATCCGCCAGTGCCTTCACAGGGAAGATCATCGCACGCTTGTCCCTGTTCGCCACGGACACGAACGCGCGTCCCTTGGTCGGCAGTTCGCCGTAGGCGGCCGCCTGGGACTTGGCGTACGCGATCCCGAAGAACTCGTCGATGCCCATGACCTCGCCCGTGGAGCGCATCTCGGGCCCGAGCACGGTGTCCACGCCGCGGAACCGGTTGAACGGCAGCACGGCTTCCTTGACCGCGATGGACGCGTCGAGCGGCAATGTCCCACCGTCTCCGGTAGCGGGCAGCATGCCCTCTTCCCGCAGGGAGGCGATCGACGCGCCGAGCATCACCCTGGCCGCCGCCTTGGCCAGCGGCACCGCCGTGGCCTTGGACACGAACGGCACCGTACGGCTCGCGCGCGGGTTGGCCTCCAGGACGTACAGGACGCCGGCCGACATCGCGTACTGGACGTTGAGCAGCCCGCGCACGCCCACCCCCGCGGCGATGGCCTCGGTGGCGGAGCGGATGCGCTTGATGTCGTGACTGCCGAGCGTGATGGGCGGCAGCGCGCACGAGGAGTCGCCGGAGTGGATGCCGGCCTCCTCGATGTGCTCCATGACGCCGCCGAGGTAGAGCTCCTCGCCGTCGTAGAGCGCGTCCACGTCGATCTCGATGGCCTCGTCGAGGAACTTGTCCACCAGCACCGGGTGGCCGCCCTCCTCGGCCGCCATGTACGTGGTGAGCGTCTCGTCGTCGTAGACGATGGCCATGCCGGCCCCGCCGAGCACGTAGGAGGGGCGGACGAGGACGGGGTAGCCGATCTCCTCGGCGATCTCCAGCGCCTCGGCCACGGTCAGCGCCGTGCCGTGCTTGGGCGCGGGCAGCCCGGCCTCGGCCAGCACCCGCCCGAACGCGCCGCGTTCCTCCGCCAGGTGGATCGATTCGGGCGAGGTGCCGACCACGGGCACGCCCGCGTCCTTCAGCGCCTGCGCCAGCCCGAGCGGCGTCTGCCCGCCGAGCTGCACGATCACGCCCACGACCGGGCCGGTCTGCTGCTCGGCGTGCACGACCTCCAGGACGTCCTCCAGAGTGAGCGGCTCGAAGTAGAGCCGGTCGGAGGTGTCGTAGTCGGTCGAGACGGTCTCCGGGTTGCAGTTGACCATGACTGTCTCGAACCCGGCCCTGGCCAGCTCGAACGAGGCGTGCACGCACGCGTAGTCGAACTCGATGCCCTGCCCGATCCGGTTGGGCCCGGAGCCGAGGATGATGACCTTCTGCCGCTCCCCGGTGGGGACCTCGCTCTCCTCGTCGTAGGTCGAGTAGAGGTACGGCGTCTTCGCGGCGAACTCGGCGGCGCAGGTGTCGACCGTGTTGTAGACCGGCCGCAGCCCGAGCGCGTGCCGCAGGTCGCGCACCCTGGCCTCGTCGATGCCGCGGATCTCGCCGATCTGCACGTCGCTGAACCCGTGGTGCTTGGCCCGCTCGAGCACCTCGGCGGTCAGCTCGGGCGCGTCGCCGACGGCCGCGGCCTCCTCGTCGAGCAGGTAGAGCTGGTCGAGGAACCAGGGGTCGACGTTCGTGGCCTCGAACAGCTCCTCGGCGGTCGCCCCCGCCCTGATGGCCTGCTGCATCGTGCGCAGCCGCCCGTCGTGCGGCGTGCGGCACGCGCCGAGCAGCTCCTCCTTCGGCCGGACCGGCCCGGCCCAGGTGAAGGAGGACTCCTTCTTCTCCAGCGACCGCAGTGCCTTCTGCAGCGCCTCGGGGAAGGAGCGGCCGATGGCCATGGCCTCGCCCACGGACTTCATGTGCGTGGTGAGCGTCTGGTCGGCGCCCTTGAACTTCTCGAAGGCGAACCTCGGCACCTTGACCACGATGTAGTCGAGCGTCGGCTCGAAGGAGGCCGGGGTCACCTTGGTGATGTCGTTGGGGATCTCGTCGAGGGTGTAGCCGATGGCCAGCTTGGCGGCGATCTTCGCGATCGGGAAGCCGGTCGCCTTGGAGGCCAGCGCGGAGGAGCGCGACACCCGCGGGTTCATCTCGATGACGATCATGCGGCCGGTGGCCGGGTTGACCGCGAACTGGATGTTGCAGCCGCCCGTGTCGACGCCGACCTCGCGGATGACCGCGATGGCGACGTCGCGCATGTTCTGGTATTCGCGGTCGGTCAGGGTCAGCGCGGGCGCGACGGTGACGCTGTCGCCGGTGTGCACGCCCATCGGGTCGATGTTCTCGATGGAGCAGACGATGACCACGTTGTCGTGCTTGTCGCGCATGACCTCGAGCTCGTACTCCTTCCAGCCGAGGATGGACTCCTCCAGGAGCACCTCGGTGGTCGGCGAGGCGTCGAGGCCGGCCCCGGCGATGCGCCGCAGGTCGGTCTCGTCGTAGGCGAAGCCGGAGCCGACCCCGCCCATGGTGAACGACGGCCGCACCACCAGCGGGTAGCCCAGCTCGCCCGCGGCGGCCACGCAGTCGTCCATCGTGTGGCAGATGATCGACAGGGCCGACTCGGCGTTGAACCCGTGCTCGCGGGCGACCTTGCCGACGATCTCCTTGAACCGCTCGCGGTTCTCCCCCGCCTGGATCGCGTCGAAGTCCGCGCCGATCAGCTCGACCTCGTACTTCTCCAGCGCGCCCGACTCGTGCAGCGCCACCGCCGTGTTGAGTGCGGTCTGGCCGCCCAGGGTGGGCAGCAGCGCGTCGGGGCGCTCCTTGGCGATGATCTTCTCGACGAACTCGGGGGTGATCGGCTCGACGTACGTGGCGTCGGCGAACTCGGGGTCCGTCATGATCGTCGCCGGGTTGCTGTTGACCAGGATGACGCGGAACCCCTCGTCCCGCAGCACCCGGCACGCCTGGGTGCCGGAGTAGTCGAACTCGCACGCCTGGCCGATCACGATCGGCCCCGACCCGATGACCAGGACGGACCTGATGTCCTCACGCTTGGGCACGGCTCAAGACCTCACAGAACTCGTCGAAATCGGACCCGGCGCGGCATCGTCCCGCACGGACGCCATCACCGAGCAGAACTCGTCGAAGAGGTAGGCGGCGTCGTGCGGACCGGCGGCTGCCTCGGGGTGGTACTGGACGCTGAAGGCCCGCCCGTCGAGCAGGCGCAGCCCCTCCACGCAGCGGTCGTTGAGGTTGACGTGGCTGACCTCGGCCGGCCCGTACGGGGTCTCGAACGGCCCGTCGAGCGACGCCTCCACCGCGAACCCGTGGTTGTGCGCCGAGATCTCGACCTTGCCCGTGCGCATGTCCTGGACCGGCTGGTTGACGCCCCGGTGGCCGTAGCGCAGCTTGTAGGTGGACAGGCCCAGGGCCCGGCCGAAGAGCTGGTTGCCGAAGCAGATGCCGAAGAACGGCACCCGGGCCTCCAGGACGCCACCCAGGGCCGACACGTCCGCCGTGGCGGGGTCGCCTGGCCCGTTGGAGAAGAACACGCCGTCGGGCTCGACCGCCATGATCTGCTCGTACGTGGCGTTCGCCGGCAGCACGTGCACCTCGCAGCCGCGCTCGGCCATCCGGTGCGGCGTCATGCCCTTGATGCCCAGGTCCACGGCCGCGACCGTGAAGCGCTTGGCCCCGATCGCGGGCACGACGTAGGGCTCGGCGGTGGCCACCTCGGCGGCCAGGTCGGCGCCCTCCATGCCGGGCGACCTGCGGACCCGCTCGACCAGCTCCTCGACCGGCTCGGACGGCGCGGTGAAGATGCCGGCGCGCATGGCGCCGCGCTCGCGCAGGTGGCGGGTGAGCGCGCGGGTGCCGGAGATGGCGATGCCGACGACGCCCTGCTCCTTGAGGTAGTCGTCCAGCGAGCGGTTGGCCCGCCAGTTGGAGACGACCCTGGACGGCTCGCGCACGACGTAGCCGGCGACCCAGACGCGGCCCGACTCGGAGTCCTCGTCGTTGACGCCGGTGTTGCCGATGTGGGGCGCCGTCATGGCGACGATCTGCCGGTGGTAGGACGGGTCCGTGAGGGTCTCCTGATAACCGGTCATGCCGGTGTTGAAGACCATCTCGCCGAACGTCTCGCCTTCGGCGCCGTAGGGAGATCCGTGGAAGACGCGGCCGTCTTCCAGGACGAGCACCGCGGTGTTCAAACCAGCTTCCCTTCGAGAGCGGTCGGCCTGCCGCGCAGGAACGTGGCGACGACCGCACCTGGCAACGTCATCCCCTCGTAGGGGGTGTTCCTGCTCTTGGACGCGAACGCGGCCGGGTCGACCTTGGTGCGTACGGACGGGTCGTACAACGTGATGTTGGCCGGAGCGCCCACCTCCAGCGGCTGCCCGTGGCCGCTCAGCAGGCCGATGCGCGCGGGCACCACGGACATGCGCTGGGCGACGCCCGCCCAGTCGAGCAGCCCGGTCTCGACCATGGCCTCCTGCACCACGCTGAGCGCGGTCTCCAGGCCCACCATGCCCATGGCCGCGGCCGACCACTCGGTCTCCTTGTCCTCGACCGGGTGGGGCGCGTGGTCGGTGGCGACGATGTCGATCGTGCCGTCGGCCAGCGCGGCGCGCAGCGACTCGACGTCAGCGTGGGTGCGCAGCGGCGGGTTGACCTTGTAGATCGGGTTGTAGGCGCCCACCGGCGAGTCCTCGACCAGGTCGTCGGTGAGCAGCAGGTGGTGCGGGGTCACCTCGGCGGTGATGTTCCAGCCCTTGGACTTGGCCCAGCGGATGATCTCCACCGAGCCCGCCGTGGAGACGTGGCAGATGTGCAGCCGGGAGCCGACGTGGGCGGCCAGCAGGCAGTCGCGGGCGATGATCGCCTCTTCGGCGACGGCCGGCCAGCCGGTCAGGCCGAGCCTGCCGGAGACGACGCCCTCGTTCATCTGGGCGCCGGCGGTGAGCCTGGGCTCCTGGGCGTGCTGGGCGACGACGCCGTCGAACGCCTTGACGTATTCCAGGGCGCGGCGCATCAGCACGGCGTCGTCCACGCACTTGCCGTCGTCGGAGAAGACGCGTACGCGGGCGGCCGAGTCGGCCATCGCGCCCAGCTCGGCGAGCTGCCTGCCCTCCAGGCCGACGGTGACGGCGCCCACCGGGTGCACGTCGCAGTGGCCGAACTCGCGGCCGAGCCGCCAGACCTGCTCGACCACGCCGGCGGTGTCGGCCACGGGCGAGGTGTTGGCCATGGCGTGCACGGCGGTGTAGCCGCCGCGGGCCGCCGACTGGGTGCCGGTCTGCACGGTCTCGGCGTCTTCCCTGCCGGGCTCGCGCAGGTGGGTGTGCAGGTCGACGAGGCCGGGCAGCGCGATGGCGCCGCGGCCGTCGACCGCGTCGCCCTCCGCGGAGGTCGTGCCGGCGGGGTCGATGGCGGTGATCACTCCGTTGCCGACGCGGATGTCGACCGGCTCACCGCCCAGGATCCTGACATTTCGAATGATCATGCGATTTCTCCCCCGAGGAGCAGGTACAAGACGGCCATGCGCACGGTCACCCCGTTGGCGACCTGCTCGACGATCGTGGACCGGGCGGAGTCGGCCACCTCGGCGGCGATCTCCATGCCCCGGTTCATCGGGCCCGGATGCATCACGATGGCCTCGTCGGGCATCTTGGCGAACCTGTCCCTGTCGAGCCCGTAGCGGCGGGAGTATTCGCGCTCGCTCGGGAAGTACGCGGCGTTCATCCGCTCCTTCTGCACCCGGAGCATCATCACCACGTCGGACTTGGGCAGGACCGCGTCGAGGTCGTAGGAGACCTCGCACGGCCAGGAGCCGATGGAGACGGGCACCAGCGTGGGCGGCGCGACCAGCGTGACCTCCGCGCCGAGCGTGTGCAGCAGCAGCACGTTGGAGCGGGCGACCCGGCTGTGCAGCACGTCGCCGACGATCGTGACCCTGCGCCCTTCGAGGTTGCCCAGGCGGCGGCGCATGGAGAAGGCGTCGAGCAGCGCCTGCGTGGGGTGCTCGTGGGTGCCGTCGCCGGCGTTGACGACGCTGCCGCGCACCCAGTTGGCCAGGCGGTGCGGCGCGCCGGAGGCGCTGTGGCGGATGACCACCGCGTCGGCGCCCATGGCCTCCAGGGTGAGCGCGGTGTCCTTGAGCGATTCGCCCTTGGACACGCTCGACCCCTTGGCCGAGAAGTTGATCACGTCCGCGGACAGCCGCTTGGCCGCCGCCTCGAACGAGATGCGGGTGCGGGTGGAGTCCTCGAAGAACAGGTTGACCACCGTGCGCCCGCGCAGGGTGGGCAGCTTCTTGATGGAACGTTCCGAGACCCTCGCCAGCTCCTCGGCGGTGTCGAGGATGAGCAGCGCGTCGTCCTTGGTGAGGTCGCCCGCGGAGATCAGATGACAGTTCACTGGGACTCCCCCTTCATGAGGAGCACGGCGTCGCGCCCGTCGATCTCCTGCAGATAGACCTTGACCTTCTCGCTCTTGGCCGTCGGAAGGTTTTTCCCGACGTAGTCGGCGCGGATGGGCAGCTCGCGGTGGCCGCGGTCGACCAGCGTGGCGAGCTGCACGGCGGTGGGGCGGCCGAGGTCGTTGAGCGCGTCGAGGGCGGCGCGCACGGTGCGGCCGGAGTAGAGGACGTCGTCCACGAGGACGACCACCTTGCCGTCGATGCCGTCAGGCGGCAGCTCGGTGCGGCCCAGCGGCCTGGCCGGCTTGAGCCTCAGGTCGTCGCGGTACATCGTGATGTCGATCGAGCCGACGGGGATCTTGACGCCTTCGAACTGCTCGATGCGGTCACCGAGTCTGCGGGCCAGCGTGGCGCCACGGGTCGGGATGCCGAGGAGGACGACGTCACCGGCGCCCTTGGTGCGTTCGAGGATCTCGTGCGCGATCCGGGTCAGCGCCCGATGGATGTCCGGGGCCTCTAGCACGGCCCGGGGGTCGGACATGGCGAATCTCACCACCTTTCCCGCCTCACAGGACGGGTCTTAAAAGGGTGTTGGTCGGGACACACAGTACCAGGGGCTACCAGGAACAATGCGAGCAGGCCCGCGTGGCGGGACCGCCACGCGCAATCCTCGCACCCGCCCCGCCCCTATTCCGCGCGACCCCGTGTCAACACGCTCCGCGCAGGGCACGTCACCCCAGGTCGCGCGCTGTGAAGGGGGCGGCCGCCGCGCGTACGGCCGGGCGTGACGCCCGCCGAGTAGGGGGATAGAGCAGAGATGACATTCCACGTCGATTCCGAGGTCGGGCCCCTCCGCCAGGTCCTCCTGCACAAGCCGGACCTGGCGCTCAAGCGGCTGACCCCGACGAACAAGGACGGGTTCCTCTTCGACGACGTGCTCTGGGTCCAGCGGGCGATGGAGGAGCACGAGGAGTTCCAGCAGGTGCTGCGCAGCCGCGGGATCCGCATCCACCTGCTGTCCGACCTGCTCCAGGAGACCGTCGACATCCCCGAGGCGCGCAAGCACATCCTCGACGCGGTCATCGACGAGCGCTGGCTCGGCCCCGGCGCCATCGACGACATCCGCAACGCCCTCGACGGGATGGACTCGGAGACGCTGCAGAAGTTCCTGACCGGCGGCATCACCAAACGCGAGCTGACCGAGATGGGCTGCGACCCCGATTCTGTGACTTTCCACACCACGGCGGGCGACGACTTCATCCTCCCGCCGCTGCCCAACCACCTGTTCACCCGCGACACCTCCTGCTGGGTGTACGACGGCGTGTCCATCAACGCGATGAAGAAGAAGGCCAGGATGCGCGAGACGGTCAACATGGAGGCCGTCTACATGTACCACCCGACGTTCGCCAAGGGCTTCAACCGGCCTGACGACGGGGGCTTCCACTGCTGGATGCCCGGTCACGCGGTGGCCCCCGCGACCATGGAGGGCGGGGACGTGCTGGTCATCGGCCGGGGCGCGGTGCTGATCGGGATGAGCGAGCGCACCCAGCCGCAGGCGGTGGAGATGCTGGCGCAACGGCTGTTCGAGGCCGGCTCCACCAGGAAGATCGTGGCGCTCGACATGCCGAAGGCGCGGGCGTTCATGCACCTGGACACCGTGATGACGATGCTCGACGTGGGCGTGTTCACCAAGTACGCGGGCCTCGGCATGCTGCGCGCGTACACGATCGAGCCCGGCGAGACGCACAAGGAGCTCAAGGTCACCGACCACCCGCCGGAGGACATGCACAAGGCCATCGCCCACGCCCTGGACATGAGCGACATCACGGTGCTGACCCCCACGCAGGACGTGTCCGCCGCCGAGCGGGAGCAGTGGGACGACGGCTGCAACGGCCTGGCGCTGGAGCCCGGCGTGGTCGTCGCCTACGAGCGCAACACCACCACGAACAACTTCCTGCGCGACAACGGCGTCGAGGTCATCACCATCAGGGGCAGCGAGCTCGGCAGAGGGCGCGGCGGGCCGCGGTGCATGAGCTGCCCGCTCGAACGCGACGGCATCTAGGGAGCGCCCGATGGATCACGACCTGCGCGGCCGCAGCTTCCTGAAGGAGCTGGACTTCACGCCGGAAGAGCTGGAGTTCCTGCTGGACCTGTCGGCGGGGCTGAAGGCCGAGCGGCGCGACGGCACCGAACGGCAGCGGCTCAAGGGCCGGAACATCGCCCTGATCTTCGAGAAGACCTCCACCCGCACCCGGTGCGCGTTCGAGGTGGCCGCCCACGACCAGGGCGCGCACGTGACGTACCTCGACCCGGCCGGTTCGCAGATCGGGCACAAGGAGTCGGTCGGCGACACCGCGCGGGTGCTCGGCCGGATGTTCGACGGCATCGAGTACAGAGGCAGCAGGCAGGCCCACGTCGAGGAGCTGGCGGCGCTGTCGGGGGTGCCGGTGTGGAACGGCCTGACCGACGAGTGGCACCCCACGCAGATGCTGGCCGACATGCTCACCATGCGGGAGCACGCGGGCAAGCCGCTGCGTGAGGTCTCCTTCGCCTACCTGGGCGACGCGCGCAACAACATGGGCCACTCGCTGCTGGTGACGGGCGCGATGTTCGGCATGGACGTGCGCCTGGTCGCGCCCAGGGCGCTGTGGCCCGACCCCGGCCTGGTGGTCGAGCCCGCCGAGAAGCTGGCCAGGGACACCGGCGCCAGGATCACCCTCACCGACGACGTGATCAAGGGAGTCAAGGGGGCCGACTTCCTCTACACCGACGTGTGGGTGTCGCTGGGCGAGCCGGCGGAGGTGTGGGACGAGCGGATCAAGCTGCTGCTGCCGTACCAGGTCAACGACAACGTGGTGCGGGCGACCGGGAACCCCGGGGTGCGGTTCATGCACTGCCTGCCCGCGTTCCACAACAGGCAGACCCAGGTCGGCGCGGACATCTACGACAAGACCGGCCTCGACGCCCTGGAGGTGACCGACGACGTGTTCGAGTCGCCACGCTCGATCGTCTTCGACCAGGCCGAGAACCGGCTGCACACCATCAAGGCCGTCATGGTCGCCACGCTGGGCGGCTGACCGCCCGGCCAGGCGTGCCGAAAGAGCGGGTCGAAAGAGCGGGGGAACGTATGCGGGTCATCGTCGCACTGGGCGGCAACGCGGTGCTGAGGCGCGGCCAGAAGCCGGACGCGGACGTGCAGATGAGCAACGTCCGCACGGCCGTCAGGACGCTCGCCAGGCTCGCCGCCGACCACGAGCTGGTCATCACCCACGGGAACGGCCCCCAGGTCGGCCTGCTGGCGCTCCAGAGCGCCTCCGACCCGGACCTGACCCGGCCCTACCCCTTCGACACGCTCGGCGCGCAGACGCAGGGCATGATCGGCTACTGGATGCAGCAGGCGCTGCAGAACGCGCTGCCGGGCAGGCGGATCCTCGCCATGGTCACGCAGACCCTGGTCACGGCCGTGGATCCGGCCTTCGAGCACCCCACCAAGTTCGTCGGCCAGGTCTACGAGCAGGAGGAGGCCGAGAAGCTGGCCGCCGAGCACGGCTGGACGGTCGGGCGCGACGGCCCGCACTGGCGGCGCGTCGTCCCCTCCCCCATCCCGCAGCGCGTGGTGGAGACGCGCCTGATCCGCGAGATGGTCCGCGCGGGCGTGGTCGTGGTGTGCGCGGGCGGTGGCGGCATCCCCGTCGTACGCGACGAGCGCGGCCGGCTGACCGGCGTCGAGGCGGTCGTGGACAAGGACCTCACGACCGCGATGCTGGCCGAGGCCCTGGAGTGCGACGCGTTCCTGAGCCTGACCGACGTGCCGCGCGTGCTGCGCGGCTTCGGCACGCCGCACCAGACCGAGATCGCCCACACCACGCCGCACGAGCTGCGGGCCATGGAGTTCCCCGCCGGGTCGATGGGGCCGAAGGTGGAGGCGGTGTGCCGGTTCGTCGAGACCACCGGCGACATGGCCGCCATCGGAAAGCTTGACGAGGCCGAGCGCATACTCGCCGGTGCAGCGGGAACGATCGTGACACCCAACGGCAGGTGGCCGCTGACGAGCACGCTGTAGGGGGTGTCGGATGACGCTGGCCCAACGGCTCTTCCGTACCAAGCCCACCGAGCGGATCGTCGCGGAAGGCGGGCAGGGCGAAGGCGGTGAGCTGCGGCGCTCGATGTCGCTGTGGCAGCTCACGCTGTTCAGCGTGGGCGCGACGCTCGGCACCGGGATCTTCGTCATCCTCGGGCAGGCCGTGCCCAAGGCGGGTCCGGCGGTGGTGCTGGCGTTCGTGCTGGCGGCGATCACCGCGCTGTTCTCGGCGCTGTCGTACGCCGAGCTGGCCGGGACGATCCCGGTGTCCGGCTCGTCCTACTCCTACGCGTACGCGACGCTGGGCGAGCTGGTGGCCTGGATCTGCGGCTGGTGCCTCATGCTGGAGTACGCCGTGTCCGTGGCGGCGGTGGCCGTGGGCTGGGGCGAATACCTCAACTCGTTCCTGCGCTCGCTGTTCGGCTTCACACTGCCCGACGCGATCACCCGCTCCCCCGGCCAGGACGGCGGCGTGATCAACCTCACCGGGGTCCTCATCGTGGCGCTGGCCACCTGGTTGCTGATGTACGGGGCCTCGGAGAGCGCCACGGCGAACGCGATCTTCGTGCTGGTCAAGATCGCGGTGCTGGTGTTCTTCTGCGTGGTGGCGTTCACTGCCTTCCAGACCGGAAATTTCACGCCTTTCGCCCCCATGGGGGTGGCCGGGATCACGGCCGCGGCCTCTCAGGTGTTCTTCTCCTACATCGGCTTCGACGCCGCCTCCACCGCCGGCGAGGAGGCGAAGAACCCCAAGCGGGACCTGCCGCTGGCGATCATCCTGTCGCTGGCCATCGTGACGGTCGTCTACGTGCTGGTGGCCGTGGCCGCCGTCGGGGCGATGCCGTGGACCGACTTCGACCCCGAGCACACCGAGGCCAGCCTGTCCTACATCGCCGACCTTGCCGTCGGCGCGACCTGGCCCGGCCTGATCGTCTCCTTCGGCGCGGTGATCGCCATCGCCAGCGTCGTGCTCACGGTCATCTACGGCCAGACCCGCATCCTGTTCGCGATGTCGCGCGACGGGCTCATCCCCCGCATCTTCCAGCGGGTCAACCCCCGCCGCCAGGTTCCGATCGCCAACACCCTCATCGTGGCCCTGTTCATCTCCGTGCTGGCCGGGCTGGTGCCGCTCGGGCAGCTCGCGGAGGCGACCAGCATCGGCACGCTGTTCGCCTTCGCCATCGTGAACATCGGCGTGCTCGTCCTGCGCTACCGCAGCCCGGAGCTGCCGCGCAGCTTCCGCACGCCGCTGTTCCCCGCCACGCCGGTGCTGGGCGCGATCTTCTGCGTCATCGTGATGGCGGGGCTGGCCGGGGTGACCTGGCTGGCGTTCGGGCTGTGGATGCTCCTCGGCCTGGTCTGCTATTTCCTGTACGGCTATGGCCATTCGCGGCTGAATGCCGAGGTGCGCTGAATGAAGCTGAACGACGTGCTGGCCGGGTACATCCCCGGGTCGCGGGGCAGGGACGGGCTGGCGCTGGCCGTACTCGTGAAAGAGCAGGCGCACGCGCACCTGACGGTGGCGACCGTGCAGCCGCCGGCCTGGTCGGCTCCCGGGCCGGCCAGGGCCGACGAGAGCGCCTGGCGCTCCTACCTCAAGGAGCAGGCCGAGGCCGCGCTCACGCAGGCCCGCGAGCTGGCGGGCGGCGACGCCGACTACCTGGTGCACACCAACAAGGGCAGCGGCCGGGGGCTGGTGGAGCTGGCGCGCAGGCGCGGCGCGGACGTCGTGGTGATCGGCTCGGCCCCGCGCGGCGGCCGCGGCCGCATCACCGTGGGCAGCACCGCCGACCAGCTCCTGCACTCCTCGTCGGTGCCGGTGCTGCTGGCCCCGCGCGGCTACGGCGACAAGCCGCCCCCCGCCTTCGAGCGCCTCACCGTCGCCTACCGGCGCGGCCCCGGCTGCGACGCGGCGGTCAAGGACGCGGCCGTGACCGCGGTCGCGCTCGACGTCCCGCTGCGGCTGGTCACGCTGGTGATCAGCAGCGGCAGGCGCGCCAGGATCGAACAGGACATGCTGCTGCGCCTGCGCGACCAGGCCGCGGCCGATCTGCGGGCGGCGGCGCGCGGGCAGCGCCGGCGGCTGCCCGTGGAGGTCGAGGTGCTCGAGGGCCGCAACGTGGCCCAGGCGCTCGCAACGACTTCCTGGCTCGCCGGCGAGATGATCATATGCGCTTCGAGCGACACCGGGCCACTCAGGCGGGTCTTCCTCGGAGACACTTCGATCAAGATCGTACGGGCTGCGACCTGCCCCGTCATGATCCTCACCCGGCAGACCTGACTGCGCTGAGTCACTCGGCAAACTATGACGAAGTAGTGTTATCAGCGGGACATGAGGGGCGTTTGTTGCGTTCCTCCACGGACCGGATTCGGCATCTTTTTTCCAATCAGCTTGACCTTAGGCGTCCACCCCTTTACCGTCACTGTGCGTAACCACACCGCGCGGCGGTCTGGGGTAAACCCAGGGCCATGGCTACCGTTGGTGCCGAGCACGGCACCAGACCCCCCGGTGGCTCGGGCATTCGCCGCAAGGGAGCACAATCTACTGAGAGCGCTACATACGAGAGCCGGGGGGCCACACGATGCCGTCTGAGTACGCAAAGTCGCTGGGTGCACGACTCCGCGCCATCCGCACCCAGCAGGGGCTGTCCCTGCATGGAGTCGAAGAGAAGTCGCGTGGCAGGTGGAAAGCCGTGGTCGTGGGCTCTTATGAGCGTGGCGACCGAGCGGTGACCGTGCAGAAGCTTGCCGAGCTTGCCGACTTCTATGGAGTGCCCGTATCCGAGCTGCTGCCGGGCGGCGCCGCCCCCAGCCCGCTCGGGCCGACACCCAAGCTTGTGATCGACCTGGAGCGCCTGGCCACGCTGCCTAAGGAGAAGGCGGGGGCGCTGGCCCGGTACGCCGCCACCATCCAGAGCCAGCGCGGCGACTACAACGGCAAGGTGTTGTCGATCCGCCAGGAGGACCTGCGCTCCCTGGCCGTGATCTACGACAAGTCGCCGAGCGAGCTGACCGAGGAGCTCATCAGCTGGGGCGTCCTCGACGCGGAGGCCCGCAGGGCCGTCGAGTCGTTCTGACCTGAGACGAGTCGTTCGCACGGTATTGCCGGCCTGGAGCGAGTCGTTCCCACGGTCTGACCGACCGGAGATCGCACCCGTTCCACGGTCTTTTCCAGGTTTCCCCACCAGGGATCGCCGCTTTCGCGGTCCCCCGCCGGGACCCGAGGGCTCGCCGCACGCCGGTCGGCCCTCGGGCCTTACGCGTTGGGGATCCGTTCCCGCCTCAACGGATCCTCAACTTTTCGCTCGACGGCGCGGGCCGGAGCCTTTCTCCCGGCATCCAACGGGGAGGGCCCGAACATGAAGCTCGCCGCCGCCGCTACCTGCACCGCCGTCAAGCTCGCGGGCGCGGTCGTCGCTGCCCTGGCTTGCACCGCCCCCCACGTTCTCCCGCGCCGCCGGGTACCCGAAGACGGTCGCGGTCAAGGGGAATCGCCGGATCGACGCTGAGCGTTGCGTCGACGTCAAGGTGCTGTACGCGCCCGTCGCGCGGCACGACGTCGTCTACGAGGCCTGCTGGGACATCGGGGACGCGACGCCCGTGAACCTTAAGGACGGCCCCGCCTCCGGCTCCGTGGGTGGTGTGGGTGTCAGCCGGCCAAGGGGACGCTCAGGGGGAGTTGGGGCTGGGCTGGGACGCCGAGGAGGTCTTCGACCGTGGAGACGAACGTTTCCGCCTCGGCCAGGATCTCGTCGGCGTCGGCCGCGCTGACCCCGCGGACCATGCCCGCCTCCGCGGCGGCGCGCTTGGCGGCGCTCACCGAGAAGTAGGCGGCCCACTCGGCCAGGTGCGGCTCGGCCTCCGGCAGCAGCTCCCATGCGCTGCGCAGGCGACGCCTGCGGCCTTCCATGGGCCGAGGGCGGGCGGCCAGCATCGCCGCCGCGGCTCGAAGGGCTGCCAAGTGTGCGGCCACATATCGGGATGCCGGGGTGCGAGCGCTCGTCGCCTCCGCCAGGCAGGATCGTGAATCGGTCAAGTGTGCCCGAACCGCAGGCGACAGCCGGGGCCCGGGGGTGTCTCTAGGCCTTGGTGCCATCTTGCGCGCCTCCTTGGAGTCGTGGGCGGCTGCCGGCGTCTCCGCCGGTGGAGTCAACAATTGCAGACCCCACTGACATTTCCGCCGGGCTGGCCGGACGAGGAGCTTCCCCTCACCCCGTCCGGCCAGGGCACGCCCACTCGTCTCCGCCGACGACGAGGACCTGCCCTTCGCCCGTGGAGCCTGGCCGCAGGGATCGCTTGGGGAAGCGAACGGCCCGCGACCAGGTCCGGTGACGTTGAGCCGCGAGCCTCATCGTCACTAGGTCGAACATAATTTCGATCACGCTCGGTGTCAACCAGTTCCACGAACACAGGTTCGATGACCATGAAGCGAAATGACGGGTCGGGGTGGGGATGACGCACAGATGACGGCGCGTTCGGGCCTTTGCGGTATTGGCCATGGGACGAATTTGCGCCTGCCGCCGACGCGCCCGTGCAGGCCACGGGACGGCCGTGCAGAGGGCGGGCCATCCGGCAGAGCGGCGGGGAAGGCAGCTCAGGTGAGCGGCCCAGGTGAGCGGCGGGGTAGCCGGGAGGGCGACGGGGCAGCCGTGGGAGCCGCGAAACAGCCGGAAGGAGGTGGCAGGCGGGAGGCCGGAGACGGGAGGCCGCACGGAGTGCCCGTGGAAGCCGCGAAACGGCCGCGTCGCGGCGCAGGCGGTCGGGGCGAGGCTTTGGGCCCGGCGACCGGGACAACGCCAGGCTCGGCGGCGGCCAGCCTCGCGTGGCGCCCACGCGGGCCCATCAGGGAGCGAGCCCATCAGGCAGCAGGCCGGGCAGGCGGCAGGGCCGTCGAGCGGCAGACCGGGCAGGGAGCGGGGCCGTCGCCGCACGGTTGGGTGCGGCGACGGCCGGGTGATCTCAGAGGGGCGTCAAGGCACCGGTACGGCGTTCGTCACGAAGCCGAGATCGCCCCCGACGGACAGAGGGTCACGGCGCGCCGCACGGCGTCCTCCAGCTCTTCCGGAGGCGCGTCCTGCAGGAGCACCACCGTGCCCTCTTCCTCACTCTGATCGAACACCTTCGGCACCGTCAGAGCGCACATGCCCGCCCCGATGCACACCGTTGTATCTGCCTTGATTTCCATGGTGACCTACCAAGTGACAGGGAGGCGGTGCACTCCATAGATGCTCATGTCCGAGCGCATCGGCACCTCCTCGGGTGTTACCGCCAAGCGTAGGCCAGGGAAGCGGCGCAGCAGCGCAGGGTAGGCGATGCGCATCTCCGCGCGGGCGAGCTGCTGGCCCAGGCACTGGTGGATGCCGTGGCCGAAGGTCAGGTGCCCGCCGGCGGGCCTGGTGACGTCGAGCTCCTCGGCGCCGGGGAAGCGGGAGGCGTCGCGGTTGGCGGCCGGGAGGTGGATGGCGACCGTCTCGCCCGCCTTGACGAGGTGGCCCTCGATCTCGACGTCCTCCTGCGCGGACCGCATCGGCCCGAGGTGGATGATCGTGAGGTAGCGCAGCAGTTCCTCGACGCCGTTCTCCACCAGGGACGGGTCGTCGCGCATGACGGCGAGCTGGGCGGGGTTCGTGAGCAGCGCGTACGTCCCGAGCCCCAGCATGTTGGCGGTCGTCTCGTGCCCGGCCACCAGCAGCAGGAACGCCACCCCCGTGAGCTCCTCGTCGTTGAGCTCCCCGCTCTCGATGAGCCCGCTGAGCAGGTCGTCGGCCGGCTCCTTGCGCTTGCGCTGGATCAGCCCGTACAGGTAGACCGAGATCCGCCCCAGCGCCGCCATCGCGTCGTCGGCCTTGACCTCCAGGTTGACCAGGACCTTCGTGTCCTCCTGGAACTGCGCGCGATCCTCGTACGGCACCCCGAGCAGCTCGCAGATCACCAGGGACGGGATCGGCAGCGCGAACGCCTCGACGAGGTCCACCGGCCCGCCGGCGGCGGCCATGCCGTCGAGGCAGGCGTTCGTGATCTCCTCGATCCTGGGCTCGAGCATCTTCATCCTGCGTACGGTGAACTGCCCGGTCAGCAGCCTGCGGAAGCGCGTGTGCTCGGGCGGGTCCGTACGCAGGAAGAACCCGGGCGGCACCCGGAACTGCTCCTTGTCCGCCATCCCCAGCCTGGACGGGATGGGGACGTGCATCGTCTCCGGCCGGTTGCTGAAGTGCGGGCTGGCCAGCACCGCGCGGGCCGCCGTGTAGCCGGTCACCAGCCAGCCGAGGTGGCCGTCGGCGTACGTCATCCGGTGCATCGACGCCTGTTGTCGCAGGTGCGTGACTTCGTCGGGCGGGTCGAGCGGACGCTGGCGCGTCGTCGGGAACGTCAGATCGGACATGCTGCGGCTCCTTTCCGAGCTCTCTCTCCAGAAAACCTCATTCGTTGCAAAATTTCAATGGATGAAAAACCTAGTCGAACGCAGTATAGTTCCGGCATGGTGGGACTGCGGGAGCGCAAGAAAGAGCGCACACGCCGGGCGCTGATCGAGGGGGCGCTCCGGTTGTTCGACGAGAAGGGGTTCGAGGAGACCACGCTCGCGGAGATCGCGGCGGAGGCCGACGTGTCCACGAGGACGTTCTTCAGCTACTTCGCCAGCAAGGAAGACGTGGTCTTCTACGACATGGACGAGCGGATGGAGCTGATGTTCTCGGCGCTGGCCCGGAGGGATCCGGGAGTGCCGCCGGGCGAGCTGTTGATCACGATCATCGACGACATCCTGGTCCAGGCGGCCACCCAGGAAGGGCTCACGTACGAGAACACCGAGCTGCGGGTGCGGCTGATCCTGACCGAGCCGACACTGCAGGGCCGGGCGCTGCAGCTGCTGTTCAGCAGCCAGCTCAGGCTGGCTCAGGCGCTGCACGAGGCGTATGCCGACCGGCTGACCCTGACCGATTCCGCGGCGGCGGTGGGCGCGCTGATCGGCGCGGTGAAGCTGGCGGTGATGTCCGGGATCGAGCACGAGCGCTCGCTCGACGAGCTCTGGGCCAGGGCCCGCCGCGCCGCCGAGGTCGTACAGTCCGGCCTGCGCTCCCTCGGCTAGCAACCCGCCGACCCCTCATGTCAGTCCCGGACGCCCCCGGACGAGCCCCTCAGACGCGTGAGCCGGATCCCGGCCCCATGACACGGCAACCGGCTTTTCGGGCGGAATAGCGTGTCTGGCGGCCTTTTGAGAGGCTGTCCACCCTAGAAGGTGAAGCGGGGAGGAGCACGGATGGCGGGGAGCGGACGTGGGCGGCCGGTCGGTCTCGTCCTGCTGGCGCTGGGGCCGGTCCTGGTGGCGGCGTACGCGGCCGTCAACCGCGTGGCCATCCAGCTCGCGGCGGCGGCACAGGTCAAGGGCCCCGAGTGGGGCGGACGCCGGGTCGGCTCCGACGGGCTGACCTCGCTGGGGGTGGACACCTGGCGGGCGGTCTGGTGGAGCGCCGCCTTCCTGGGCGCGGTGGCGGTGGCGTTCGTGGTCATCGGGGCGCACCTGCGGCGGAGCAGCCGGGGCCGTACGCCGCTGCTCGTGCTCTCGGGCGTCCTCATCGTCCCGTACGCCGTAGTGATCCTCCTCGCCTACCTCAACCCCGTGCGGTTGCTGGGCGAGTTCTACGACGCCCCTGACTTCTCGGACGGAATCCCCTCCTGGCAGGGAGCCGCCTTCCTCCTCCTGATCGCGGCGGGGCTCGCCCAGGCCGTCGGCTTCTCCATCACGGCCGGCGAGGGCAAGCGCCGCCCGCCGCCGGCCGAAGCGCGGACGCGAGCACCCGCCGGGGAACGGCCGGGAGAACAAGAACAGGCCGGGGAAGCGGCCTCCGACGCTTCTGAAGCCCGTTAGGGGCAGTGCGAGCCGCGCCAGGTCGTCCAGCCCTGCCGGCTCCCGCCCTCCCCCGTCGAAGTCCAGCCCACCGGCGGGACCGCGCCCGGCGGCACGACGGCGGTGCAGACGCCCTGCGGCGGCGCACCGTCGAAGCGCTCGACCTCGGTCCACCACACGCGGTACGACAGCGGCACCCAGACATTCCACTTGACCCGCCCGTCCACGGCCACGCGCCCGTGCGGCGGGGCGGGCAGCCAGTCCTGGCCCGAGGCCGCCGGCGCGACCGGCGCCTGGTAGGCCACGAACGCGAGATGCACCAGCCCGAGCACGCCCGCCACCAGGAGCCACGAACGCCCGGCGGTGAGCAGGGCCGCGCCGGCCAGGCAGGCCAGCAGGGCCAGCGCGGACAGCGAGGCGGCGGCCATGTCGAGCGAGTCCCGCGTCCCGCTCAGAAAGATCATCTCGGGGAAGTCGAACGCGATGAAGACGTAGCGCTCCAGCCGGTCCCCCGCGTACCAGGCCGCCACTCCCCCTGTGACCGCCAGCAGCCCGGCGGCGGCCAGCGCGAGCCGCACCACGGCCAAGCGCCCGCTCCTGACCAGCGCGACCAGGCCCGCCAGCAGCCACGCCACCGCCACGCAGGCCAGGTAGCGGCCGTACGCGTAGTTGCCGACCCGGTGCTCGTCCGGCAGCGCGGCCGAGGAGGCGTACGCGATGCCCAGGGTCGTGACCAGCAGCGTGCCGGCCAGGACGCGGTGCGCGCGCGGCGCGGCCCGGCGTACCAGGGTGACCGCCGCCCCCGCCAGCCCGACGCCCGCCAGCCCCCACGTGCCGGCGATCAGGTACCAGAGCTGCCCGGCCGCCCCCGACAGCGCCCACGCCTGCCCTTCGAGGCTCGTGAGCCTGGACACCAGCAGGCCGGACAGGTCGCGCGCGCCACCGGGATAGAGCGCGGCGGCCAGCGTACCGTTGAGCGCCTGGCCCGCCGCCGCCGTCACGCCCGCGCCCGCCAAGGCCGCGAGCGCCGCCCGGCGCGGCGTCCGCAGGAACGCCGCCCCCGCCGCCACGACCAGCACGCACACCACCAGTACGACGGCCCCCCGCAGGTGCACCGCCGTCGCGAACCCCGCCACCGCCCCCGCCGCCAGCCCGGCCCGCGCCGACCCCCGGACGACGAGGTCGTGCACCGCGACCAGCCAGGCCAGCACGAGGACCGGCAGGATCGCGTCGGCCAGCGCCAGCCCGGAGAACAGCAGCAGCGCCGGCGACGCCCCCGCCACGAACGCCAGGACGAGCGCCGCCCGTCCCCCCACCCCCATCCGCCGCAGCAGCAGGTACGCCAGCGGGTACGCGCTCGCCGCCACCACCGAGCCGACCACGACCACCAGCCGGTACGCCAGGACCGGGTCGGCGGTGAGCCAGAAGATCGGGATCAGCGGTAATGCGTATCCGGCCTGGTAGAACGTCGAGCCCGACAGGTTCGCGCCGGGCCCGCCGGCCAGCCACCGGGCGGCCAGGAGGTAGCCGGTCTCGTCCGGGTTCGCCACGGGTCCCGCGTGATACCGGTACAGCCACAGCCGCAGCACCACCTGTGCCGCCCACCCCGCCGCCAGCGCCCACCCCAGCCGGGACCGGCCCGTACGCGCCCCCGTCGTCCGTACGGGCACCGGCATCGCGAACGTCGTCGCCATGAAATCCCCCCAAAAGTCAGGAGGGAGTCCACCAGCGACCCCGTAACCCGCTCGTCACGCGATCCGGTTATGCGGGCGTTATGGACACGCCACAAGGCCCGGCACCCCGAAGATCAGGACACCGGGCCTTGGGACGTGAGACCGCTCAGGGACGCCGGAACTTACCCCGCACGTGCACCGGCACGCCCTTGCCGAGCAGCCCGGGAAGGACCTGGGCCACGTTCATCGGCATCCGGACGCACCCGTGCGAAGCCGGGTAGAGCGGCACCGACAGCGCCCCGTGGAACGCGATGCCGCCGTTGAAGAAGATCGGGTTGTACAGCTGCCCGAGATACGACTTGTGCCACCCGGTCGCGCGCCACGTCGTCTTGAAGTTGCCGGTCGGCGTGCCGGCCGAGCCGCAGAAGCGCTGCTCCTTGCCCTGCCACGTGGCGGTCTCGCAGTAGGGGATGCCGCTGCCGGAGGACACGTGGGTGATCAGCTCCACCTCGCCGCCGACGTACAGGACCATGATCTGCTTGGTCAGGTTGACCTCGGCGCGGGTCGGCTTGCCGTTGCCGACCAGGACCTTGGGCGATTTCGGGGTCTCCAGCGCGTCCCAGGTGCGCTTGGCGATCGTACTGGTCGGCTTGATGCCGTTGACCTTCTGGAACGCCCACACCGCCGTCAGCGTGGTGCCGCCGTAGCGGCCGTCGGCCTTGCCCGGCCGGTAGTGGAGCTCGGTCAGCCGCCGCTGCAGCCAGGTGACGGACTTGCCCTTGGCGCCGAGCTTGAGCGTCTTGCGCGGCGCGGTGGCGGCCGGCGCGGTCCGCCCCGACGCGGGGCCCGAGCTCGCGCCCGCCGGTGGCGGGGTCGTGGCGGCCGGCGTCGTCGCGGGCGCGGCCTGCGGTGGTTGCGGCGCGGCCTGCGTGCCGCAGCCCGTGAGCGCACCGGTGAACAGGACGGCCCCAGCCGTCGCAAGGGCAGCCATTCCGGGCAGCCGTCGAGCCCCCACCCGTACCACCTCTCATACCACGAACGTACGAATCAGAGGACCCTACACCACTCACCATGAACGGGTAATGAAGCGGTCAACCTGTTTAGAGTGTGCTCATGTCTGAGAAGTTGCCGGCGAATGCCGTCGTCGTGGAATCCGCGTTGCGCGCACTGGGCGCGAACGGCGAGATCGTCGTCCTGCCGGAGAAGGCCCCCACCGCCGCGACGGCCGCCGCTCAGGTCGGCTGCGAGGTCGGCGCCATCGCCAACAGCCTGATCTTCGACGCGGACGGCGCGCCGCTGCTGGTCCTGACGAGCGGGGCGCACCGCGTGGACGTGGAGCTGATCGCCCGCACGGCGGGAGTGGACAAGGTACGCCGCGCCACGCCGGAGTTCGTCAGGGCCGCCACGGGCCAGCCGATCGGCGGCGTCGCCCCGGTCGGGCACCCGGCGCCCGTGCGGACCCTGGTGGACAACTGGCTGAGCAAGCACGAGGTGGTGTGGGCGGCGGGCGGTCATCCGCTGACGGTGTTCCCGACGACGTTCGACGAGCTCGTGCGCATCACCGGGGGTACGCCGGTGGACGTCGAGTAGTGTGCGACGGGTGATCGAGTTTCGCGGGGCGGGCCCGGCCGAGTTCGGTGAGCGGCTGGAGACGGTGATCGGCATTTACACGGCGGCGATGAATCCGCCGGAGGACCAGATCACCGGCCGCAAGACCATCATGCGAAACCATGGGACATATCCCCATTTCCAGTGTTATTTCGCAGAATTGCATGATTCGTCCCGCGCCATTCGTGACCTCGAACCCAAGGTCGTCGGCTTCGCCTACGGCTTTCGCGGCGCGCCCGGCCAGTGGTGGCATGACGTGGTGCTGCGGGCCATGACCACGCAGTCGGGCGAGCAGGTGGCCGGTGCCTGGCTGGGCCACGCCTTCGAGCTGGCCGAGATCCACGTCCACCCCGACTACCAGAGCAAGGGCATCGGCCGCGCGATGATCCGGACGCTGTGCGCGGGGCGGAGCGAGCGCTCGGCGCTCCTGTCGACCCACGACCGCCCCACGGCCGCCCGCCACCTCTACGCCAGCCTCGGCTTCACGGATCTGCTGAGCCGGTTCGTCTTCCCCGGCGGCTACGAGGAGTATGCGATCGTCGGCCGCCCCCTGCCCTTGACCTGAGCGTTACACCTGATGAGCTTGTGACTCCTGGGTTTGCTCCGCATGACCAGGGGCATCTTATCTTACAGAAAGTAACTGACCTTTTACCCGTCGGCTACTGTCCCCTGGCTCGTCACCCGCCCGGTCCCCCTGCGGGCGGGTGGCGGGCCGCACTCGGAGGCAGCCTCAGGCGGGCAGCCGCACCGGCTCCAGGCGCTGGAAGACCTCGCGCGTCGCGCTCGACCGGTTGAACGTGATGAAGTGGATCCCCGGCGCGCCCTCGTCCAGCAGCCGCTGGCACAGCTCGGCCCCGTGGTCGATGCCCAGCCGCCGCACGGCCGCCGGGTCGTCGGCGACCGCCTCGAAGCGGGCGGCCACGTCCGGCGGGAACGGCGCCCCCGACAGCTGCTCCGAGCGCGCGATCGTGCTCATCTGCGTCACCGGCATGATGCACGGGATGATCGGCGTCTCGCACCCCTGCGCCGCGACCCGGTCGCGCAGCCGCAGGTAGTCGTCCGCCTGGAAGAACATCTGCGTGATCGCGTAGTCGGCGCCCGCGCGGCACTTGCGCACGAAGTAGTCGGTGTCGGACTCGATGGACGGCGAGCGCGGATGCTTGTAGGGGAACGCCGCCACGCCGACGCAGAAGTCGCCCACCTGCCTGATCAGCCGCACCAGCTCCTCCGCGTAGAGGACGCCCTCGGGATGCTGCACCCACTCGGCCGTCGGGTCGCCAGGAGGGTCGCCGCGGACGGCCAGGATGTTGCGCACCCCGGCGTCGGCGAAACGCCCCACCAGATGGCGCAGCTCGCGGAGCGAGTGGTTGACGGCCGTGAAATGCGCCACAGGCGTGAGAGTCGTGTCGTGGGCGATCCGCTCCACGATGTCGACCGTGCGGTCACGCGTGGAGCCGCCCGCGCCGTAGGTCACCGACACGAACGTCGGCCGCAGCGACTCCAGCTCCCTGATCGCCCGCCAGAGCTGCCGCTCGCCCTCGTCGGTCTTCGGGGGGAAGAACTCGAAGGAGAACGATCGGCCCCCGGCGGCGAGCATGTCGCGGACGGTGGGAACACGATCGGGCCGGATGGAGGGTCGACCAAGCGCCATGCGCCTTAGGTTACCGTCACATCGCCGGAACCGGCCGCCATAGAGGCGGCCTGGAGATCCGACCGCCTCCGCTCGCCTACTAGTCTCAAGGCATGACCATTGACGCCGCCGGCATGGATGCCCTGCGCACGCAGGTCGAGCGCGCCATCGGAGCCTTCGTCGAACGGCAGTTGCCGGCCCCGGGCGACCCCGTGCTCGCGCCCCTTCGCACGGCCGCCGACGAGCTCCTGTCCGGCGGCAAGCGGCTGCGCCCCGCGTTCTGCTATTGGGGCTGGCGCGGGGCGGGCGGCACGGACGTGCCCGAGATCTTCACCGCCGCGGCCTCGCTGGAGTTGCTGCAGGCCAGCGCGCTCGTGCACGACGACGTGATGGACAAGAGCGATCTGCGCAGGGGCATGCCGTCCGCGCACCGCCGTTTCCAGGCGATGCACGAGAAGTCCGGCTGGTACGGCTCCGCCGAGCAGTTCGGCGAGGGCGCCGCGATCCTGCTGGGCAATCTGCTGCTGATCTGGTCGGGCGAGATGTGGCGCACCAGCGGCCTGCCGCCCGAGTCGCTGGCGGCGGCCCAGCCCGTACACGATCACATGCGCACGGAGCTGATGTGCGGCCAGTACCTCGACCTGCTGGAGCAGGCGCACGGGGAGAACACGTTCGAGTCGGCGTTGCGGGTGGCGCTGTTCAAGAGCGGTAAATACTCGGTGGAGCAGCCGCTGCGGCTGGGGCTGGTGCTCGCCTCCGGCGAGCTCGCGCCGTGGATGGACGAGCTGTGCACCGGCTACGGCCGCCGCGTCGGGATCGCGTTCCAGATTCGCGACGACATCCTCGGGGTGTTCGGGGACCCGGCGCAGACGGGCAAGCCCGCGGGCGACGACCTGCGCGAGGGCAAGCGGACCATGCTCGTGGCCCGCACGCTGGCGGCGGCGTCCCCGGCGGACGCCGAGACCGTGCGGCGGCTGCTCGGCGACCCCGGGCTCGACGAGGCCGGGGTGGAGACGCTGCGGCAGATCATCGACGACACCGGCGCGCTGCAGGAGTGCGAGGATCTGATCAGCGACTATCTGGGCGAGGCGCTGGCCGCGCTCGACGAGGCCCCCGTCACGGCGGAGTCCCACGCCGCCCTGATGGAGCTGGCCATCGCCGCCACGTCCCGCAAGACCTGAGGCTCATCGCCCCGCAAGACGTGAGGCTTGCCGCCGTACACGGGCAGGCCGGAATGGCCGCACGCGTGCGGGCGCGCCGAAGGGCAGGCTCGCTGAAGGCGGGCACGCTGAAGGGCGGGCACGCCGGAACGCGGGCGCGCTGAAGGCCTGATCGTGGGAGGCGCCCGGGTGCCTGCGGGCGCCTCCGGGGTCAGTGGGCCGACAGCCGCTTCGCGAACTCCGCCGCCGCCGCCCCTGGATCCTCCGCGTCGGTGATCGCGCGGACCACCACCGCCCGGCTCACGCCGTACGACATCGCCTCGTCGAGATTGCCGAGGTCGATGCCGCCGATCCCGAACCAGGGCCGTGTGCCGCCCAGCGACGCCGCGTGCCTGAGCAGCGGCGGGCCGGGAGCGTGGCGCCCTGGCTTGGTGGGCGTGGGCCAGATCGGCCCGCAGCAGAAGTAGTCGACGCCCTCCTCCACAGCCGCGGCGGAAGCCTCGGCGGCGGAGTGGGTGGACCGTCCGATGACGATGTCGTCGCCGAGTATCTCTCGCGCGACCGTCACAGGAAGGTCGTCCTGCCCCAGGTGGAGCACGTCGGGCCGGGCGGCATGAGCGATGTCCGCCCGGTCGTTGACGGCCAGCAGTTTGCCGTGCCGGTCGCAGGCGTCGCGGAAGATTTCGAGGAGCGCGAGTTCTTCGCGTGCCTCCAGGCCCTTCTCCCGCAGCTGGATGATGTCCACGCCGTTGGCCAGCACCGAGTCGAGGAACTCTGCCAGGTCGCCGCGGTCGCGGCGGCCGTCCGTGCAGAGATAGAGGCGGGCCTCAGAAACCGAGGGCTTGGGCACGCCGCTTGACCTCTGTGTGACGGCCGGCCCTGATCGCCTCAATGGGCGACCCTGGCAGGGACTCGTCTGGGGTGAAGAGCCAGCGCAACGACTCCACATCGTCGTAGCCGGCGTCCAGCAGCACGGTCAGTGTGCCGGGCAGGCCCTTCATCACGTCCTTTCCATCCAGGAACACCGCAGGCACCTGTGGCCCGCCGCCCCCTCGGCGCACGCCTAGGAGCTTGTGGTCCTTGAGGAGTTGCTTGGCCCGCCCTAGCGATAGGTCCAGGCGCGAGGCCACTTCGGGGAGAGTGAGCCACTCGTCAACGAGCTGGTCGGTCTCCCGGTCGATCTGTGCAACAGAAAGCGTCACGAAACCACAACTACCACATGCCGTGCTTGCTCAAACAACACAATCCCGTAGGGAGACCTCTGGATCTACCAGGCGTTCCACGTCGAGACGGTGTCCGGCGTCGATGATTCTGCGCCCCTGTACGAGGTCGCGCGGCCGATCCACGGCGAGCACGGCGGCGAGGGCGTCGTCGCCGGTGAGCCAGACGGCCGACCACTTGCCGCCGGGATCGCCGCGGTAGACGAGGCGCTCTCCGGCCGGATGGTGGCCCGCGTACTGGACCATGTGCCCGAACTGCTCCGACCAGAAGTACGGCACCGGATCGTAGGCGACCTCCTCCCCCAGCAGGCTCGCCGCGGCGATCTCGGGGGCGTTGAGCGCGGTGTCCCAGTGCTCGACCCTGAGCCTGGTCTGCCAGCGGCGCGACCACCAGGCCGCGCAGTCGCCGACGGCGACGGTGTTCGGCAGCGAGGTGCGCAGGTATTCGTCGGTGACGACGCCGTTGTGCAGGTCGATGTCGGCGTCGGCCAGCCAGCCGATCGCCGGGCGGACGCCGATGCCGGTGACGACCACGTGGGCATCGACGAACTCGCCGCCCACCAGCCGCACGCCGCCCTCGTCCACCGAGTCGACCATGGTCTCCAGGCGCAGGTCGATGCCGTCGTACCAGGGCTCGGTGCGGGCGCCGAGCTCGGCGCCGACGGCGGTGGCGAGCGGGGCGGGGCCCGCCTCGACGACCGTCACGACGCAGCCCGCGCGACGGGCGGCGGTGGCCACCTCGGCGCCGATCCATCCGGCGCCGATGATCGCGACGCGGGCGCCGGGGACGAGCATGGCCCTGAGCTCGTGGGCGTCGTCGAGGGTGCGCAGCACGTGCTGGGGGCCGTCGCCGGGCAGCGTGATCGGCTCGGCTCCGGTGGCGATCACCAGGCCGTCGTAGCCCAGCTCGCCCTCGGTGGTCTCGACGACGCCGCTGCGCAGGGACTTGGCGCTGACGCCCGGCCAGAAGTCGACCTCCATCGCGGCCAGGTCGGCCTCGACGAAGCTGGTGTCGGCGTCGCCGAGCAGCACGGCCTTGGACAGGGGCGGGCGGTCGTAGGGGCGATGCCGTTCTTCGCCTATCAGGGTGATCCTGCCGTTGAATCCCCGTCCGCGCAGCGCCTCCACCGTGCGTACCCCGGCCAGTCCCGCTCCTACCACCACGACATGGTTCACGTTCATGACCATAACGGGGGCGGTGTCTGGACGCCGCACCGAGGCCGTAGGCTGTGGAGGAGAGACGCGCGGGAGTCCGGCGTGACCGGGCTGAGAGGAAGGCTGCACGGGCCTTCGACCGCAAGACACCTGATCCGGATCATGCCGGCGAAGGGAGCGCAGGTGGACGTGATCGTGGGTGGCGGGGTCGTCGGGCTGTCCGTCGCCTGGCGGCTGGCTCGCGCGGGGCGGCCCGTCACCGTGGTGGATCCGGCTCCGGCCTCCGGGGCCTCGCACGCGGCTGCGGGGATGCTGGCCCCGGTCAGCGAGGTCACCTACACGGAGGCGCCGTTGCTGCGGCTCGGGGTGGCCTCGTTGCGCCGCTGGCCGGCGTTCGCCGCCGAGCTGGCCGCCGACGCGGGGCTCGGTGATCCGCGGACCGGGCTGGACCTGCGCTCCGAGGGGACGCTCGACGTGGCGTTCGGGGCCGACGACCTGGTGGCGCTGGATGAGCTGGCGGCGTACATGGACAAGCTCGGGCTGCCGGTCGAGCGGCTGACCGGGCGCGAGTGCCGCCGTCTGGAGCCCATGCTGGCGCCTTCCGTGCGCGGCGGGCTGCTGGCTCCCGGCGACGCCTGGGTGGATCCGCGCCGCGTGACGGCGGCGCTGCTCGCCGCTCTGGAACGGCTGGACGTGCCGCTGGTACGTGAGCACGCCACCGGGCTCCTCCGCGAGGACGCCGGCCGGGACGGCACGGGCGACGGCGATGACGGCGATCGCGCCGGCCGGGGCAGCATGGGTGGCGATCGCCCAGGACTGAGCGGTGGAACGGGCGGCGGGAGCGGTGGCAGGGTCGTGGGGGTGCGGCTTCGGGATGCGCCGGACATATCGGCTGATCGGGTGATCCTGGCGGCCGGGGCGTGGAGTGCCGAGCTGGCCGACGTGCCGGTGCGGCCGGTCAAGGGGCAGATCATGCGGTTGCGTTCCCCGCAGCCGCTGCTCGGCCGATGCGTGCGCGGCACCGTGCACGGCGCGTCCGTCTACCTCGTCCCCAGGGGCGACGGCGAGCTGGTGGTCGGGGCCACTCAGGAGGAGATGGGGTTCGACACCAGGGTGACCGCGGGCGGGCTCTACGAGCTGCTGCGCGACGCCAGGGAGCTGGTGCCGGGCGTCACCGAGCTGGAGGTCGCCGACGTGGTGGCGGGCCTGCGGCCGGGCACGCCGGACAATCTGCCGCTCATCGGCCCGAGCGGCACGCCGGGGCTCACGCTGGCCACCGGGCACCACCGGGGCGGCGTGCTGCTGGCCCCGCTCACCGCGGCCGTCCTGCTGGGCGAGGAGAGTGAGGCGGCGACATTGTGCTCACCCGCGAGATTTCGGGATATTTCATGAACGTGACGATCAACGGAGCTGCGCACGAGGTGGCCGACGGCACGACCGTGGCGCAGGCCGTACGCACATTGACGACGGCCACCACCGGAGTGGCCGTGGCCGTGAACGACGAGGTGGTCACGCGGAGCACGTGGGAGACGACGGTGCTCGGCGACAGTGACCGCATGGAGGTGCTGACGGCGGTGCAAGGTGGATGATCTGATCATCGCCGGGGAGAAGTTCGCTTCCCGGCTCATCATGGGGACCGGGGGCGCGCCCTCGCTGGAGGTGCTCGACCAGGCACTGGCCGCCTCGGGGACCGAGCTGACCACGGTGGCCATGCGGCGGCTCGACCCGGGCGCCCGCGGCTCGGTCCTGGACGTGCTGCGCGACCGGGACATCAAGGTGCTCCCGAACACGGCCGGCTGCTTCACCGCGGGCGAGGCCGTGCTGACGGCGCGGCTGGCCAGGGAGGCGCTCGGCACGAACTGGGTCAAGCTGGAGGTCATCGCCGACGAGCGGACGCTGCTGCCCGACCCGATCGAGACGTTCGACGCGGCGGAGCGGCTGGTGGCGGACGGGTTCGTGGTGCTGCCGTACATCGGCGACGACCCGGTGCTGGCCCGGCGGCTGGAGCAGGCGGGCTGCGCGGCGGTGATGCCGCTGGGCGCGCCGATCGGCTCCGGCCTGGGCATCCGCAACCCGCACAACATCGAGCTGATCGTGGAGTCCGCCTCCGTGCCGGTCATCCTCGACGCGGGCATCGGCACCGCCAGCGACGCCGCCCTGGCGATGGAGCTCGGCTGCGACGCCGTGCTGCTGGCCACGGCGGTCACCAGGGCGCAGCGGCCCGATCTCATGGCGGCGGCCATGAAGGCGGCCGTGACGGCGGGACGGCTGGCGCGCCAGGCGGGCCGCATCCCGCGCAGACGCTACGCCGAGGCGTCCTCCCCGACGACGCCATGACCTGACCCGCGCCGGCCCGCTGGCGTCGTAGCCCCTGGCGGGAGGCGGTCCGGCGGCGTCGTGGCGGGCCGAAACGAGCACGGGTCCGCATCGGTTTCGGGCAGGCGGGCCCTGCCAGTGGCAAAACGCCCGTAAACTCAGCGGGGTGGATACGACGACTGCGGACCCCCTGGTCGGGCGGCTCCTCGACGGGCGCTACCGTATCGAGAGCCGGATCGCCCGGGGCGGTATGGCGACCGTCTACCTTGCGCTGGACATCCGGCTCGACCGGACGGTGGCGCTGAAGGTCATGCATCCTTCGCTCGCCGAGGATCCCGCCTTCGTCAGGCGGTTCATCGGCGAGGCGAAGTCGGTGGCCAGTCTCTCTCACCCCAACGTGGTGCACGTCTTCGACCAGGGCACCGACACGGACGTCGTCTACCTGTCGATGGAATACGTGCCCGGCAGGACGCTGCGCGACATCCTGCGCGACCGCGGCAGGCTGCCTGCCCGGGAGGCGCTCGAGATCATGATCCCGGTGCTCGCCGCCCTCGGCGCGGCCCACCAGGCCGGGATGGTCCACCGCGACGTGAAGCCGGAAAACGTCCTGATGACCGACGACGGCCGGGTCAAGGTCGTCGACTTCGGCCTGGCCAGGGCCATCGAGGCGACGAACCAGACCCGTACCGGCGTGATGATCGGCACGATCGCCTACATGTCGCCCGAGCAGGTGACGACGGGCGGCGCCGACGTGCGCAGCGACGTCTACGCCGCCGGCATCATGCTGTTCGAGCTGGTGACGGGACAGCAGCCGTACGACGGCGAGACGCCGATGTCGGTGGCCTACCGGCACGTCCACGACACGGTGCCGGCGCCGTCGTCGTTCGTGCCGGAGGTGCCGCCGCTGGTCGACACGCTGGTGGCGCACGCGACGGCCCGCGACCCGCAGGATCGGCCGGCCGACGCGACCGCGATGCTGGTGGCGGCCGTGGACGCGCACCGGATGCTGCCGCGGGTGACCAATCCGCAGATGTCCCGGCCCCAGCCGCACGCCGGCCCGGCCACGGCGTCGATGCCGCAGGCCGCGCCCATGCACACGCTGATCCAGCCGCGGGCGGAAGAGCCGCGGAAGCGCGGGTTCAGGCCCAACTGGTTCCTGGTGGTGCTCGCCGCCGCGATGGTGGTCGCGATCGGCGTGACCGGGTGGTTCTTCTCGCAGACCGACTACGTCGCCGTGCCCAGCCTGGTCGGCAAGAACCTGGCGGTGGCCGAGAAGAACATCCACGCCCTCGGTCTCATCGCGAAGAAGGCCGAAGGCCAGTACGACGAGAAGGTGGCCGAGGGGCTGGTCCTGAGCAGCGACCCGGTGGCGAAGACCGAGGTGGAGAGCGGCAGCACGATCACGCTGGTGCCCTCGCTCGGGCCCAAGCGCGTGGTCGTGCCCAACGTGGAGGGCATGACGGGCAACGAGGCCCGGGTGGCGATCTCCGGCGCCGGGCTGACCGCGGGCGCGGTCAAGCGCCTGGCCAACCAGAATGTCGAGCGCGACAAGGTCATCCGCACCTCGCCGCAGGTGGGCGAGAAGGTGAAGGAAGGCGCGAAGATCGACATCTTCGTCAGCGCCGGGATGGTCATGCCCGACGTCACCGGCATGCCGAAGGACGAGGCCGCCGCGTACCTGGGCGGGCAGGGCTTCCCCGTGGAGGTCAGCGAGGTCGACGACGACGCCGAGCCGTGCACGGTCATCGCCCAGACGCCGAAGGCCAAGTCCGAGGTGAACAAGGGCACTCCGGCCCGGATCACGGTCGCGCGGTGCCAGACGGACTTCTGGCAGTGGTTCCGCGGGGACAACGAGGCTCGCGACGATCAGCAGTTCAGCCTGGTGCCCGCGGTGATCGGCAAGGACGTCAAGGACGCCAAGTCCGAGCTGGAGTCGCTCGGGTTCCGCGTACGGGTGCAGCGGCTGGGCAACGGCGGCGTGGTGCTCTACCAGCGGCCGCTGCCCAACAGCGAGCGGCCGCAGCGTTCCACGGTCTACCTCTGGCAGTGACCCGGGGCGGCGACCCGGGCTCTGGCGATTGAGCCGGAGCCCCGGTCAGGCCAGGTGGCCGTGGAGGCGGACTCTGGCCAGGCCGCCGTCCGGGTAGATGTCCACCCGCACGTGGGTGACCGGGTCCGGGTGGTCCAGCCTGAAGCGGTGCGGGGTGTCGGGCTGGAGCCGGGTCCTGGGCAGCAGCTCCACCTCCCGGTCCCCGTCGAGGCCCGTCAGCGAGACCGAGCCGGGGGCGTTGAAGAGCAGGTTCGTGGTGTCGATCTCGGCCAGCCTGATCACGCCGCGCCCGGCCAGCCGGATGAGCAGCCAGTCGTTGCCCTCTCCCCTGCGCCGGGCCGTCTCCCAGCCCTCCGCCTGGTGCCGGGCCAGCCCGGGGGCGATGGCGTTGTTGGGGGCGGAGTAGAAGTCGTTCGAGCAGGCCGTGACGAGGGCGCCGTTCGCCAGGGCGGCCAGGTCGAGGCCGAGCCCTTCGTACACGGACAGGTCCGGCCGCGCCTCGCCGTGCACGCGCAGGCGGGCGATGCCGCCGTCGGGGTGGATGTTCAGGCGCACGTGGGTGTAGCGGCGCTCGTCGGCGACCTCGTAGTGGTGCTCGGCGTCGCCCTTGAGCTCGACCAGCGGCACGATCTCCGTCCAGTCGGCGGCCAGCAGCTCGTCCGGTGACGGGTGGCCCTCGACCGCGGCGGCCTCGACGGAGGCGCTGGGCGGGTAGTTGCCCTTGAACCAGGCCGTGTCGATCACCACGCCGCGGATCACGCCGGGGAGCCCGAGGCGTACCAGGGCCCAGTCGTGGCCCTGCGAGCCGTCGGGGTCGCGGCGGCGGCGGGTCTCCCAGCCGTCGTACACCTGCCCCTTGTTCCCGAACGTCTCCGCCGCGAACTCGGGCCTGCCCGGCCTGATCAGGCTCTCCTTCTCGGCGAACGACTCGTCGCTGGCCGCCACGACGGAGCCGCCGAGCGTGCGCAGCGCCAGATCGGGAAAGGCGAGATCGGGCCGGTTGAAGTCGGACGGGCCGGTGAAGCGGGTCATCTACTGCTCTCCCAAGAGGAATCGTCCGTGCGGGACGCCGTCCACCGGCCGGCCGCGCAGCCAGGTGGTCAGGACGGCGCCCTTGAGCGCGCTGCCGTGGTAGGGGGTGACCGGGTTCTTGTGGTGGAGGAGGGAGGCGTCGATCAGGTTGTCGGCGTCGGGGTCGAAGGCGACCAGATCGGCATCATTGCCCACCTTTATGGCCCCTTTTCCGGAAATTTCAGCCATCGCTGCGGGATTTGATGACATCCAGCGGATCACGTCCCCCAGCCCGTACCCCCTGCGCGCGGCCTCCGTCCAGACCGCGGACAGGCCGAGCTGCAGCGAGGCGATGCCGCCCCAGGCCGCGGCGAAGTCGGGCACCTTGAGCTCGGCCGTCGACGGCGAATGGTCGGAGACCACGCAGCTCAGCACGCCCCTGGCCAGCCCGTCCCACAACAGGTCCCGGTTGGCCTCCGAGCGGATCGGCGGACAGCACTTGTACGCGGTCAGCCCCTCGGGCACGCGCTCGGCCGCCAGCGTCAGGTAGTGCGGGCAGGTCTCCGCCGAGACGCGTACGCCGTCCGCCTGCGCCGCCTCCAGCACGTCCAGGCACTCGGCGCTGGAGACGTGCAGGATGTGCGCCCTGACGCCGGTCTCGGCGGCCAGCCGGACCACCTGCTCGACCGCGCTGCGCTCCGACGCCCCGGGCCGCGACTCCAGGAACTCCCGGTACGTCGGCCCGGCGGGCTCGGCCAGCAGCGCCGGATCCTCCGCGTGCACCACCAGCACGCCGCCGAACCCGGCGATCTCCGCCATCGCCTGCCGTGCCTCGTCGCGCGTGAGCGGCGGGAACTCCTCCACCCCCGACGGCGACATGAAGCACTTGAACCCGTAGACGCCGCGCTCGCGCAGGGGCGCGAGGTCCTTGACGTTCCCCGGCACCGCGCCGCCCCAGAACCCCACGTCCACGTGGCACTGCCCCTCGGCCGCCCGCAGCTTGACCTCGAACGCCGCCACGTCCACGGTCGGCGGCAGGGAGTTGAGCGGCATGTCGAGGATCGTCGTGACGCCGCCCGCGGCCGCCGCCCTGGTCGCCGAGTCGAAGCCCTCCCAGTGGGTCCGGCCCGGCTCGTTGACGTGCACGTGCGTGTCGACCAGGCCGGGGAGCAGAGCAAGATCCCGCAGGTCGATGTCCTCGGCGGCGTCGATCGGCGCGGTGTAGTCGTACAGGCCGATGATCTTGGCATCCTGTACGGCCACGGCCGCCGCGCGTTCGCCCTCGGGCGTGACGGTCCTGCGGGATCGGACCACGAGGTCGGGCTGCGTCATCTAGGCCTCTCTGAGATGAACGGTGGCCAGGCGGGCGGCGAGGCGTTCGAGCAGCGGCCCGGCCTCCGCCATGCAGCGGGCGGTGTCGGGCTCGAGGTCCGTCAGGGCGTAGGCGGCCTCGATGCCCGCGTCCTTCAGCTCGGCGTCGGAGAGCGTGCGGCGGCCGCAGACGGCCACCACGGGGACGCCCGCCTTGGCCGCGGCCTGGGCCACCCCGATCGGCGCCTTGCCGCGCAGCGACTGCTCGTCCAGCGACCCCTCACCGGTGATCACCAGCCGCGCGCCCTCGACCAGCGCGCCGAACCCGAGCAGGTCGAGCAGGTAGTCGATGCCCGGGCGGAGCTCGGCGTGCAGGAACGCCAGCGCCGCGAACCCGACGCCGCCCGCGGCCCCGGCCCCCGGCGCGCCCGCCACGCCCATCGCCCGCGGCGTGTCGTCGTGCTCGACGGCGCCCGTCAGCCCGTGCGTCGCCGTGGCCACGGCGGCCAGGCGGGCCAGGGCCGCCTCCAGGGTCTTGACGTCCCCGGGCGTGGCGCCCTTCTGGGGCCCGTAGACGGCGGCGGCGCCGTGCGGGCCGAGCAGGGGGTTGTCCACGTCGCTCGCGACCACGAACTCGACGCCGGAGATGTCGATGAAGCCCGACATGTCGATGCGGGCGAGGTCCTTCAGGGCCGCGCCGCCGCGCGGGAGGTCGCGGCCCTCGCCGTCCAGCAGGCGGGCGCCGAGCGCCTGGGCCAGGCCCGCTCCGCCGTCCGTGCACGCGCTGCCGCCCAGACCGAGGACCACGCGCCGGGCGCCGCGGCGCACGGCGTCGGCGACCAGTTCGCCGGTGCCGTAGCTGGTGGCGGTCAGCGGCTCGCGCCCGCCCGGCAGGCGGCGCAACCCGGACGCGTCGGCCAGCTCGACCACCGCCGTGCCGCCTTCACCGCCGGGGCCTGCTGCCACGTCTCCCGCCTGCCAGGCGTAGGAGGCGGGGATCCGCTCGCCCGTGGGCCCGGTGACCTCGACGGCGATCCGGCTGAACCCGGCGGCCACGGCGGCGTCGACGGTGCCGTCGCCCCCGTCGGCGATCGGCAGCTGCACCGACGGCACACCGAGCCCGGCCGACACCCGGGCCGCGACCTCGGCCGCCGTCAGCGACCCCTTGAACTTGTCGGGGGCGACGAGAACGTGCTGAACCACTACGAACTCCCACACGGTGATGAACAATGTCCTGACACGCCTTCCTGCCCGGTGCGAGCGGGCAGGAAGGCGTGACTCATCATCACATCCCGCGCCGGCTCACCGCGGGCCCGCCCGTCCGCAGGTGGTTGAAGACGAGGTTCAGCACGATCACCAGCAGGCTGCCGGTGCTGATGCCGCTGTTCAGGATGGTCTGAGCCCAGTCGGGGAACTTGTCGTAGAAGTCCGGCGCGCCGACCGGGATGGCGGCCACGCCGATGGAGACGGCCACGATGACCAGGTTGTGGTTGCCGTCGAAGCTCGCCTTGGTCAGCGTGCGGATGCCGGACGCGGCCACGGTGCCGAACATGACGATCCCCGCGCCGCCGAGCACGGGCTGGGGGATGGCCGCGATCACCGCGCCGAGCATGGGGACCAGGCCCAGGAGCACCAGGATGCCGCCCGCCGTGGCCACCACCCAGCGGCTGCGTACGCCGGTCAGCCCGACGAGGCCGACGTTCTGGGCGAAGGCGGTGTAGGGGAAGGTGTTGAAGACGCCGCCGAGCGCGGTCGAGAACCCGTCGGCCCGCAGCCCGTCCGCCAGCCGCCGCGGCGGCAGGTCGGAGCCGGTCATCTCGGCGACGGCCACGAAGTCGCCGGTCGTCTCGGTCATGGAGACGAGCATGACCACGCACATCGAGATGATCGCGGTGACCTGGAACGTGGGCAGCCCGAACGCGAACGGCGTGCTGATCCCGAACAGAGCGGCCGAGCCCACGTTCGAGAAGTCGGTGAACCCGAGCGGGATCGCGGCCAGCGTGCCGGCGGCGATGCCGACCAGCACCGCGACCCGTCCCAGGAACCCCTTGGAGAGCCGGTAGACGGCCAGGATGAGCAGCAGCACGGCGGCGGCCAGGGCGATGTTGCGCGGCTCGCCGTACGACGGGCTGCCCGCGCCTCCCGCGGCCCACCGGGCGGCCACGGGCAGCAGTGACATCCCGATGATCGTGATGATGGTGCCGGTGACCAGCGGCGGGAAGAATCTGACGATCTTGGCGAAGTAGGGGGCGACCGCCACGACGAGCAGCCCTGAGACGATGACGGCGCCGTAGATGGCCGGCAGCCCGCCCTGCGTCGTGCCGATGAGCACCATCGGCGTCACCGCCGCGAACGTGCATCCCTGCATGATGGGCAGCCGGACGCCGAACCGCCACACGCCCACGCACTGGATGAGCGTGGCGATGCCGCTGACCAGCAGGTCGGCGTTGATCAGGTACGCGAGCTGGTCGGGCGGCAGCTTGAGCGCGCCGCCCACGATGAGCGGGACCGCCACGGCGCCGGCGTACATCGCCAGCACGTGCTGCAGCCCGAGCGTGCCCATTTGCGCGATCGGCAGGCGCGCGTCGACCGGATGCACCTCACTTGTCATGGGTCACTCCAGGTTCAGGGGGTGACCTCAAGTGAAACAACGGATCTCCCCGTAAACCTATGCACGTGGCCATCAACCGCCGCCCCCTCGGGCCGTCGCCAGGTGTGTGATCCTCCAATTAGGCTCACTGCGGGAAAGGGGGCTCTTGTGCGGATCACGAACGGGCAGCGACGGGCCAGGCTCGGCGCGCGGCACCGGCTCGCGCGTAAGGCGGCGACTCCTGAGGAGGCGGCGGCGTCCGTGGTGGCGCTGCACGGCACCGATCCGGCGACCGTGTTCCTGTCGGCGGGCGCGCGGCTCGCCGAGCCGGGTCCCGAGCCGGTCGAGCGGGCCCTGTACACCGAGCGCACGCTGGTGCGGATGACCGGGATGCGGCGCACGGTGTTCGTGGTGCCCGCCGAGCTGGTGCCCGTCGTGCACCACTCGTCGATGCTGCCGGTCGCCCGCAAGGAGCGCGTGTCGATGCTGAAGGTGTTCGGCGAGGGCGGCTGGGACGAGGCTCGGGTCAAGGACGTCGAGGCGTCCGTGCTGGCGGCGCTGACCGCGGCCGGCGAGGCGACGACCACCGAGCTGGGGGTGCTGGAGCCGCGGCTGCGCGAGCAGTTCAGGGTGGCCGTCGGCAAGCCGTACGAGGGGGTGGTGAGCGTGGGCTCGCGCCTGCTGCCCCTGATGGCGATGGACGGCCTCCTGGTACGCCGGGGCCGCCACTCCGGCACGTGGATCAGCGGGCAGCACCGCTGGGGCCTGGCGCCGGAGATGGCCGAGCTGACCGTCCACGAGGCGCAGGCGGAGCTGGCGGGCCGGTGGCTGGCGGCGTTCGGGCCCGGCACGGAGGCCGACCTGAAGTGGTGGACCGGCTGGACGCTGAAGGACGTGCGCGCGGCCCTGGCCGCGGTCGGCGCGGTGGCGGTGGACCTGGACGAGGGCACCGGATTCGTACTTCCGCACGATCAGGACGAGGTGACCGCGCCCGAGCCGTGGGCGGCGCTGCTGCCCGCGCTCGACCCGACGCCCATGGGCTGGCAGGCGCGCGACTGGTACCTGCCGCCCGAGCACCGGGCCGAGCTGTTCGACCGCAGCGGGAACGTGGGGCCGACCGTCTGGTGGGACGGCCGGGTCGTGGGCGGCTGGGCGCAGCGGGCGGACGGCGAGATCGTGTGGCGGCTGCTCACCGACGCGGGCGCCGACGCGCGGGCCGCCATCGAGGCGGAGGTGGCCGGGCTGGCCGCCTGGCTCGGCGGGATCAAGGTGACGCCCCGCTTCCGCACCCCGCTGGAGCGCGCCCTGTCCGCGGGACCACCCGCATGAACGCGCTCCCTTCAGCCCGCTACGACACCACGCGGATGAACTCCTCCAGGGAATAGCGGCCGTCCTGGTCGGAGTCCGCTTCCTGGCTCATCGCGCCCAGTGCCTCCGCGGGCAGGCCGGGGAAGTGGCTCTTCAGCTCGGTCTCGCTGATGTAGCCGTCGCCGTCGGTGTCGATCGACGCGAAGGTGCTCTTGAGCTGCGCCAGCCGCTCGTCTGTGGGTTCCGCCGACACGGGACCGCCTTTCAGTGCTCCGTTTCCAGACATTTCACACCCTAGCCATCATCGGACCAGGACCGACCGGCGGCGCAGCAAGAAGGGCCTACCGCCCCGCGCTCCGGTGGACCTCCTCAGCGGCGCTGACCCCCCGTTCCTCCGCCAGCCGCAGCAGCCGCTGCCGGGCCGCCACGCCCGCGCGCCCGGCCGCGTCCTGCGCGACGGTCCGCAGCTCGCCGTCCTCGACCACGCTCCGCCCGCCGACCAGCACCCGGGCCAGCGGCGGCGGAGGCCCGAAGACCAGCGCGCAGACGGGGTCGGCGACCGCGGCGGTGAACGGGCCGTCCACCCGCCAGAGCGCCAGGTCGGCGAGCTTGCCCGGCTCGATCGAGCCCAGCTCGGCCGCGCGCCCGAGGTTGCGGGCGCCGCCCAGCGTGGCCAGCTCCAGCGCCTGCCGGGCCGTCAGGGCGCCGGGACCGTAGCGGGCGCGCTGGAACAGCAGGGCCTGCCGCATCTCCCCCGCCAGCGGCGTCAGCTCGGACGAGGCGCTGCCGTCCACGCCCAGCCCCACGTTCGCGCCGCGGCGCAGCATCTCGGACACGCGGGCGATCCCCGCGCCGAGCCGCCCGTTGGAGGAGGGGCAGTGCGCCGAGCCGGTCCCGGTGTCGGCGAGCTTGCCGATGTCGGAGTCGCTCAGGTGCACCGTGTGCGCGAACCACACGTCGGGCCCGAGCCAGCCCAGTTTCTCCATGTAGTCCACGGGACGCAGGCCGAACTGCGCCACGCAGTGCTCGTCCTCGTCCAGGGTCTCGGCGATGTGCGTGTGCAGGCGCACGCCCTTGTCCCTGGCCAGGGCGGCGCTCTCGGTCATCAGATCGGCGCTGGCCGAGAACGGCGAGCACGGCGCGACCGCCACCCGCAGCATCGAGGAGGGCGACGGGTCGTGGTAGGCGTCCACGGCCTCGGCGGTGGCGGCCAGGATGTCGTCGAGCTCCTCGACCACGACGTCCGGCGGCAGCCCGCCCTGCGACTCGCCCCGGTCCATGGAGCCCCGGGCCGGATGGAACCTGATGCCCACCTCGCGGGCCGCCTCGATCTCGGCGGCGAGCAGGTCGCCCCGGCCCTTGGGGAAGACGTAGTGGTGGTCGCTGGAGGTGGTGCAGCCCGACAGCGCGAGCCAGCCCAGGCCGGCGGTGGCCGCGCCGTGCACGACCTCGGCGTCCATCGCGGCCCACACCTGGTAGAGGGCCACCAGCCACTCGAACAGCGTCGCGTCCTGCGCCAGGCCCTGCGAGGCCCACTGGTACAGGTGGTGGTGGGTGTTGACCAGGCCGGGGGTGGCCAGGCAGCCGGTGCCGTCGATCAGGACGGTGCCGGCTGAAGCGCCGGCTGAAGCGCCGGCCGACGTGCCGGGCGCGGCGCCCGCGCCCAGCTCGACGATCCGATCCCCCTCGATCCTGATATATCCGGACTCGATTTCCGGGCCGACCACCGGCGCGATGTGCACGTTCTCGATCAGGACACGGGACTCGGCGCTCATCGGGACCCCGCCTTCCTGGCCGCGGCCAGGCGTACGGCGTCGAGGATCTTCTCGTATCCCGTGCACCGGCACAGGTTGCCCGCGAGCGCCTCCCTGATCTCGGCGTCCGACGGCCGCTCCACGCGTTCGAGCAGGTCGTGGGCCTGCACCAGCAGTCCGGGCGTGCAGAAGCCGCACTGCACGGCCCCGCACTCCACGAACGCCTCCTGCACGGGATCGAGCCGGTCCCCGTCGGCGAGCCCCTCGACGGTGCGGACCCGCCGTCCTTCCACCTGCCCCGCGGCGACCAGGCACGCGCAGACCGGGAGGCCGTCCAGATAGACCGTGCACGAGCCGCACTCGCCCTGCTCGCAGGCGTTCTTGGAGCCGGGCAGGCCCATGCGCTCGCGCAGCACGTACAGGAGGCTCTCGCCCTCCCAGACGTCGTCGGCGCTCTCCTCGCGGCCGTTGACGACGAAGGTGACGCGCATCAGGCGGCCCTCCTTCCCAGATGGTCGTTCCAGGCCCAGGTCAGCGTGCGTCGGGCCATCACGCCGATGGCGTGCACGCGGTATCCGGCGGTGCCGCGCACGTCGTCGATCGGCGCGGCGGCGGCCGCGCACAGCTCGCCGAAGCGCTTGAGCAGCTTGGGGTCCAGCGGCGCGGTCCAGTCGAGCTCGGCGGCCAGCAGCTCCTCCGCCTCCAGCGCGCGGCGCGGCGTGGGCGCCGCCGAGCCGATCCCCGTGCCGACCCGGAGCTCGCCCGGGTGCAGCGCGATCGCGAACGAGCACACCGCGATCACCATGGCGTTGCGCGTCCCGACCTTGGAGAAGTATTGGGGCCCGGTGGCGGGCCGCATATGCACGGCCCTGATCAGCTCGTCCGGCTCCAGCGCGCTGCGCTTGACGCCGCGGTAGAACTCCGCGGCCGGGATCATCCGGACGCCGCGGTCGCGCGACTCGGCCTCCACCACCGCGCCCGCCGCCAGCAGCGGCGGATGACTGTCGCCCGCGGGCGAGGCCGCCCCCAGGTTCCCGCCGACGGAGCCGCGGTTGCGGATCTGCGGCGAGCCGACCGTCCGCGACGCCTGGGCGAGCCCCGGCAGCGGGCCGCCGAGCTCGTCGATGATCCTCGTGTACGGCACCCCCGCCCCGACCCGGCAGACGCCGTCCACCATCTCCCAGTCACGCAGCTCGGCCACCTGGTTGAGGTCGAGCAGCGCGACGGGCCTGCGCACGTCGAAGTTGATCTCGACCATGACGTCGGTCCCGCCCTGGATGGGCACCGACTCGGGCTGGTCCGCCTTGGCGGCCAGCGCCTCCTCCCACGTCGTGGGGCGCAAGAAGTCCATCTCTACTCCCAGGCGAATCCGGCGTCGGGCGCGTCGTCCCGCAGCACGCCGCCCTCGATGAGGCCGTACGGGCGGTCGGCGGCGAAGTACACCTCGTTGTCGTTGTCCAGGCCGAAGGGCGACAGGTCGACCAGGAAGTGATGCTTGTTCGGCATCGCCAGCCTGACCTCGCCGATCTCGGGGCAGGCGGCCAGCGCGCGCTCGCCCATGGCGTACAGCGTCTGCTGGAGCGACAGGCTGTGCGTGCCGGCGAACGCGTCCAGCAGGCACTGCCGCACCTGCTCGTACGACTTCCCGTACGAGACCGTCTCCCCCGCGTGCCGCCACCGGGCCGTGACGGCGGTGGCGAGGATGCGGTCGGTGGCGGGCGGCAGCGTGGTGTACTCGTCCACGATGTAGCCGTGGAACTCCGAGCCGGTCGAGTTGAGCACCACCAGGTCCTTGAGCCCCGACACGACGGTGTCGCCGCCCTCCCTGTCGTGGTGGACGACGCACGTGCGCACCTCGCCGCCCTCGCGCACGAACGAGTGGGGCCCGCCGCGGCTCCAGGCGTACTCCTCGATCTCCACCCTGGCGTGGTGGATCGTGGGCTGCGACCGGACGAAGTGCCTGGCCAGCAGGAGGGCGAACTCCTCGATCTGGCCGACGCCGTGTTTCCTGGCGAAGGCGTAGGCGGTGTTCTTCTGCGTGTCGGTCGGCAGCACGGCGGCGTTGTCGCCGGTCAGGTGGGCCGCCTCCATGTCGCCGGAGAGCGAGGTGCTGACGTTGATGTCCTTGATGTGGTGCACGGGGCCGTCTCTGACGACGTGGACGAGCCTGGTCTCCGCCTTGCCGTAGCGGTTGGGGCCGAGCTTGATCGACATCTAGCTCCCTCGGTAGGTGGAGTAGGCGTAGGGGCTGAGCAGGAGCGGCACGTGATAGTGCTGTCCGGGGTCGGTCACGGTGAAGGTGATGACGACCTCGGGGTAGAACGTCTCCCGCAGGTAGGCCCCGGTGTCGAAGACGACGCGGTGCACCCCGGCCTCCGGGTGCCAGCCGTTGAGCCGGCCGTCGTCGTCGGTGCGGCCCTCGGCCACGGTCCGGCCGTCGTGTTCCAGGCGTACGCGGACGCCCGCCGCGGGCCGCCCGGTGACCGCGTCGAGGACATGCGTCGAGAAGCTCATCCCGCCTCCTCCATGAGCCTGCCCAGCCGCAGCCGGGTGATCGCGGCCAGCTCGCCGCGCACGGCGGCACGCTCGGCCTCCTCGTCGTTGCGCAGCCGCTCGCGCAGCCTGGCCAGCATCTGGGCGCCGCTGAGCCCGGTGGCGCAGATCAGGTAGACGTGCCCGAAACGGTCCTCGTAGGCCCGGTTGCCCGCGGCCAGCGCCGCGCGGACGTCCTCCGCCCCCGGCTCCGCCATCCCCGACTGCTCCTGGCGCGACCACGCCGCCTCCCTGCCGGTCCCGGCCGCCCGCTCGCCGATCCGCGGGTGCGCGCTCAGCGCCTCCAGCACGTCGGGCCAGGCCAGCTCCCGCACGGCCGCCTCCGCGGCCGCCACGAGCAGGGCGACGCTCCCGTACGGCCGCAGCGCCGCGACCTTCCTGGCGAAGGCGCGGGAGGCGCAGCAGGTCAGCAGCTCCGCCTCGGCGGCGTCCGGCGGCCGGGCGTTGAAGGCGTCGAGTGCGGTCAGCGTGTCGGGCATGTCAGAAGTACACACATGTCCCTCGTGCCCGGTCCATCCGCGAGAACTCCGAACCTCCCCGCCGGATGGCCGGGACTTTTCGTGTCATGCTCCAAGAGCCGGGCGTTCACATGGTGAAGACGATCTCGCCGCGCGCTCCGCCCGCGGCGATCTCGCGCAGCGCGCCGGGCGCCCGCTTCGGCATGCGCGCCACCGGCCCGTCCTGCGCCACGACGCCGTACTCCGCGCAGGCGCGCCGGGCCCGGCGGAATCGTCGCAGGCTGCGCTGCACTTGGGGCCTACACTTAGGGCCATCATGACTCCGACATCCCTCATCGGCGGACACGTGTCCGTGGCGGGCGGCCTGGCGACGGGCGGACTCGCGTACATGGCCGAGATCGGCGCCGAGATGATCCAGGTGTTCGTCACCAACCCGCGCGGCTGGGCGCTCACGGAAGGCAAGCCCGACCAGGACGCCAAGCTGGCCGAGTCGGGCGTCGACGCCTTCATCCACGTGCCCTACCTCGTCAACTTCGGCTCACCCAGCCCGGAGACGCTGGCCAACTCCATCGCGATCGTCCGCCACACGCTGCGGCGCGGGGTGGCGACCGGCGCCAAGGGGGTCGTGGTGCACACGGGCTCGGCGGTGACGCAGTCGCGCGAAGACGCCCTGCGCCAGCTGCACGACAACCTGGTGCCGCTGCTCGACGAGATCCCCGACGGCGGGCCCGACCTGCTGCTGGAGCCGATGGCCGGTCAGGGCGCCATGCTGTGCGCGACCGTCCAGGACCTGGAGCCCTACCTGGCGGCGCTCGACTGGCATCCGCGGGCCGGCATCTGCCTCGACACCTGCCACGCCTTCGCCGCCGGTCACGACCTCGCCGCCGAGGGCGGGGTGCAGGAGACGTTCGACGCCCTGCACGAGATCGCTCCCGGCCGGCTCAAGCTGATCCACGCCAACGACTCCAAGGACGTGTGCGGCGCCAAGAAGGACCGGCACGAGAACATCGGGGCCGGTCACATCGGCGCCCAGCCGTTCGCCGACCTCATGCGGCACCCGGCGGTGGCGGGGGTCCCCATCTGCATCGAGACGCCGGGCAAGGCCCCCCAGCACGCCGAGGACATCGCCCTGCTGAAGAAGCTGCGCGACGGCTGACCATTCCGGTCGTCGCGGCGGCCGGGCAAAAGCCCCGGCTCTGCCGGAAACGTGATAGGGACGCCCGCACACGCGATCCGACCGCCCCCGAAGGCCGGATCGCGGGCCGGTCGCCCGGCCTCGGCGGACGCCCCCTCACGATCGGCATGGCGGGCCCTACCCCCCGGTAAAGGGCCCGACAGCCGTGGTGACCTGCGCGGTCACCGGTGAAGCCCGGCGCATCAGACCTGTCATGAGCCTTACGGCTCGTCCCCCCCGATGCGCCCGGGTGGCTCTCCGATGCCGAAACACTACGGTTGCGATCTTGTGGGCGAAACCCTGTTTACGGTCAGCTCGTCGAACGGTCCGTAGTCATCGATATACGGAGAGTGCTATCGCGATGAGCGGTCATCGTGGAGCGACGAACGGTAGGTTGTGGGGCCTGCAAGATGCTCGGGCACATGCATCCTGGCCATCAGCCGGCCGACCTCCCGCGGCACCCGACCCGGTGTGACCAGGGAAATCACAACCATCGCGGCAAACGCGACCGGTGCCGCGACCGCCGCGGGGTGGGAATCGAGCACGCCCGTCTTCACGCCTGCCTGCTCGCAGAACACCAGCGTGGCCGTCACGCCCCCGCCCAGCGCGAACCCGGCTGCCACCCCCGCGTCCGTCAGCCTGCTCCACCAGATCCCGAGCACCAGCAGCGGGCAGAGCGTGGCGGCCGAAACACTCAGCCCGACCAGCACGAACGCCACCGACGTGCGCGGGCTGGTCAGCGCGGTCAAGGCGAGCGCGGCCAGCAGCACCACGCCCACGGCCGCGCGGAAGGAGCCCACGCCGGCCCGCGTCAGACAGGACGACATCGCGCCGCCGACCGCCACCAGCACGCCGCCCGTGGTGGCCAGGAAGGCCGCGAACGCCCCGGCCGCCAGCAGGCCCGTCAGCGCGTCGCCCGCGGCCCCAGGAAGCATCCTGGCGGGCAGGAGCAGCACGATCTCGTCCGTCGCGGCGTCCGGCGCGTGTACGTGCCCCAGAACGCCGTACAGGGGCGGCACGAGGCAGAACACCGCCAGCATGACCTGCGTCGCCACGATGGACCGCCTGGCCGCGCGCCCGTCCGGGCTGGTGTAGACCCGGACGATCACGTGCGGCAGCCCCATCGTGCCCAGCGCGCACGCCAGCAGCACGGCGAGCACCCCGGGCAGCGACGGGTCCCCCGCGCCCGCCAGCCCGGCCTCCCCCGCCCGGTAGGCCCCTTCGAACCAGGTGACGGGCCGCGTGCCCGACATCCACCAGCAGACCGCGCCGACCCCGAGGAACACGACCAGCTTCAGCCAGAACTGCGCGGCCTGCACGCTGGTCACGCTCCCCAGCCCGCCCGCCAGCGCCACGGTCAGCGCCGCCGCCGCGACGGCCGCCCAGCCCAGCCACGGCGGCAGCCCGGTCAGCAGCCGCACCACGACCCCGGCCGCGTGCAACTGCGCGACCAGGAAGGCGAGCCCGATGACGAGGACGATGCAGGTGGTGAAGCGGCGCAGCCCGGCCGACCTCAGCCGCCACTCGGCGAAGTCAGGCAGCGTGTACGTGCCCGACCGCCGCAGTGGCGCGACCACCAGCGCGAGGACGAGGACGAACCCGGCCGCGGCCCCTGCGGGGTACCACAGCATCGGCCCGCCCCTGGTGGCGATGAGCCCGGCCGCGCCCAGGCAGGCCGCGGCCGAGGTGAACTCCGAGGTGATCGCGGCGCCGTTCCACCACGGGGGGACCGCTCTGGCCGCGACGTAGAAGTCGGAGACGCCGCTGGAGCGGCGCGGTCGCGCGGCGCCCGCCATGACACCCAGGACCAGCACGAAGGCGATCCCGGTGAGCACCGCGACGGTCATCGCTCCAGCCGCTCCGCCCGCCTGAGCTGCGACACGGACAGGCCCACCCAGGCGCACTGCACGGCCAGCGACAGCGCCACCCAGGCCCAGGAGTCGGGCAGCCACAGGGCCAGCACCGGTGTGCCCAGCAGCAGCACGGCCACGGCCGCCACGGTCAGCAGCGCCTGCCGTAACTGCCGCCGCACGATCGCCGGCACGTCGGGCACACCGGGCAGGCCGTCGGGCGCGCCGTCCGGACCCGACAGGCCGCGGGGCCGCCCGAGCCCGGCGGGCCGCCGCGACACGACCACCCGCCGCTCCGCCCGGTGCGGGCGAGCCGTCACGACATCACGCCCCGGTGCTGGCGCACGAGCTGCTCGCGGACCTGGCGGCTGTGTCTCCTGCTGACCGGCAGGGTCTCGGTGCCGACCGTGAGCGTCACCCGCCCGCCCTCGAACCGCAGCTCGCTGACATGCCTGGCCGACACCAGCGTGCTGCGGTGGATCCGGATGAACCCGGCCTCGGACCAGCGGCGCTCCAGCGCGGCCAGCGACATGCGCACCAGGTAGCTCCCGTCCACGGTGTGCAGGCGCACGTAGTCGCCCTTGGCCTCGGCGAACCAGACGGCCTGCTGCGGCACGAACCTGGTGCGCCCGCCCAGCTCCACCGGGATCACGTCGTCCTGCCCCGGCTCCGGACCGGGCGAGGTGGCGGCCTCCAGCCTGCGCACGGCCTCGGACAGGCGCTCGGCCCTGACCGGTTTCAGCAGGTAGTCGACCGCCTCGAGGTCGAACGCCTGCACCGCGCACTCCTCGTGGGCCGTCACGAAGACCAGCCGCGGCGGGCTGGGGAAGCCGCCGACCAGCCTGGCCAGGTCGAGCCCGTCGAGGCCGGGCATCCGGATGTCGAGGAAGACGCCGTCGAGCCGCTCTCCCCCGCCGATCATCTGGACCATGTCCTGCAGCGCGGCGACGCCGTCGGCCGCGGTCGTCACGTGTTCGATTCTGTCGTCCTGGCGCAACAGATAGGCCAGCTCCTCCAGAGCGGGCACCTCATCGTCGACGGCCAGCACTCTCAGCATGTCCACCACGCTGCCGTATGAAAGCAAAGGTCACAAGCGACACGCCAGCATAGCGTAAGCATTCGGTCACAATGAGGTGAGTTGCGTCTTCGGCACGCGCAGCCGCACCTTGGTGCCCGCGCCCAGCGCCGTCTCCACGACGAGCCCGTAGCCGTCGCCGTAGATCTGGCGCATCCTCAGGTCCACGTTCGCCAGCCCGATGCCGCTGCCCTCGCGGGCCGGGTCGTCGTCGAGCATCCGCCGCGCGCACTCGGGGTCCATGCCCGCGCCGTCGTCCTCGACGGTGATGTGCGCCTCCGGACCGGCGTCGCGCACGACCACCCGCACCTCGCCCCGGCCGCCACGGCCGCGCATGCCGTGCTTGATGGCGTTCTCGACGAGCGGCTGCAGGCACAGGAACGGCACGGGCACCGGCAGCACCTCCGGCGCCACCTGCATGCTGAAGCGCAGCTTGTCGCCGAAGCGGGCGCGTTCGAGCAGCAGGTAGCGGTCGACGCAGGTCAGCTCGTCGGCCAGGGTGGTGAAGTCGTGCGCCCTGCGCAGCGCGTACCGGGAGAAGTCGGCGAAGTCGAGCAGGAGCTCGCGGGCGCGCTTGGGGTTCGTGCGGACGAACGAGGCGATCGTGGTGAGCGCGTTGTAGACGAAGTGCGGCGAGATCTGCGCCCGCAGCGCGCGCATCTCGGCTTCGAGGGCGCGCCGCCGCGAGGCGTCGAGGTCGGCGAGTTCGAGCTGGCCGGAGACCCAGCGGGCGACCTCCGTGACGGTGCGCACGAGCGCGGCGCTCACCTCGTCGTCGAAGGCCGCCAGCGCCCCCACGACCGTGCCGTCCACGGTCAGGGGCACCACGACCGCCCCGTACGGCTCCCCCGCGAACACCTGTGCCCGGCCGGCCGCCAGCGTGGCGTGGGCGTAGGTGAGCACGTCGTCGGTGCACGGCCCGTCCCAGGCCAGCGCGGCGTCGGTCGAGGTGATCGCGACGGCGTGGGTGCCGAGCAGCGTGTGCAGGTGGCGCACCGCCTTGCGGGCGGAGTCGCGATTGAGCCCCGCGCGGAGGGCCGGGGCCGCCATCGCGGCGATGTGCAGCGTGGTGAACGTCGCCTCGTCCTCCCAGCGGCCCTCGGGCAGCGCGTGGCGGCGCCAAGGAGCCCGAGCGAGCGGCCCGCCGGGCGTCCCGTCGAGAGCGCCCTTGAGAGCCCATGCCAGGGCGGAGCCCAGGATGAAGGTCAGGGAGGACAGCGCCACGCATGCGGTGGTCTGCATGCGGGCAACCGTAGCCAAAAACAGAGCGTGTCCGAGGGAAAACCGGGCGTGAAGTCTAAGGGGGGCCCTCGCCGGGTTCTTCCTGGTAGGAGTATCGCTGCTCGTCCCACGGATCGGCGATGTTGTGGTAGCCGCGCTCCTCCCAGAAGCCCCGGCGATCTTCGAGGAGGTATTCGATGCCGCGCACCCATTTGACGCTCTTCCAGGCGTACAGGTGGGGCACCACGATGCGCAGCGGGTAGCCGCGGTCGGGGCTGAGCGGCTTCTCGTCGAGCTCCATGGCGAACAGGGTGTCGCTCGCGGCGAAGTCGGCCATCCGCAGGTTGGCGCTGTAGCCGTATTCGGCCCAGATCATCACGTGGTGGACGCCGGCGTCGGGCGGGGCGGCCGCCATGATCGTGGCGGGGGCGACGCCGCGCCACTCGTTGGCCATGAGGGAGAACTTGGTGACGCAGTGGAAGTCGGCGATCCTGGTCGTGCGCGGCAGCACCTCGAAGTCGCTCCAGGTGAAGCAGTGCTCCTCGCCCGAGGCGGTGGCCCCGAACACGCGGAAGTCCCAGCTCTCCGGCTTGAACTGGGGCACCCTGCCGTAGTGGATCACGGGTCGGCCGCGCGGGACGTACTGGCCTGGAGGCAGGCGCGACTCCTCCACGATCACTCCCCTCACACATCTCGCGTCTTGGGCCATCCTGCCATCGGACGGGGAGTGACTCGCGAGCGGGTGCGGTGCGCTACCATTACGGGCTATGCGCAACGCGTCCCAGTTTTGGTATGGCGACGGACCCGAGTCCGTTCGCCATCTGACGCTGCGCTAGCAGCCAGGCGAGCGAAGGCCCCGGGTCCGACAGGACCCGGGGCCTTCTGCGTTGTCCAGGCAAATTCCGAGCAGTTCTCACGGCGGAGGAGTACTTCTGATGGTGATCGTGATGGGCCCCGAGGCCACCGCGGACGATCTGGCGTCGATCGTGGCGGTCGTCCAGGCGGCCGGGGTCGAGGCTTTCGTCAGCAAGGGCGTGCGGCGCACGATCGTCGGCCTGGTCGGCGACGTGACCCAGCTCGACGCGGCCGGCCTGCGCGGCATGGGCGGCGTGCGCGACGTCATGCGCGTGTCCACGCCGTACAAGCTGGTCAGCAGGGAGAACCACCCGGAACGTTCCACGGTCCACGTGGGCGGCGTGCCGATCGGCCCCGACACCGTGACGCTGATCGCGGGGCCGTGCGCGGTGGAGACGCACCAGCAGACGCTGGACGCGGCGCGGATGGCGCAGTCGGCGGGCGCGGTGCTGCTGCGCGGCGGGGCCTTCAAGCCGCGCACGTCGCCGTACGCCTTCCAGGGGCTGGGCGAGGCGGGCCTGCGGATCCTGGCGGACGTGCGCGAGGAGACGGGCCTGCCGATCGTGACGGAGGTGGTGAACGCCCAGGACGTGGAGCTGGTCGCCTCCTACGCCGACATGCTGCAGGTCGGCACCCGCAACATGCAGAACTTCGCGCTCCTGCAGGCCGTCGGCGCGGCCGGGCGGCCGGTGATGCTCAAGCGCGGCATGACCGCCACCATCGAGGAGTGGCTGATGGCCGCCGAGTACATCGCCCAGCGCGGCAACCTGGACATCGTGCTGTGCGAGCGGGGCGTGCGGACCTTCGAGACGGCGACCCGCAACACGCTCGACGTCTCGGCGGTGCCGGTGGCGCAGCGGCTGTCGCACCTGCCGGTGATCATCGACCCTTCGCACTCGGGCGGCCGCCGCGACCTGGTGCTGCCGCTGACCCGCGCGGCCATCGCGGTGGGCGCGGACGGCGTGATCATCGACGTGCACCCGCAGCCGGAGCAGGCGCTCTGCGACGGCCCGCAGGCGCTGGTCGACACGGATCTGGGCGAGCTGGCCCAGGTCATGAACGACTTCCCCGCGCTGCTCGGCAAGTCCGCCGCGGCCGCGGTCGCCGTCTGACCTGATGCCGTATCGCCCGGCCCGGCCACGAGCGATCAGGGAGATCGGCGGCAGTACGGCCGGCCGCGCCACCAGCCGGCCGGCCGTACTCAGCGGTAACTTGAGTACGTCACCCCATGCGCCGGGACCTTCGCGCGGCGCACGATGACCGCATGACGAAGCCCATTCAGCCCACGCAGACCACCGCGTTCTACGTCCAGGCGATCCTGTCGTTCGCCGTCTCGCTGTCCTCCGTGGTGATCGCCCTGCTCTACCTGCCGACGGCCGGGTGGATCAGGGCGTTCCTCGGGCTCGGCCTGCTCTACGTCGTCACCTCGACGGTCACGCTGTGCAAGGTCGTCCGCGACCGGCAGGAGCAGTCCGTGGTCACCAACCGCGTCGACCAGGCCAGGCTCGACAAGCTGCTGGCCCAGCACGACCCGTTCAAGGTCGACGCCTGAGCCGCTAGAGGGTGTATTCCTGGATCGAGTCGGCGAGCTGCACGCACAGCTCCTCGGCGTCGAGCCGCTTCTCGATCTGCTTCAGGTCCTCGATCTTGGCCCGGGTCTCCGCGCGCTTGGGGGCCAGCAGGGAGCAGCAGTCCTCGTCGGGCAGCTCCGAGATCTCCAGGGTGCCGATGCGCCGGGCCTCGGCCATGATCTCGGTCTTGTCCCAGCCCACCAGCGGGCGCAGGATCGGCAGCTCCACCGCGTTGTCCTGGGCGGTGATGTTGGTCAGGGTCTGCGAGGAGACCTGGCCGAGCGCGTCACCGGTGATCAGCGCGGCGGAGCGGATGCGATGGGCGACCTCCTCGGCCGTCTTGAGCATGAGCCGCCGCTGCGCGATCACGGCCAGCCGGTCCTGGCCGGAGGCGCGGATCGACTGCTGGGCCTTGCCGAACGGCACCACCCACAGCCGCGACCTGCCCTGGAACCGGTCGAGCTTCCTGACCAGCGCGTACGCCTTGTAGATCGACTCGGACGTGGTGAACGGGATGCCGGAGAAGTGCAGGAAGTCGACGTGCAGCCCGCGCTTCATCATCCGGTACGCGGCCACCGGCGAGTCGATGCCGCCCGACATGAGCACCAGGGCCCGGCCGCTGCTGCCCACGGGCAGGCCGCCCTGGCCGGGGATGCCGCCGGTGAAGATGAACACCTCGTCCCTGTCGACCTCGATGGAGACCGTCAGCTCGGGGTTCTTCAGATCGACGGGGAGCTGGTATTCGTCGTTGATCGCGCCGCCCACGAAGCGGTCGAGCTCGTTGGAGCGCATCGGGAAGCGCTTGTCGCGGCGGCGCGAGCGGACCGCGAAGCGCGCGCCGCGCTTGGCCTCCTCGGTCGCGCCGACCAGCTCGAGACCGGCCTTGAGCACGGTGTCCGGGTCTTTGGCCACCCGCCACGCCTGGTGGATCCAGACCAGCCCGGGCACGTCGGAGACCCGCTCGGCCACGGCCTGCGCCTGCTCGGCGGAGGCGCCCTGGGGCAGGAAGATCGCGATGACGCCGTGCCGCTTGCGCACGTCGACCTTGATGTCGATGGTCTTGAGCGCGTCACGGATGTTGCTGATCAGGCGGCGTTCGAACAGCTCGCGGTTCTTGCCCTTCAGGACGATCTCGCCCAGCTTGAGCAGAACGCACGGCTCGCCCAGGGCGGACATCGTCATGGTGGAACCTCCGGGAAGACGGGGAAAGCGCGCGTTGATGGCAACCGTTGATGGCAACGTCGCGACCCATCGAGTTTAGTCCGCGTCGAGCCCCTGCTCGATCGCATATCGGACCAGTTCGACCCGGTTGTGGAGCTGGAGCTTGCCGAGCGTGTTCTGGACGTGGTTCTGGACGGTGCGGTGGGAGAGCACGAGGCGGTCGGCGATCTGCTTGTAGGACAGCCCCTTGGCGACCAGCCTGAGCACCTCGGTCTCCCGCTCGGTCAGCCGCGGCCCCTCGGCGGGCGCGGGCTGCGCGGCCAGCCGCCGGTATTCGCCCAGGACGAGCCCGGTATTCGCCCAGGACGAGCCCGGCCAGCCCCGGGGTGAACACGGCGTCGCCCTCGGCGGTGCGGCGCACCGCGTCCAGGAACTCCTCCCGGCTCGCCGACTTCACCAGATATCCGGACGCGCCGGCTTTGACGGCCTTCAGTACGTCGTCCTGCTCGGCGCTCGCCGACAGCACCAGCACTTTGGGCGGCGGCGCCACCCCGGCCAGCCGGGCCGCGACCTCCGCGCCCGACATGTCCGGCAACTGGAGATCGAGCACCACGACGTCCGGCAGCACCGCCCCGGCCACCCTGACCGCCTGGCCGCCCTCCCCCACGGTGGCCACGACCTCGTAACCCGCCTCGGCGAGATCCCTGGCGACCCCGTCCCGCCACATGGGATGGTCGTCCACCACCATGACCCGAACCATGCCGCAACTCTAACGGCGCCCGCTCCGGAGGGGACCGGGCGTCGCGGCCGGAAGGGTGATCTCGACCTCTGTGCCTTGACCGGGGACGCTGACAATGGACACCGTGCCGCCCAGCTCCTCGACGCGGCCCCGGATGGATCCGGCGACGCCCATCCGGCCGCCGGCGCGCGCCTCCTCCAGCCGGCCGTCCGGGATGCCGGGCCCGTCGTCCCTGACGCTCACCGTCACCGTGCCCTCGCCCGACTCCGCCAGCACCCAGGCCTTGGCGCCCGCGCCGCAGTGCGCGCGCACGTTGTCGAGTGCCGCGCCGACCGCGGCGGCGGCGCCCTGGGCCACCGCCGTGGGCAGCACCATCGGCGTGGCCGGGGTGGAGACCGTCACGTCGGGCGAGCCGTGGCGCAGCAGCAGCGAGCGCAGGTCGGTCGCGCCCTTCGCGGGCGGCGGGCCGCTCGCGACGAGCTGGCGCAAGGCCGCTTCCTGCTCACCCGCCAGGCGGCCCAGCTCGGCCGCCTCGCCGCCGATCTGCCGCCCGCGCCGCTGGACCAGCGCGAGCACCTGCAGCACGGAGTCGTGCAGGTCGCGGGCCAGGCGGTCGCGCTCACGCTGGGCGGCCTCCATCTCGATGGCCCGCTGCATGCGTTCCTCGGCCTGCTTGGCCAGTCTGGCGACGTGTCCGACAACGACTCCTGACAAGAAGAGTAAGACCGTGCCGTTGATCAGGATGGGCGCCTCGGGGGTGCGTACGCGCAGCCACAGATCGCAGGCCGCGACGACGGCCGCCGCCACCGCGCCCGCGCGCCGGCCGGCGTACACGGCCCACGCGAGCACCGGCGCGGCCACCCACGTGGCGGGCACCGGCAGCGTGCCGGTCGCCCCCTGCTGGGCGCCCTGGACGTAGGGCGAGGACAGCAGGCAGGCCATCGTGACCAGCAGGTCTATGGCGAGCAGCGGCCGGCCGCGCAGCGCCGGGATCGAGTACGCGAACGTCGCCCCCGCCGTCCACAGCGCCATCACGCCGAGCACCAGCCAGCCGATGACCGGCTCCTCGTAACCACGGTGCTGCGCCATCAGCACGGCGGCGTACGCCAGCGAGGCGACGCGGAAGACCGCGACCGCCCGCCAGAACGGACCCTCGATAGCCATGAGGCCTTCTCATGTTTCCGACACGCGGATTTGACAGATAGTTCGGTTATCCATGCGAAAGGGACATGCCAGATGGCACAATCCGGGGACCCCTAATGCAAGGAAGCTCCACAGATGACCTCCGTTAATCATTTCACCTACGGCTTGCTCACGCCGTTGCTCGCCTATGTGATGTCGTGCATCGGGTCGATGCTCGGATTGCGGCTCACCGCGCAGGCGCACGCCTCGCGGGGCGGCGCGCGGTTGCGCTGGCTGCTCGGGGCGGCCATCTCGATCGGTGGGACCGGCATCTGGGTCATGCACTTCATCGCCATGATGGGATTCGAGGTGGAGGGCACCCAGATCAAGTACGACGTCTGGTTGACGGTGGCCTCGGCGGTGGTGGCCATCGTGGTCGTGGGCACCGGCCTGCTTCTCGTCTCCTACGGCGGCGGGCGGATCCTTGCACTGCTCGGCGGCGGCCTGCTCACCGGGCTCGGCGTGGCCTCCATGCACTACCTGGGCATGTACGCGATGAACATGTCCGCCCACGTCTCCTACGACCGCCTCACCGTGGGCGCCTCCGTGGCCATCGCCGTGGTGGCCGCGACGGTGGCGCTCTGGTTCACCCTCCGGGTCAAGAAGCCCATCTGGATCACCGGCGCCGCCCTCGTCATGGGCGTGGCCGTGGCCGGCATGCACTACACCGGCATGTACGCGATGCACGTCAGGGTCGACACCGAGCCCGCCCTGGTCTCCGGCGCCGACGCGCTGGACTTCCTCGTGCCCCTCATGACCGTGATCAGCCTCATCACGCTCACCATGCTCCTCATGGTCATCCTGTCGCCGTCGGAGGCGGAGCTGCACGAGGACGCGGAGCTCGTGGCCAAGCTCGAACTGCGCCGGCGCACCGCTCACCAGCAGCAGCAACTCACCTACCCCACGCCGATCGTCCAGCCCCTCCAACGCCATCAGTCCATGCCCGCTCGCCGAAGGTAGTTGCGCTATCGGCGACTCCCTGTTCATACTCCCTTATCGGTGCGTAGGGGATGGGTGGGGGTTATGTCGCCGATCGACCATTTTTCTTTTGGGCTTTTAACACCTCTTCTCGCGTACGTCATGTCCAGCGTGGGCTCCATGCTCGGCCTGCTGCTGACGTCGCGTGCCCGGCTCATCGGCGGGCGTGAGGGCAAATACTGGCTGGTGGGAGCCGCGTTCGCGATCGGCGGCACGGGCATATGGACGATGCACTTCATCGCCATGCTCGGCTTCTCCGTGACCGGCACGGTGATCCGTTACGACGTGCCGCTCACCGCGGCCTCAGCGCTCATCGCGGTGGCGGTCGTGGGGATGGGGCTGTTCCTGGCCTCCTACGGCGGCGACAGGCTGGGGTTCCTGCTCGGCGGTGGCGTGCTGACCGGGTGCGGCGTCGCGGGCATGCACTATCTCGGCATGGCCGCGATGAACATGTCCGGCCTCGTCTCGTACGACCCTGTGGTCGTCTCGATCTCGGTCCTGATCGCGGTGGCGGCGGCGACGGTGGCGCTCTGGTTCACACTGCGGGTCAGCGGCGCCTTCAGGATCGGCGGTGCGGCGCTGGTCATGGGGGTGGCGGTCTCGGGGATGCACTACACGGGGATGTACTCGATGTCGGTGCAGACCCACTCCGAGATGGTGCCCGTGCACGGCGCCAGGGCCATCGACTTCCTGCTGCCGCTGATCGTCGGCCTCAGCGTGATCACCGTGGGCCTGCTGCTAGCCATCATCCTGTCGCCGTCGGAGAAGGAGTTGCGCAGCGAGGCCGAGTTCAGGGCCAGGCTGCGGCAACGCGACGAGGGCGCACCGGAGGTGGATCTCTTCGGTACGCCCCGCGGTTGAGCTATCGGCCGGTCGAGCTGATGGCCTAGGCACGGCTCGCGGCGCATGGTGGGCCGCCGACTCGCTGCGGCGCGAGCCGTACCTTGAGCGGGTTGTAGCGGAAACCCCGCTGATTCAGAAGGTACGGCTGCGCACTTGCAAGCGGCTTTCAGTCAGCCGAAGAACACCTCGGACTCGGAGTAGCGGGACGCGGGCACGGTCTTGAGCTCGGCCGTGGCCTCGTCGAGGCCGACCCGGACGATATCGGTGCCGCGCAGCGCCACCATCTTGCCGTAGTCGCCCTCGTGGGCCGCGTCGATCGCCTGTAGGCCGAACCTGGTGGCCAGCACCCGGTCGTACGCGGTCGGGGTGCCGCCGCGCTGGATGTGGCCGAGCACGGTGGTGCGGGCCTCCTTGCCGGTGCGCTTCTCGATCTCCTTGGCCAGCACCTCGCCGATGCCGCCGAGCCGCACGTGGCCGAAGGAGTCGAGCTCGCCCGCCTGCAGCGCTATCTGGCCCTCGATCGGGTGCGCGCCTTCGGCGACCACGATGATCGGCGAGTAGCGGGTGCGGAAGCGGGACTCGACGTATTCGCAGACGCGGTCGATGTCGAACGGCTTCTCCGGGATGAGGATGACGTTGGCGCCGCCCGCCATGCCCGCGTGCAACGCGATCCAGCCGGCGTGGCGGCCCATGACCTCGCAGATCAGCGCCCGGTGGTGGGACTCAGCGGTGGTGTGGAGCCGGTCGATGGCCTCCATCGCGATGTTGACGGCCGTGTCGAAGCCGAAGGTGTAGTCGGTGCCCGACAGGTCGTTGTCGATGGTCTTGGGCACGCCCACGACGTTGACCTCGCGGTCGTAGAGCTGTTTGGCGACGCCCAGCGTGTCCTCGCCGCCAATGGCGATCAACGCGTCCACACCGGTGGAGACCAGGTTCTCCTTGATCCGGTCGACCCCGCCCTCGATCTTGATCGGGTTGGTCCTGGAGGAGCCCAGTATCGTGCCGCCGCGCGGCAGGATGCCGCGTACGGACTGGATGTCGAGCGGCATCGTGTCGCCTTCGAGGGGGCCGCGCCAGCCGTCGCGGAAGCCGACGAACTCGTGGCCGTATACGCTCACCCCCTTACGCACCACTGCCCTGATCACAGCGTTGAGACCGGGGCAGTCGCCCCCTCCGGTGAGCACTCCAATACGCATGGCGGGTTCCTCCCAATGGGGTTCACGAACCAGACCTCAGTGTTCAGACTCGCATTGTGCCCGGCGTCATGTGCAGTGGTCTAGACCAAACGCGGGGTCGCATGTCCTAAACCCGTTTTGGCGGGCGATTTCACGAGCGCGGGTCCCTGCCCATGCCTGGACAAGACGGGTTTCTATCCCCTTCGCCGTACAAAAGGGGCAGATCACAGCGCCGCTCGTGCCGCCCGGACCCGGGCCTCCCCCTGTTCCGCCGCATCCCGCCGACGCGGCCATCCGGAATTGCGGCGCGGGTTTCCATCCTTCGCCGTTGCGTCAACCTGGGGTTGACGATTAGCGACCGTCAACCTAGGGTTGACGCATGGACAAAACCGTTCGTCTCGACGACCTCATCACCGCGATCAAGAGCCGGCATCCCGGCGGCGACCCGCTCGACGAGCTGACCGACGCCGTGACGCTGGGCGAGCACATCGGCGAGGTGGCCGACCACCTGATCGGTCACTTCGTCGACCAGGCCAGGCGCTCCGGCGCGTCCTGGACCGACATCGGGCGCAGCATGGGCGTCAGCAAGCAGGCCGCGCAGAAGCGGTTCGTGCCCAAGGACGGCGGCGGCTCCGGATCGCTGGCCGAGGACCTGCGCAACTTCGCCCGGTACACCGACAGGGCCCGCAGCGTCATGGTGCGGTCCCAGGTGGAGGCCCGCGCCTCCGACCACGATCACATCGAGGTCGGCCACCTGGTGCTCGGCCTGCTGCACGAGCCGGAAGGGCTCGCGGTCAAGACCATGGCCACGCTCGGCGCGTCACCGGAGGCGGTCAAGGACGCCGTCACCACCGAGCTCGGGACCGGTGGCGGCAGCCCGCCGGAGGGCACCCCGTTCGCCGCGCAGAGCAAGAAAGTGCTGGAGCTGACCCTGCGGGAGTCGCTGCGGCTCGGCCACGACTTCGTGGGCACCGAGCACCTCCTGCTCGGCGTCCTGTCGCTGGAGGAGGGCCCGGTGGTGGCCGCGCTGAAGCGGCTCGGCGTGACCAAGGAGCCCGCCGAGCGGGAGATCGTCCGGGCGCTCGGCAAGGTCCCGCACGACAAGAAGGAAGGCTAGGGCAGGCCGGCCGGCCCCTGGGCGAACCTGGTCAGCAGGTTGACCGTGGCGCGGCGGGTGAAGGCGGCGGCCTGCTCGGTGACCCCATGGCCGCACCGCCTTCCCCGCATCGCGCACACCCAGCGCATCGTGCCGGAGGCGAACACCCCCGCCCCTCCCGGCGCCGTGTAGTAGGTGCTGTGGCTGACGGTCGCCCGGCCGCCGCAGGAGAGCGGCGACTCGGCCAGCACCTCGATGTTCCGCGGCGAGCCGCGCGAGACCTTGTCGGTCTCCACCCCGGCCATCCCCGGGAACCGCCTGCCCCGGGTCCCGGCGAAGATCCAGTGGGCGGGCCTGCGCACCCGGTAGACGCCCTCCGCGGGGAAGCAGTCGTACATCTGCCCCACCAGGGCGCTCTCCGGCTCCGACGCGCGCCACAGCTCGCACAGGCGCTCCTTGTCGCAGGCGACGTTCCTGCCGTGCAGGCCGATCCGCCAGTAGACGGCGTTCGCGCCGAGGAAGGCGAGGTTCGTGCCGTGGTCCCTGGCCGCGGTGACGGCCCTGCGCATGCCGGGCGACCAGTACTCGTCGTGGCCGGGCGAGACCACCGCCCTGGCGCCGTCGAGCGCGCCCGGCCGGAGGTCGAGGCTGGTCAGGTACGCCAGCGGCACGCCGCTCTTCTCGGCCACGGCCAGCGCGTCCTTCTCGAAGTCCAGGAAGAGGCGGGCGCCGGTGGTGTCGTACGGGCGGTCGAAGGTGACGGTGCGCGAGCGGTCCGCGTACCCGCCCGGGCCCTGGTAGAGGCTGCGCCCGCCCCACAGGTTGTACGCCTGCCAGGTGGTGACCGCGTTCACCAGCACCACGCGGCCCGCGGTGGAGGCGGAGCGCACGGTGATCGGGACATAGCGCTGGGCCCCGGACGAGGCGTCGAGCCTGATCAGGTACGCGCCCTCCGCCCACCCCGCCGTCTGCACGGTCAGCGAGGGGGCCCAGTGGGCGGCGGTCACGGTGCCGTCCACGACCCGCATCGGCGCCTGGCGTACCCCGCGGACCGGGGCGGACTCCCATACCTTGGCCGGGTTCGCGCCCATGCGGAAGGCACTGGCGGAGAAGCGCGGCGCGGTCGTGGAGACGTGCAGCCTGAACCGCTCGCCCGGCAGGACGCTCACCTGGTCGGCGTAGCCCTCGATCTCGTGCGCCGCGCCGTGCCTGGTGATGCGCCAGGACTCCTGCACGTCCACGCCCGCGTCCACGCCCGCGTTCGAGGCGGCGTTCGAGGCGGCGGGCGCGGGCGGCGCGGCGGGTGGTGCGGCCGGCGGGGCGGCGCAGCCGGCGACCAGGAGGACGAGAGCGGCGAGGATCTTCAGCACAGGCCCATGGTCAGGATCGGCCGCCCCCGTGAGCCGTGACTTGGCGAACTCCTTACATGATCAGCACACAGGCCGGGCTTTCCACCTCGTGCACCTGGCCGGTGGGCTCGGGGATGCCGTCCTTGAGCTCGAAGACGGTCACGACGTTCGAACGCTGGTCGGCCACGTACATGCGGTCGCCGTCGATCGCGAAATGCCTGGGCCATTCGCCCAGGGCCGGGATCTCCGCCACGAAGGACAGGTCGGCGGCCCGCAGCACCGAGACCGTGTCGGGGCCGCGGTTGCCGACGTAGACGAGGTCGCCCTCGACCTGCAGGTGGGAGGGGAAGTTCGGGCCGCTCTCGCGGGAGGCGGGCACGACCGTCCTGCGCTCGCCCTCGATGAGCGTGACGGTGCCGTCGAGCTCGCCCGCCACGTAGAGCCGCGAGCCGGCGAAAGCGTAGTGGCGCGGGCCCGACCCGGCGTGCATCCTGATCGGCTCCAGCGGGGTGCCGTCGTAGCGGTAGCGGCGGATCTCGTCGGTGCCGAGGTCGGAGACGTGCAGCACGTCGTCGTGGAAGACGGCCTGGTGGGCGTGGGAGCCCTCCTGGCGCTCGGGGACCGGGCCCGAACCCTCGTGGCGCAGCACGATCGGCTCGCCGGTGAACGCGCCGCGCGCGTCGAGGTGACACAGCAGCGCGGTGCCGTCGCCGTAGTTGGCCACCGCGAGCAGGCTCCCTCCCGGGTCCACGGCGACGTGGCACGGGCTGTCGCCCTCGCTCGGCCGCTCGTCCAGCGGCTCCAGCCGCTCCCCGGCCGTGAAGGCGGTGAGCCAGCCGCGTTCGAGCTCGCCCACCGCGTACAGCACCGGCAGGGTGGGATGGGCCGCGAGGAACGACGGCGCCGCCACTCTGGTGAGCTCTCCGCCGAGGGTGACGATGCCCGGGCCGTATCCGCCTATGAACACGTGCTTCACGGTGAGGATCCTCCTATGGTTGACTGTGGCAATGAGTTCGTTGACAGAAGCAAGGGTCTCTGAGGTCAGAGCCTTCAACCGGTTCTATACGAAGGTGATCGGCGTGCTCCAGGCGGGCATGCTCGACTCGCCCTACTCCTTGACCGAGGTGAGGGTGCTGTTCGAGCTGGCGCAGACGGAGCAGATGGCGACCGGCGAGCTGCGCACCCTGCTCGACCTGGACGCCGGCTACCTCAGCCGGATCCTGACGCGCTTCGAGACCGACGGGCTGATCGCGCGTGAGCGGTCGGCGTCGGACGCGCGCCGGCAGGTCGTCCGCCTCACTCCCGCGGGATCCGAGACCTTCGGCGGCCTCGACGAGCGCTCGGCCGGCGAGATCGAGCGGCTGCTGTCCGGCCTGTCCGAGGAGGACCAGCGGCGGCTGGTCGCGGGCATGGCGGCCATCAGGGGGGCGCTCGGCGCGGCCGGGGAGCGCGAGCCGTACGTGATCAGGCCGCCGCGGCCGGGCGACCTGGGCTGGGTCGTGCACCGGCACGGCGCCCTCTACAGCGGCGAGTACGGCTGGGGCATCGCCTTCGAGCAGCTCGTCGCCAGGATCGTCGGCGGCCTCGACTTCTCCAGGGACACCGGCTGGATCGCCGAGGTGGGGGGCGAGCGGGCCGGGTGCGTGTTCTGCGTGCGGCAGGACGAGACGACGGCCAAGCTGCGCATGCTCCTCGTCGAGCCGTCCGCCCGAGGTCTCGGCCTGGGGCGGCGGCTCGTCGAGGAGTGCCTGCGGCACGCGCAGGCCGAGGGCTACAAGCGGATCGTGCTCTGGACGCGCGACTCCCTGGTGAGCGCGCGGCGCATCTACCAGGCGGCCGGGTTCGAGCTGGACTCCGAGGAGAAGGGGATGGAGAACGGGATCGAGGTCACCGAGCAGATGTGGTCGCGCGACCTCTAGGCCACCAGTTCAGCGGGCCCGCCAGGCGCATCAGGCTGGGCACGAGCACCGCTCTGATCACGGTCGCGTCCACCAGCACGGCCACCGCCATGCCGACGCCCAGCATCTGCACGAACGACACCTGCGCCGTGGCGTAGGCGGCGAACGTGAGCGCCAGGATGCCGCCGGCCGCCGTGATCAGGGGTGCGCCCCGCTGCAGGCCGGTGGCCACGGCCAGCTCCGTGTCGCCGGTCCTGTCGTACTCCTCCTTGATGCGGGACAGCAGGAACACCTCGTAGTCCATCGACAGGCCGTAGGCGACGCAGAGCATCAGGATCGGGATACTCGGGTCGAGCGTGCCCGTCGGGGTGAAGCCGAGCAGGCCGGACAGGTTGCCCTCCTGGAAGATCCAGACGATGGCGCCGAACATGACGCCGAGGCTCAGGACGTTCAGCAGGGTCGCCTTGATCGGGATGATCAGGCTCCTGGTCATCCCGAACAGGACCAGGAACGTCACGCCGAGCATGAGCGCCAGCACCAGCGGGAGCCGGTCCACGACGGAGGCGCGGTAGTCGGCCAGCTCGGCCGGGTAGCCGCCGACCATGACCTTGAAGGGCGGCTCGACGGAGCGTACGGACTCGGCCAGGCGTACGGGATCGTCGGACAGGGCCGCCGCGGAGGGGACCACGGACAGCCACGTGCCCTGGCCGCCCCCGTGGGGCTGGAACCTGGACGGCTCGCCGTCGCCCACCCGCCGACCCGCCGCGAACGAGCCGGCCGCCGAGTCCACCTGGGCGACGCCAGGGAGCCGCGACAGGGTCTCCGCGTAGCGCGGTACGTCGCCGGGAGCCGCGGCCGGCGCGATGAGCTGGATGGCGTCGGTCTCCTCCGCGGGGAACGACTGGCGGATCACCTCCTGGGTCTGCCTGGAGGACGCCTCCGGGGGCAGGATGCGGTCGTCGGCCACGCCGAAGCGCAGGCCGAGGAACGGTGCGGCGAGGACCAGCAGCACCGCCGTGGCCACGCCCCCGAACAGCAGCGGCCTGCGCATCACCCGCACCGCCAGCCCGTGCCAGAACCCCGTGTCGCGTTCGGGCCTGACGCGCTTGGGGAGCATCGTGCCGCCGATCGTGGCGAGCACGGCGGGCAGCACGAGCACCGCCGCGACCAGGCCGCCCGCGACGACGGCGATGCCCGCGTACGCGAAGGAGCGCAGGAAGTCGAACGGCAGCGCGAACAGCACGGCCAGGGACGACGCCACGGTGAGCCCGCTGAACAGCACGGTCCTGCCCGCGTGCTCGACCGCCCCGGCCACCGCGCTCGCGCGGTCCCTGCCCGCGCGCGTCTCCTCGCGGAAGCGCTGGATCACGAACAGGCAGTAGTCGATGCCGAGGCCGAGGCCCATGGCCAGGGTGAGGTTCAGGGCGAACGTGGAGATCTCCGCGAACAGCAGCACGCCGCTCAGCAGCGCCAGCCCGGTCACCATGGCGAACACCCCGGCCAGGATCGGCACCAGGGCCGCCATGACGCGCCGCTGGTAGAGCCAGAGCAGCGCGAACGCCAGCGGGAAGATCACCAGCTCGGCCCGGACGAAGTCCTGCCTGGCCAGCGGCACCGTCTCCCTGAAGACCTCCTCCCCTCCCCCAGCGCGCACCTGGAGCAGGGCGCTGGCCTTGGTGATCTCAGGTACGAGCCTGGGCAGCACTTGGGACCGTACGTGGTCGGCGTCTCCCGGGATGCGCACCACGATCAGGGCGTGCCTGGCGTCCGCGCTGCGCAGGGTGGCGGGCTTGCCGCGGGTCCAGTACGAGCCGGCCTCGGCGACGCCGTCCGCGCGGGCGACCCGCTCTGTCAGCTCCCGGCCGGCGGCCGCGACCGCGGGGGCGTCGACCGTGCCGCTCCTCGCGGTCACCAGGAAGATCATGTCCGGGCTGCCGGTGCCGAACCGCTCGACCAGCTCGGCCTGCGCCCGGTCGGACTCCGAGCCCGGCGCCTCGAACCTGGCCAGCGACAGCCCGGACACCGCTCCCGCCGCGAGCACGCCCATGACGATCAGTGCCGCCAGAGAGAGGGAGAGGACGAGCTTGCGGCGGCGTACGAGGAGGAAGCCGAGCCTGCGCAGCGGCGGCCCGGTCATGGGCACGGTCGTGGCCGGTGTGTTCACCGCCGTTGCCTGCGTCTGCGGCGGTTGTGGGTCGCGGGCGGTTCTCATGGGCCTCCTGGTCCAAAACTCGGTAAACTACTCGTGTTTGCCGTCCTGGATCAGAAATACAAGTAAATGCTCGTATTTGTCAACGAGGAGGCCCATGGCTGAGCGCACGGTCCGCCGGCAGGCGCGTGGTCTGAAGCGGATGGCCGAGATCCTCGACGCCGCCGAACTGGTGATCGCCGAGGTCGGTTATCCGGAGCTGACCACGAACCAGGTCGCCGCGCGGGCGGGGATGTCGCCTGGGTCGCTGTATCAGTTCTTCCGGAACAAGGAGGAGATCCTCGACGGGCTGGTGGTCCGCTACATCGATGACCGCCAGGAGTTCTGGGCCGCCCGGCTGGCCGTCGTCACACCGGACATCCCGATGGAGGCGCTGGTCGGGCAGCTCGTGGACGAGAGCGTCCGGTTCAAGAGCGAGTCGCCGGCGTACTGGTCGCTGTTGTACGGGACGGCCACCGGCGATCAGCTCGCCGCGGCCTCACAGCGGCTGCACGCCGACATCGCCCGGCACCTCGCCACCATGCTGCGGCGGCGCAGCCCGGAGCTGCCCGGCGACCGCGCCCAGCTCATGGGGACGATGGCGCTGGCGATGGTGAAAGCGGTGCTGCCCATGGTCACCTCGGTGCCGCCGGAGCGCGGCGCCGAGCTCGTCGACGAGCTGAAGGTCATGCTCGTGCGCTACCTGACCTGACCTGAGCGGGCCGGGCCTAGGGGCGGAAGGGGCCCGCCACCTCGAACGTGTGTCCCTCCGTACGGCCACGCCTGGCCGAGAAGTAGAGCCGCTCGCCGCCGGGCGAGAAGGCCAGCCCGGTCAGCTCGGCCCCGCCGTGCCCCTCCAGCCGGAGGAACGGCGTGACCGCCCGGTCGGGCGCGATCACGTGGATCTCCGTCGTCTCCCTGGCCACGTAGAGGTCGCCGGAGGGGGCGGCGGTGATGGCGCGCACGCCCTCGCACAGCCGGTCGAGCGTGGAGGTCTGCGTGTCGTAGGCCCACAGGCCCGTGTCGCCCTTGGTGGTGAAGTAGCAGACCCCGCCCGCGTAGTGGCAGCCGTCGCCGCCGTCGAAGTGGCGGGCGTCCTCGACCTGATGGCGGGCGGCCTTGAGCAGCGCGGCCGGCGACGGCACGGCCTGCCAGTGGCCGGCGGCGCACAGGACCTCCAGCGTGCCCTCCGTGAGGTCGCCCCAGTCGCCCGGTCTGAACCGGTAGAAGCAGCCGTCGTGCTCGTCCTCCGTCATGTAGATGACGCGCCGCTCCGGGTCGCAGGCCGCGGCCTCGTGCTTGAAGCGGCCCATGGACAGGCGGGGCCGGGCCGCGCGGGCACCGTAGGGGTCGCATTCGAAGACGCGGCCGCGGTGGCCGAGCTCGCACGACAACCACGTGTGCCACGGCGTGGCGCCGCCCGCGCAGTTGAGGTCGGTGCCCGACAGGATGCGGTAGGCGTCGCCGATCGAGCCGTCGGCGCGGAAGCGCAGCGCCGAGGCGCCGCCGAGCAGGGGCAGCTCGGAGTTGGAGACGTAGATCCAGCCTGCGCCGTCGGGGAAGCAGGCGCCGCCGTCGGGCGCCGCGTGCCAGGTCAGCCCGGCCACCTTCTGGCCGGAGCGGGCCACCACCCTGCCGGTGAAGCCGAGCGGCAACGCGAGACCGCCCGCGCCCGGCGGGCCGAGCGGACCGTACGGGCTGGCGCCACCCGGCATGAGCGGGCCCGTGCGGAGGAGAGTCTTGTGGGACATCGTGGGGCCTCCCTCTAGGTGCCACGCTAGTCGACCGCACCGACATGAATGGCAGGGACTCGCGACATCAAACTCTGCGCAAACCCCGCGCTCCCGTCTCCCCCAGCCGCCCCCGGCGCCGCTTTCCCGTGATGTTCCGCACGTCCGCTCGCTGCTCGGCATGATCACCTAGCGAAGGTACGCGAACCAGCGGCCGGCCTCCTCGTGACTGCCCGTGACCGTGAAACCGCTCTCCCCGGCCAGCCCGGGCACGTCGGAAACCGATACCCCCGCCCATCGGAACCAGGCGCCGGTGACCTCACCGTGGCGCAACCGGACGCGTTCGGTCGTGCTGGGCGTGCCGGGCGGCGCGACCTCGGCGATCACCTCGCCGCCCGGCCTGACGAGCTCGCGCATCCGGCGCAGCAGGGCCGGCGGGTCGCCGCCGATGCCGATGTTGCCGTCGGCCAGCAGCGCGGTCGCCCATCGGCCGGTGCCCGGGACCCGCCCGAACACGTCCCTGCACAGGGCCAGCCCGCCCGCCTGCCGCGTCAGCCGTACGGCGTGCGGGGTGACGTCGATGCCGAGCGCGGCCACGCCCCTCCTGGCCAGCGCGACCGTCAGCCGTCCCGGCCCCGAGCCGACGTCCAGGGTGGGGCCGGCGCAGCGGGACAGCATGGCCTCGTCGCCGTCGATGAGCTCCAGCCAGCGCATGGCCGCGAGGGGCTCGCGGCGGCCGTCCTCGTACTCGACGTCGATCTCGGCGCCGGCGAGCGAGTCCGCGTAAAGCTCCCCGATCACCTGACCACCCCTGCGGCGAACGAGGCAACCCGCCCAGCGCCCGCCGCCCCGGCGTCACCGGCGGCGTCGCGGGCGCCGAGGCGGGCCGCGTCTCCGGCGGCATTGCTGGCGGTGTCGCTGGCGGTGAGGCGGGCTGCTTCTCCGGCGGCATTGCTGGCGGTGTCACGGGCACCGAGGCGGGTCAGGGCGGTGGCGAAGCGGGTGTGCGGGGCCTGGTCCGCGACCTCGCGGGCGCTCACGGCGTCGTCCACGTCGGTGAGGAGTGGCAGCGTCGCGACCGACAGACCGCGCAGGCGCCGGAGCTGGGCGGCGCCCGTGCCGGGTGTGGACATGGGCACGCCGAGGAGCCGGGCGGGGTCGGGGCGGCGCAGCCCGAGCAGCCAGAAGCCGCCGTCGGCCGCCGGGCCGAACACCGCGTCGTGCCCGTCGAGCGCCGCCGCGGCCCTGGTCAGGAGTGCGGGGGTGAGCTGGGGAGTGTCCATGCCGACGAGCACGACGGGCGCGCGGCGCCGGGCGAAGGCGTCCTCGAAGGCCCAGGCCAGGCGCTCGTCCAAGCCGTCTCCGCGCTGGCCGATCAGCTCGAACGGGCGGCCCGCGATCAGGTCGGGTCCGGCGATCTCATCGAGGGCCAGCAGGCGGGCGGCGGCGGGGGTGGCGGCGACGGCGTCCAGGGTGTCGTCCAGCGCGTACGCGGCCAGCTCCGCGGCTTCCGCCGGGGTGTAGGGCGGGGTGAGGCGCGTCTTCACGCGCCCGGGCCGGGGCCGCTTGGCGAGCACGACGATCTGCGTGCGGTTGGTCATACTCCTGGACGGTAGATCGACAAGAGATGATCACCTCTTACGTGGCGCTTACGGCATGGAAGAGCCCGGGCACCGTACGTCGTGCCCGGGCTCGATGAACGTGCCCGCTCTAGCGCTGTGCCTGGAACATCCAGTGCTGCTTGTCGATGTCCTGCGCGATCGCGATGAACAGATCCTGCGTGACCGGGTCGGTGTCGTCGGTGGCGCGGATGCGCTCGTACATCCGCTTGCTGATGCCGTCCAGCGTGTCGGTGATCGTCGCCACGACCTTGCCGTCCTCCAGCCAGCCGCCTTCGGGCTGGGGAAGCTTCGTGGACTTGGAGATCGTCGCCGCGCGGCCGTCCGGGTTGGCGCCGAGGGCGACGGCGCGTTCCGCGATGGTGTCCATGTGGGCCCGCGCCAGGTCGGTGAGCTCGTCCAGCTGGAGGTGGATCGGGCGGAAATGTGCGCCTACGAGATTCCAGTGCGCCTGCTTGGCGACCAGTGAGAGATCGATCAGATCGACCAGGGCACCCTGGAGGGTGTCCACGACGGCGTCCTTGGCGTCGCCCGAGAGCGGTCCGGTGATCGTAGCCATGTCTCTTATTCCTCCCCGTTGGTCGGACTTTTCGTTCTTTACAACGACATTTAGGGCTTTCTTCTTCCGAACCTTCGGTCATTGACAGTGTAATAGTGACAGTGTCACTGTGGAGGTATGAGCGATACCTGGACGATCGGCGAGCTGGCCGAGCACGCGGCGCGAGCGCTGCGCGCCGGCGCGCCCGCGCCGGTCAACGGCCGGGTCCGCGACGTTCCCGGAGCGCGGCTGATCCGGTGGTACATGACCATCGGGCTGGTGGACCCGCCCCTGACCCGGCGGGGCCGGATCGCGCAGTACGGGCGGCGGCATCTGCTGCAACTGGTCGCCATCAAGCGCCTGCAGGCGGCGGGGCACTCGATCGCACAGATCCAGGCCGCGCTGACGGGGGCGACGAATCGCATGCTGGAAGCGGCGGCCCTCCTGACGGACGCCCCGCTGCCCGGCGGCTCACCGGCGGGCACCTTCCTGGCGGACGGCCCACCAACGGGCAGCTCCGAGGGGAGCGGTCCGGCGGCGAGCGACGCCCGAGCGGGGGATCCCCTGGCGCGTGACGCGGAGGCCGCCGGCGCACGGGGGAACGGTCTGCTCGCGGCCCTGGCGGCCGACGCGGCGGGGCTGGACGGCATGGCTGAGGATGCTCCCGCGCGCGGGAGGTTCTGGGCCGAGCGGCCAAGCGGCGGAGACGACGGGGAGACGGCCCGACCGGACGGTGGACCGGATGCCGAGCCGGCCGGTGGACCGGATGCCGAGCCGGACGGTGGACCGGATGCCGGTCTGGGTGCCGGACTGGGTGCCGGACTGGGTGCCGGACTGGGTGCCGGGCCGGTTGGTGGGGCGCGGGCCGGTGTGATCGCTGGGGTCAGGTTGGGTAAGGGGGTGCGGCTCGTGCTGGACACCGGCCGTACGCCGTCCGCTGAAGACGTTCAGGCGGTGCTGGCGGCGGCGGGTCCGCTGCTCGCGGTGCTCAAGGAGAGGAAGCTGACATGAAGATCACTTCGCTGGAGCCCGCACGGTGCCTGCCGGTGCCGGACGCCGGGTTCGGCGCGCTGCTGACCGAGCGCGGCAACCTGCCGCTGGAGAGCGTGGACGTGGCCGCCGACATCTCGGGGCTCATCGCCGGGGTCGAGGTCACGCAGGGGTTCAGGAACCCGTTCGACGTCACGCTGGAGGCGACGTACGTCTTCCCGCTGCCGGATCGCGCGGCCGTGACCGGGTTCCGGATGGAGGCCGACGACCGGGTGATCGAGGGCCTGCTGAAGGAGCGCGGCCAGGCCAGGGCGGACTACGACCAGGCGCTGCGCGAGGGCAGGCGGGCGGCGATCGCGGAAGAGGACCGGCCGGACGTGTTCACGATCAGGGTGGGCAACATCCTGCCCGGCGAGAGCGTCTCGGTCAGGCTGACCATGAGCCAGCCGCTGCCGTACGAGGACGGGGCGGCCACGTTCCGCTTCCCGCTGGTCGTGGCCCCGCGCTACATCCCCGGCAGCCCCGTGGACGGCCCGCCGGCCGGTGACGGCGCGGCGCCCGACACCGACGCGGTCCCCGACGCCTCCAGGATCAGCCCACCTGTCCTGCTGCCCGGCTTCCCCAGCCCCGTACGCCTCTCGCTCAGCGCGAAAGTGGACGCAGCCGGTCTCGACCTGCGTGAGCTGGCCTCCAGCCTGCACGTGGTCGAGGAGGAAGGCGACACCGCACGCCTGCGGCCCGGCGAACGCCTCGACCGCGACTTCATCCTGCGCCTGTCGTTCGAGGCGTCCACGTCGTTGCAGCTCAACCAGGAAGGAACGTTCGCGCTCACCGTCGTGCCGCCGCCGCTCCAGTCCACGCGGGCGCCACGTGACCTGGTGCTGCTGCTCGACCGCTCCGGCAGCATGGGCGGCTGGAAGATGGTCGCGGCGCGCAGGGCCGCCGCCCGGATCGTGGACACGCTGACGCCGCAGGACCGGTTCGCGGTGCTGACGTTCGACTCGGTGGTGGAGCAGGCGTTCGAGGGGCTCGCCGAAGCGTCGGACCGCAACCGCTACCGCGCCGTCGAACACCTCTCCCGCGTCGACGCCCGCGGCGGCACCGAGCTGCTCGAACCGCTGCGCCAGGCGATCGCGCTCCTGGGCGCCCGCACCGAGCGCGAACGTGTCGTCGTGCTGGTCACCGACGGCCAGGTGGGCAACGAGGACCAGATCCTGGAGCAGGCGGGCGGGCCGCTGTCGGCCATGCGCGTGCACACCGTCGGCATCGACAGGGCCGTGAACGCCGGGTTCCTCGGCCGGCTGGCCGGGCTGGGCGCGGGCCGGTGCGAGCTGGTCGAGTCGGAGGACCGCCTGGACGCCGCCATGGAGCAGATCCACCGCAGGATCGGCGCTCCCCTGGTCACCGACCTGTCGCTCAAGGGCCTGGAGGTCGAGCCCGAGACGGTCACCCACCTCGGGTCGATCTTCCCCGGCGTGCCGCTGCGCGTGTACGGGCGCTACCGCGACGGCTCCTCGCTCACCGTGCGCGGCCTGGCGTCCGGCGGGCCGTGGGAGGAGCGGATCGCGGGCGTGGCGGTGGACAATCCGGCCGTCCGCGCCGTCTGGGCCCGCGCGCACCTGCGGGAGCTGGAGGACCGCTACGCCATGGGCGAGCACGACCTGGAGCCGCGCATCGTGCGTACGTCCCTGGACTACGGCGTGCTGTGCCGCTTCACGGCGTACGTGGCGATCGACACCAGGCAGGTCGCGGAGGGCGGGCCGGAGCATCGCGTCATCCAGCCGGTCGAGCCGCCGAGCGGATGGGAGCTGCCGCAGTCCCCGCCCATGATGGGCGGCGGCTTCATGGCCCAGGCGGCGGTGATGGCCGCGCCTGCCCCGGGGGCCGCGCGGATGCGGCTGCCGGATCCGGGCTTCGGCGGGGTGGCTGACCAGGGGTTCGCCGCCGGTGACGACCAGGCGGCGCCCGGCGGGGGCGCGTACGGGGACGCCTATGGGGCGCAGCCGCCGATGCCCGCTCCCAGCATGCCGGGAGGCGGGCTGCGGCGGCCACGCGGCGGCGGACCGGGGACGCCCGGCTCGCCCGGGTTCGGGCACGGGCCGCGGCCGGGGCACCGGCTGGAGACGGTCAGGCCACAGCTGGTGGCCGAGCTCGACCGGCTCAAGGCGATGCGGACGCCTGACCTGCTGTACCTGGCCGACCTGGGGTCGCGGCTGTCGGCGCTGGCGGCCTACCTCGGGGGGAACGAGGAGTTGCAGGCGCTGGGCCGGGAGCTGGAGGCGGCCGAGCAGCCGGGCGCGGACGCCCAGGCGCTGCACGATCGCGCCGTCGCGGTCCTGACCTCACTCACCGGCGGGTCCACGCCGGGCGACGGTCCGAGCGGCCGGCGCGGGCCGTTCTGGAAACGCACCTGAGCCCGTACGTGCAAGGCAGGCCCCGTGATCGCCCCGGGAAGCGCACCCGTCGCTTCCCGGGGCGGTCACATGATGGGCGTCCATTCCTTCAGCAGCACGATCTCGTAGCCGTCCACCGCCGTGTACGGGTCCTCCCGCAGGATCTCCCGCAGCTCGGCCTCCCCGGACACCTCGTACACGTGCAACGCCCCGCTGTCGTCCGCCCAGGGCCCGGCGCTCACCAGCCGTCCCGCCTCCTTGAGCCGCCGCAGGTGCTCGCGATGCGCGGGCCGGGCCGCGAGCCGCCGTGGGTCGCCGTCGAAGGCCAGGTGCAGTACGTATCTCGCCATGTCACCGCACGCTAGAGCGCCCGCGGGCCGGCGGTCAGCATCAGCGGACACCCGGCTGGTGTATATCGGGATACATGACGTACACGCTGGCGGACCTGCCGATGTTCGCGGAGCTCGGCGAGGAGCGGATCCGGGGGACGGCGGCGGCGGCGCGGTGGCGGCGCTACCCGGCGGGGCAGGTGCTGTGCACGGAAGGGGACCCGGCCGAGCACCTGATCGTGCTGCTCAGCGGGCGGGTCAAGGCCGGGCGGGTGAGCGCGGAGGGCAGGGAGGTGGTGCTCGCCGTGGAGGCCGCGCCGGTCGCGTTCGACAAGACGGCCCTGCTCGTGGACGGCGCCCATCGGGCCACGCGCACGGCCATGACGCCGGTGGAGGTGGCCTATCTGCCGCGCCCGGTCGTGCTGGAGCTGGTCGCCACCGAGCCGTCGGTCGCGGCGCGGCTGCTGCGTACGCTGGCCACGACCGTACGGGATCTCGACGAGCGGCTCATCGACGCGGCGGTGCGCGACGTGCCCGCGCGCGTGGCCACCTGGCTCGTACGGCGCTGCGCCGGCGGCCGGGTGCCGCTCCACGGCGGCCAGGCGGGCCTGGGGGCCGAGATCGGCGCGACCAGGGTGAGCGTGAACCGGGCCCTGCGCGCGTTCGAGCGCCGGGGGATGATCGCGATCGGCCATGGCGAGGTGACCGTGCTGGACAGGCCCGCGCTGGCCCGCCTGGCCGCCGTCACGATCCCCTGATCCACAAGAACGCGGGCCCGCCGGAGAGATCAGGCGTGAATACCGCGGCGGCCGTCTATCCGAGCCGGTCACGCTGTTCTATCGTTCCTGAGCATGGCGACCCCTCGCGCCCCGCTCCGCTTCGTCGAAGCCCTGTCCGCCACGGTCGCGGAGGGCGCGAGATCCGGCTTCTTCTTCGACTTCGACGGCACGCTCGCGCCGATCATGCGCGATCCCGGCGCGGTGTTCCCCGTCGAGGGCGCGGTGGAGCGCCTGCAGGCACTGGCGCGGCTGGTGGACCGGGTCGCCGTCGTCTCCGCCCGCCCGGCCGCGTTCCTGTCCGAACGGTTCTCGGGCGCGCCCCACGTGCGCCTGTTCGGCCTGTACGGCATGCAGACCGTCGTCGACGGCCGGGTCCGTACGGACGCCGAGGCCGAGCCGTGGACCCCGGTCATGCGCCGCCTGGCCGCGGACGCCGCCCGCGAGCTGCCCGGCGAGGTCCTGGTGGAGGACAAGGCGCTGCTGGTGGCGCTGCACTACCGCGCGGTCCCGTCGCTGCGCGGCGCGGTGGAGCGGTGGTGCTCGCACAAGGCGGCCGAGCTGGGGCTGCGTGAGCAGTACGGCCGCATGGTCGTCGAGCTGCGGCCGCCGGTGGAGCGCGACAAGGGCACGGTCATCGCCGGCGAGACCGAGAGCCTGACCCGCGCCTGGTACTTCGGCGACGACCTCTCCGACGGCCGGGCGTTCGACGCGTTGCGCGGCAGGGAGGCGCGCGATCCGGCGTTCATGGGCGTCCGGGTCGCGGTGGCCAACGGGGAGACGGGCGACGAGCTGGCGCGGCTGGCCGACTTCACCGTGGATCGCCCCGAGGACACGCCGGCCCTGCTGGACCAGGTGATCAGCGCGTTCCCCGGTCGCCGGGCGACCTCATACCCCGTCTGAGTGAATACCCTGGCTGCGTGACTGCACTTGTGCTGGACGGGGGACTGTCCACCCAGCTCGAACGGCTCGGCGCCGATCTCGGCGACGAGCTCTGGTCGGCGCGGCTGCTGCTGGAGGAGCCCGAGCTGATCCGGCGGGCGCACGCCGACTACTTCGCGGCGGGCGCCGACGTCGCCACGACCGCCAGCTACCAGGCCTCGATCCCGGGCTTCCTGCGGCGGGGCCTGGGCGCGGCGGGGGCCGAGCGGCTGATCAGGCTGTCGGTGGAGCTGGCCGGGCAGGCGCGCGACGCGGCGGGCCGCGGGCTGGTGGCGGCCTCGGTCGGCCCGTACGGCGCCTACCTGGCCAACGGCGCCGAGTACACCGGCGACTACGACCTCGACGAGGACGGCCTGTTCGCCTGGCACCTGCCGCGCTGGGAGATCCTCGCCTCGGCCGGGGCCGACCTGATGGCCTGCGAGACGATCCCGTCCTACCCGGAGGCGCGGGCGCTGGCCCGGCTGCTCGCCCGCACGCCCGGCGTCAAGGCGTGGGTGAGCTTCTCCTGCAAGGACGGGGAGCGGCTCAACGACGGCACGCCGATCAGCGAGGCCGCCGCGCTGTTCGGCGGGAACCCGCAGGTGGTGGCCGTCGGCGCGAACTGCACCGCGCCGCGCCACATCCCCGGGCTCATCTCGTGCCTGTCCGGCGGCCTGCCCGTGGTGGTCTACCCGAACTCGGGCGAGACCTGGGACGCCGCCGGCCGCCGCTGGCTGGGGCTGGCCGACCCGGTGGAGTACGGCCAGGCCGCCGAGGAGTGGCAGCGGGCGGGGGCCTCGCTGATCGGCGGCTGCTGTCGTACGACGCCCGAGCACATCAGGCAGATCCGCGCGCACCTGACCTGAGCCAATGGGCGACCAGGAGCGCGCCCGCCAGCACCACGACCGCCACCACGCGGTAGCCGGCGCCCATGCCGTGCGTGGCCGTCACGGTGCCCATGACGGCGACCCCGGCCGCGCTGCCCAGCTCCCGCGTGGCGCTGTTCAGCCCGGACCCGAGTCCGGCCCGCTCACGCGGGAGTGCCGCCATGATCTCGTGTGACAGCACGGGCAGGCACAGCCCCATGGCCGCGCCCATCACCAGGAGGCCCACCGCGTACACCGGGTACGGCAGGGCGGCGTCCGCGAACGACAGCAGCAGCAGCCCTGCCACGATTCCCGCCAGCCCGGCCCGGACGGCGGCACGAGGGGGAAAGCGGGCCGACCGCCGCGACAGGACGATCATGGGGATCGTGAGCGGCAGGATGGCCAGCCCGGTGAGCAGCGGCGAGAAGCCCTTGACGTCCTGCAGGTAGCGGGCGTTGACGAAGAACATCGCGAACAGGCCGAAGAACGTCACCGCCACCCCCAGCGTCCCCGCGCGCAGCCGCGCCGCCGCGAACAGCCGGGGGTCGAGCAGCGGGGCCGCGGCGCGGAGCTGGTGGACGACGAAGAGCGCGAACAGCACCGCCCCCGCGCCGAACGCGCACAGCACCAGCGCGCTCCCCCATCCGGCCTCCGGGCCTTCGATGACGCCGGTGAGCAGGGCCACGGACGCGGCCGTGAGCAGCGCCGTGCCCGGCAGGTCCAGAGTCGCGGGATGGCGCTCCGCGCGCGGCACCAGCACGGCGACGAGCACCGCGAGCACGGCGGCCAGCAGCACCGGCACTCCGAACAGGGCCCGCCACGGGAGATACTGCATGACCAGCCCGCCACCCACGTTGCCGAGCACGCCCGCGGCACCGGTGGCGGCGGTCCAGGCCGCGACGGCCTGGCCGCGCTCCCCCTGCGGGTAGACGCCGACGGTCACCGCCAGCGAGGCCGGCATCACCATGGCGGCTCCCGCTCCGCTCACGGCCCTGGCGGCGATCAGGGTGCCGACGTCCGGCGCGAGCGCCGCCAGCAGGCAGCCGGCCGCGAACACCGCCAGCCCCGCCAGCAGCACCCCCTTCCTGCCGAAGCGGTCGCCCGCCGCGCCCGCGGGGACGAGCAGGCAGGCGAAGACGATGACGTACGCGTCCACGATCCAGAGAATCTGCGACTGCGTCGGGCGCAGATCGCTCGCGGCGAGCGTGGGGATGGCGAGATTGACGGCGGCGACCAGGGCGACCGCGAGGATCACGGACGACGCCATGACGGCCATGATCCGCCGCCGGGCGGGATGTCCGGTCTCCAGGATGGTTTCGGGCATGGGAGAACCCCAATGGGTGGTGGGTGGGTGAAAGGTGACGAGCGGAGGCCTCCCGCGCCTTCACCGTAGACTCGACCCAGCCCTAACCTCAAATGCATCTTTGACAGGAGATATATGCGCCAGACGCAACCCAGCATGGACCTGCTGATCGCGCTGGACGTGCTGCTGGAGGAGGCCAGCGTCTCGGCGGCGGCGCGGCGGCTGAGCCTGTCGGAGCCCGCCATGAGCCGTACGCTGGGCCGCATCCGCAAGGCGATGGGCGATCCCGTCCTGGTGCGCTCGGGCCGGCACATGGTGCCGACGCCGCGGGCGCTGGCGGTCCAGGCGGAGGTGCGGGCGCTGGTGGAGGCGGCCAGGAAGGTCTTCACGCCGCCGGGCGCGCTGGATCCGGCCGCGCTGACGCGCCGGTTCGTGGTCCTGGCCTCGGACGCGGTGATCACGGCGGTGAGCCTGCCGCTGCTGGCCGAGGCGGCGCGGTCGGCCCCGGGGGTGTCGTTCTCCTTCATCCCCGAAGGCCCCGGAGACTCCTCCGCGCTGCGTGACGGGAGCGCGGACCTGGAGGTGACGGTGATCGCGGACCCGGCGCCGGAGACGCGGGTGGAGCCGCTGACGACCGATCGGCTGGTCGGCGTCGTACGCCCGGGGCACCCGCTGCTCGGCGAGCCGGTGACGGCCGCGCGGCTGACGGCGTTCGAGCACGTGATCGCCACGCGCAGAGGGCGGACGTCGGGGCCCGTGGACGAGGTCCTGGCCGGCATGGGGCTGGCGCGCAGGGTGGCGGGCACGGTGCCGACGTTCGGGGCCTCGCTGCTGGCGGTGCGTCAGTCCGATCTGGTGGGCATGACGCCGGAGCGCCTCACGAGGCCGATGGTCGAGGCGCTGGGGCTGGAGACGTTCCCGATCCCGTTCGAGCTGCCGGAGATGACGCTGTCGCAGGCGTGGCATCCCCGATACGACGCGGACCCCGCGCATGCCTGGCTGCGGGAGCAGGTGCGCGGGGCCCTCGGAGGTCGGCGCCGGCGCCGGTGAGCGACGCCGGGTGGTGAATCCTAGGCGGTCGCCGGGGCGGTGCTGCGGCGACGGCCGAGCACGTTGTCGAGCGCCAGCGCGCCGCCGCCGGTGAAGCCGACGGCCAGGCTGGCCGCGGCCAGCGCCAGGACGAACTCGTAGCCGCCGTCGCCGCTGAGGCCGTTCGCGCCGTGCACGAACACGATCGCGCCGATCATGTCGAGCGCCAGCAGCGTGCCGGCGATCGGTAGCGCCGCGCCCAGGATCAGCGCCAGGCCGCCCGCCACCTCCAGCACGGCCACGGCCGGCGCGGCCACACCGGCCAGCGGGATGCCCGCGGACTCGAAGAACTTGGTCGTGCCCGCGATGCCCATGGTCGCGAACTTCTGGTAGCCGTGCACGATGAAGATCACCCCGATGGCGATCCTCGCGAGCAGCAGTACAACGGGACGCGCCTGATCCACCATGCGGCCTCCTTGACAGTCGTCGAAACGAATGTCCACTCTAGCCTGAAAGTTCAAATTCGAACAACAACCGCGCGGCAGGTCACGGGCCCCGCCGGAGACGGCCGCGGGGTGCACCTACACTGAGGCGGTGACGGACCCCCGATGGCTAGACGCGACTGAGATGGCGGCCTGGCGCGCCTTCCTGTCCACCTCCCACCTCCTTGAGCGCCGCATCGAGGAGCAGCTGAAGGCCGAGGCGGGGCTGACGCACCCGCAGTACGAGATCCTGGTCCGGCTCGCCGACGTCCCCGATCACCAGATGCGGATGACGGAGCTGGCCAGAGGCGTCGTGGTGTCGAAGAGCGCGCTGACGTACCAGATCACGCAGCTGGAGAAGGCGGGCCTGGTGACGCGGGCCAACTGCCCGTCCGACGAGCGCGGCGTGCTGGCGGTGCTCACCGAAGAGGGGATCCGCTGCCTGCGGCGGGTGGCGCCGGGCCACGTGGAGGTCGTGCGCGCCTATCTGATCGACCGGCTCAGCCGCGAGGAGCTGCACGCGATGACCACGGCCATGAGCAAGACGGAAGAGGCCTTACGGTCGTCCGTCTGATCGCGGGCTAACCCTTGACGGCGGCGGCGCGGGCCGCGCGCTCCATCTCCACCTTGGCGCTGGCGGCGTACTTGTCGACGTATTCCTGACCTGACAGCTCCATCAGCGCGTACATGATCTCGTCGGTCACGGCCCGCAGCACCAGCCGGTCGTCCTCCATCCCGTAGTAGCGGGAGAAGTCGAGCGGCTTGCCGAACCTGACGCCCGGCCGGATCCCGAGCTTGGGCAGCGGCCGTCCCGGCGGCATCATCTCGTAGGTGTCGACCATGGCCCACGGGATGACCGGGACCCGCGACTCCAGGGCCAGCCGGGCCACGCCGGTCTTGCCCTTGTAGAGGCGGCCGTCGGGCGAACGGGTGCCCTCGGGGTAGATGCCCAGGATGTTGCCCTCGCGCAGGATGCGCAGACCGGTGCGCAGCGCCGCCTCGCTGGCCTTGCCGCCCGAGCGGTCGATCGGCACGGTGCCGACGCCGCTGAAGAACAGCCGGCTGAAGAAGCCCTTGATGCCGCTGCCGGTGAAGTAGTCGGCCTTGCCCAGCGAGATGACCTTGCGCCGGATCTGCAGCGGGCCGAAGAAGTGATCGGCGAACGACAGGTGATTGCCCGCCAGGATCGCCGGCCCCTGCCGGGGCACGTTTTCCGAACCCTCCGTCCACGGCCTGAAGACGAGGCGGAGGAACGGGCCCAAGATGGCCTTGACCACCCAGTAGAACACCCCGGCACCTCTTCTCAGCGCTTTGGTCGGCGGGCAGAGTCATCTTCCCATCTCGTACGCCATGCTCCTACACCAGCTCTCGCACAAACACCCCAGAACGTGCGACGATCGGGCCGTTCCGGGATCAAATTGCCGGAATGAAACAGCATGGAGGAGCTGTTATGCCGCTCATGCCAGGCGCGGAGCCCTACCATCACGATGCGGGTCAGGTCGGCGTCCTGCTCTGCCACGGATTCACCGGAACGCCGCAGTCCTTACGACCATGGGGCGAGTTCCTGGCCGCGCACGGGGTCAGCGTCTCGCTGCCCCGCCAGCCGGGGCACGGCACCAGGTGGCAGGAGATGAACAGGACGCGGTGGGAGGACTGGTACGCCGAGGTGGAGAAGGCGTTCGCGGATCTTCAGGGGCGCTGCGCGGAGGTGTTCGTGGCGGGGCTGTCGCTGGGCGGCTGCCTGGCGCTGCGGCTCGCCGAGGTGCACGGCACGGCCATCACGGGTGTCATGGTGGTCAATCCGTCGATCGCCAGCGACGTGCCGCTGATGAGGCTGGCCCCGCTGCTCAAATGGTTCGTGCCGTCGGTGCCCGGCGTCGCCAACGACGTCAAGAAGCCCGGCGTGACCGAGCTGGCCTACAGCCGCACCCCGGTGAAGGCGGCCGCGTCGCTGCCCAGCCTGTGGTCGCTGGTGCAGGCCGACCTGGTGAAAGTGACACAACCGCTGCTGGTCTTCCACAGCGCGGAGGACCACGTGGTGAAGCCGACCAGTGTGGCGATCATTCGCGAGAAGGTCCCGCAGGCCACGATCGAGGAGCTTACCGATAGCTACCATGTTGCGACGCTGGACAACGATGCCGACAGGATCTTTGCCGGGAGCCTCGACTTCATCCGGACACATGCCTCGGTACCCTTGCAGAGGGACTGATCGCACCCAGGGGGAAGTCGCGATCGCTGCGGAGAGGCCCATCTAGGTGACGCGCCAGAGTGACGAGGACGAGGTCTGGCGGCAGATCGTCGCGTCCTTCAACGACACAGCCGAGCGTGACTCGGCCGACCAGCCATGGCCGGACAGCGAGAACGTCCCCGCCGAGCCCACCCGCCGGGTGGTCAAACCCTCGGAGGAGCCCGGTGATCCGGGCCTGCGCGATGGTGACCTGCTCGACGGGGACCTGCTCGACGCGGACCAGCACGAGGCCGACTCGCCGGACGAGAGGGATGAGGACGAGGGCCACTTCGAGCCGCCCCCGCCGCCGCCGCTGCCCAAGCTCGACCTGGCGACCAAGCTGGCGTGGGTCGCGCTGTTCGGCGGCCCCGCCTACCTGCTGGTCGCCGCGATGGCGAACTGGCACATGGAGGGCTGGGCGCTGTTCACCGCGGTGGCGGCGTTCATCGGCGGCTTCGTGGCGCTGGTGGTGCGCATGGGCGACGACCGGCCCAACGACTCGGGCTGGGACGACGGCGCGGTGCTGTAGGACCCTGAGCGGCTCTGGAGCCGCTCTAGGACTTCGCGGTGGTGGACTTGGGCGCGAACGATTCGACGACGTCGGTGTAGCGGTCGGCCGTGTCGACCGCGTGCCCGACGGCCCAGACCGTGCTCTTGCCCGCGAGGTAGGCCACCGCCTGGAGGCGTACGCTGCTCCTGCCCTGCTTGGAGCTCCCGCGGATGGCCTCGCACGAGCCCTTCTCGCAGCGCACCATGAACGGCTCCGCGGCCCGCGACGGATCGTAACCCGCCATCCAGTAGCGGCCCTTGCCGTCGCCCGTCACGCCGTAGAGCCGGGCGCCTGAATCGGGCAGCCGCTGCTCACGCCACCGCTTGCCGTTCCAGGTCAGCACGAGCGGCGAGATGTCCCCCGGGCCCCGGTAGACGCCGCCGACGGCGACCGCCCGCTTGGAGTTGTCGACCTGCACGTCACGCAGGTAGCCGCCGGGAATCGACGGGACAGGCATGGATTTCCAGGACCCGCCCGAATAGTGGACGATCAGCGGCGCGTCGCCGGTGTCGCCGACGGCGAACCCGCCGGCCACGGCGTAGAGCGCGCCCTCCTCCTTGGTCTCCTGCGCGGTCCAGGAGTTTCCCTGGCCGGTGAGGATGAGCCCGTTCTTCTCGCGGCTGCCGACCGCCACGACACGCCCGGACTTGGCGTCGATGCCGCCGAGCCAGTCTCCGGCCCGCAGCCCCGGCGGCCTGACCCGGTCGAACCCGGTCACGTCGCCATGGACGAGGTAGGGGAGCCCGTCGTGCCCGTCGCCGACCGCCCACACGTCGGAGGCCCCGACGGCGGCCAGGCCGCGCAGGTTGCCCGCGGCCGTCGCGTCACGCACGGGGATCTCGGCCCAGCCGGTGCCGTTCCAGTGGCGGATGGTCCCGCGGTTCTTCCAGACGTCCCAGATCTCCTGCTGGCCCACGGCCCACACGTCGGTGGAGGAGAGGGCGAGCACGTCGGACAACGAGGCGTCGGCCTGGAGCCGCACGCTGGTCGACTGCTGCCACGCCTCTATCGCACCGGGGCGGGGATCGGCATGCGCGGCGGGCGTGACCTGAGACAAGGCCACGGACGTCGCCAAGATCAAGGTGAGCGCACGCCGCCGAGAGCGACGGGTCATGAGCAAATGCTACGGGCTGGAGGGCCCCGCTTGCCCGTTAGAGCCCAAGTCGCAACTCGGCGACGACCGGCAGGTGGTCGGAAGCGGCGGCCAGATCGGTGCTCTCGGTGTCCACTCCCCCGCAGGAAACGACCTGCGTCTCGCGCGCGGCGAACACGCCGTCGATGCGCGCGGAGGGGTCCTTGGCGGGGAACGTCAGACCGTCGCCTTTGGGCTTCACGGCGTCGCCTTTGGGCGCCACGGCATGGCAGTCGGCCAGCCGCCCGGCGAGGTAGCGCCAGGCGGGCTGGTGCGGCCGCTCGTTGATGTCGCCGCCGAGCACGATCGCCGCGCCGTACCGGGCCGCCACGCCCTCCATGAGCGCCACCGCCTCGGCGGCGTGATGCAGCCTGGCCGGGTCGTTGAGGTCGAGGTGCAGCGAGCCGACGGCCAGCGTCGCGCCCTCGGCGGCCAGCACGGCGACGGCCAGCCCGCGCCGCTCCAGCCCGAGGAAGACGCGCAGCGCGTGGCGCTCGGCGTGCAGCACGGTGACGCGCGGCCCGGCGAGCACCGCCACGCCGCCCAGCCTGCCGGGCGTGGCCACCCGCAGCCCCGCCGCCGCGGCCAGCGCCGCCCGTTTGGACCGCCAGCGGCCGAACCTGGGCGCCTCCTGCACGCACAGCACGTCGGCCCGCATGGCGGCGGTGACCCTGCTCAGCGCCGGGACGCTGTCACGCATCCCGTGCACGTTGTACGTGGCGACCCTGATCGTCACGAAGCGCGGCTCTAGCGCTGCCTGGCCAGGTCGGCGGCGCCCACCACACCGGCGGACGCGCCCAGCTCGGCCAGCTTGATCTCGGCCAGCGGCCGGTGCCCGTGGCCGGTGAGCCGCTCGGCGAAGACCTCGCGGGCCCGGTCGATGAACAGGTCGGCGGCACGGGAGACGCCGCCGCCGACGATGAAGCAGCCGGGGTCGAGCACGGAGGCCAGGTCGGCCATGCCCTGGCCGAGCCAGTCGGCCAGGCTCGCGAAAGCGGCCAGCGACGCGTCGTCGCCCAGCCGCGCGGCCTCGGTGACCTCCTCGCCCTCGATCTTGCCGCCGGCCAGCCCGAGCAGGATCCGTGCCCGCTCCGGCTCCGCCGCGGCGATCTCCCTGGCGTCCTTGACGAGCGCCTGGCCGCTGGCGTACTGCTCCCAGCAGCCGACGTTGCCGCAGCCGCACAGCCGCCCGCCGGGCAGCACCTGCATGTGGCCCAGCTCGGCGCCCATGCCCCAGCGGCCGCGGTAGAGGGAGCCGTCGAAGACCAGGCCGCCGCCGATGCCGGTGCCGAGCGTCAGGCAGACCACGTGGGACTGGCCCCTGCCCGCGCCGAACCTGGTCTCGCCCCAGGCCATGGCGTTGGCGTCGTTCTCGATCACGACCGGCAGGCCGACGAGCCCGCTGATCTTCTTCTGCAGCGGCTCCTCCCGCCAGGCCAGGTTGGGCGCGAAGCGGACGATCGACCGGGTCTCGTCGACGAACCCGGCCGCGCCGACCCCGACGGCCTCGATCTCCCGGCCGGCGGACAGCTCGCGAACGACGTCGGCCACCGTCTCCGCCACCACGTCAGGGCGGTCGGCGGCGGTGGGCCGCAGTGTGTGTTCGACGATCTCGCCGTTGTCGCCGACCACACCCGCGGCCACCTTGGTCCCGCCGATGTCGACACCGATCGTGAGCATGCCCCGTGTCTCCCTATCCCAGATCTATGTGTTCCACGTTGTCACGGCCGCCCGTGCCGTCCGGGTCGTCCCGGCGCTCGCCCGGCCGGCGGGGGGCGGGCCTGCTCAGCACGTCGAACGCGCCACGGACCGCGGCGAACAGCTCGCCGCCCGCCGCCACCAGGTGCCCGGTGACGTCGGAGCCCGACTCACGCTGCGCCGCGATCGCCCGGCAGACCGGGCAGGCGCGGCAGATGTACTCGTCGTGGGGCTCGGACACGGCCTCCTCCCACACGTCGCGCTCCCTCCTGCCGCCCGTGCCGGCGAAGGAGTTGAACACCGTCTTGCCGACCTGGCGCGTGGCGCGCCCCTGGATCGAGTCGAACAGTTTGCGCGCCTCGTCGGCGACGGTCCCGATCGGATCCCTGTCGTTGCTCTCGGTCATCTGGCCCTCCCTGCGTATGGGTCGCTCATCCATTCAACTCATCACGTCGCGGATTCGCTCCCCGAGCTGAACCGTAATGCAGAAACCGCCGCTCACGGCTCACCGCCGGGCGCGGCGAACCCTACCCGGAGCACCCCGTCGCGGAGCGCCGCCCCGCTGATCCTCCTGCGGGCCAGCGCCGCGGGCAGCGCCAGAATCCTCCGGTACGGGCCCGCCGTCACGATCAGCTCGTCACCCTTGCGGGCCAGGTCGATGTCGTCGCGGTCGGCGCCGGGCAGGGCCAGCTCCAGCCCGTCCGCGCTCATCCGCAGCGGCGGCTCCACCTCGTGCGGGGCGAACGGGTCGGACTCGCCGTACATGGCCTCGCCCACCCTGGCCAGCGCGTCCTTGCCGACGGGCTCGGCGGGCAGGTAGGGGACGACGTGGATGGGCAGCGGCGCGAACGACTGCTCGGCCTCGGCCAGCAGCTTCGACTGGGCGGCCACCCACTGGGCGCGCCACTCGTCGGCGCCCTCCGAGGGGAAGACGCGGTTGGCGATGACGGCGTCGACGCGGTAGCCGTACAGATTGAGGGAGGTGAGGGTGCGCCTGGCCTCGGCGAGCACCACGGACTCCGGCGTGAGCACGAGCCGCACGGAGGCGTGGTCGCCGGTGAGCAGCTCGCGCACCTCCATCAGGCCGCGGTGGAAGCGCTCGGCCGCGTTCATGACCTCCTCGCCCGGCGCGCTGACGTGGGCGACGCCGCGCACGAACGGCGAGACGAGCTTGACGATCTTGCGGCCGATCGGCATGAGCCTGCTGACGTGCCAGTCGAGCGCCTCGGGCAGGGCCAGCAGCCGCAGCGTCTCGGCCGTCGGCGCGCAGTCGACGACGATCACGTCCCAGCGGCCCTCGCGGGCGTGCTCGCGCAGCTCCAGCAGCGCGATGACCTCCTCCGCGCCGGGCAGGACGGTGATCTCCTCCGAGGTGATCTCGTCGAGGCCCAGGTCGGACAGCACGCCTCTGGCGTAGTCCTGGAGGTCGCCCCAGTGGCGCTCCAGCGTCTTCTGGGTGTCGACCTGGCGCAGGTGCAGGCCGGGAGCGACCTCGCCGGGCTGCACGCCCAGCGCGTCGGCCAGCGAGTGCGCGGTGTCGGTCGAGACGATGAGCGTCTTGAGGCCGCGGGCGGCGGCGAGCGTGGCGGTCGCGGCGGCGGCCGTGGTCTTGCCGACGCCGCCCTTGCCGGTGAAGAGCAGGACCCTCGGGCTCAACTCAGCGACCTTCGACGCGTTTCTTGAGCCCCTTGAGCGCGGTGTCCACGATCACCTTCTCCGCCTTGCGCTTGATCATGCCGATCATGGGGACCATGAGGTCGACCGTCAGCTCGTACGTCACGTCGGTGCCACTGCCCGTGTCGGCGAGCCGGTAACTCCCCCGGAGGTCGGAGACCATCTTCCCGGGCTCCACCACCTGCCAGCTCACCCCGTCGTCGCCCTGCCAGGTGTAGCCGAGGGTGTAGGTGTCGCTGATCATCCCGGCGTCCAGGGTGAACCGCACCGTCTGAGGCCTGCCGTCGGCGTCCGTACTGAGGACCTCGGCGCTTTTGACCTGACCGGCCCAGTCCGGATAGGAGGGGAAGTCCGAGATGACCGCCATGACCTCGGCGCGACCGGCGCCGATGGAGGTGCTCGAAGTGGTGCGATCAGCCATACGACCACCGTAGTGCAGAATGCGCGACTTGCGGCGGACCGCCGGACGTGGCTCACCCGCCGGTCGGATCACCATTCGAGGACGTAGGGGACGCCCCTTCCGCGGAAGTGGCCGACGTTCACGCATTCGGTGCGCCCGATGCGGGTGCGCCCGTAGAGCGGGTTGTGCACGTGGCCGAACAGGGCGTAGCGCGGCTGGGTGCGCCTGATCGCCTCCAGGGTGGCCGCGCTGCCCCGCTCGAACCGCCTGGCGACCACGTCGTAGAGCAGCTCGGGCACGTCCGGCGGGATGTGGCAGCACAGCACGTCGACCTCGCCGACCGCCTCGACCTTGGCGGCGAACTCCTCGTCGCTGATCTCGTGCGGGGTGCGGTATTGAGTCTTGAGCCCGCCGCCCACGAACCCGAACCGCAGGCCGCCGATCTCCGCCACCTGCCCGTCGAGCACCTGGTGGCCGGGCCTGACGTAGTCGGCCCACAGGCGCGGGAGGTCCACGTTGCCGTAGGTGAGGTAGGCGGGCGCGGGCATGGCGGCGAAGAGCGCGGCGTACTGGGCGCGGACGTTGCGCTCGATGTGCTCGCGCGGGTCGCCGTCGAGCGTGGCCCACAGCTGCGCGGACATGGCCCTGGCCTCGTCGAACCGCTTGGCGGTGCGCAGGCTGATGAACTCGGCGGCCTTCTCCGCGCCGAACAGGTCGGCGAAGATGCCTTGCGCGTGGTCGTCGTAGTCGACGAAGAGGATCAGGTCGCCCAGGCAGACCAGCGCGTCGGCGCCGTCGCCCGCCCTGGCCAGCGCGTCGGCCCTGCCGTGCACGTCGCTCACCACGTGGACCCTCATGAGGTGAATCCTAGGCGCAACCACGCCGCCCGCCACGTGGGGGCACGTGCTCCCATGTACGGCTGTTACGCGGCTCACCTGGCGATCGACGGCTGCTAGCGTGAAGAATGCCCTTCATAACGCCTCTATGACGAAGCTACCGGCGCGTAACTTGAGGCGGTAGCGTCCAGGCGGTCCCCGAAGAGGAGTTGATTCGTGCGCGAGTACAGCGTCCCCGTGCTGGTCGATGTGCCTGCCTCGGCAAGCCTGCCCGACACCGTGTTCCGGCGCGCCGAGCAGGAGCCAGGCGCGGTGGTCATGCGCCGCAAGGCCGAAGGCGGCTGGCCCGTCGTCACCGCGGCGGAGTTCCGCGACCAGGTGGTCGAGGTGGCAAAGGGGCTGATCGCGGCGGGCATCGAGCACGGCGACAGGGTCGCCCTCATGTCTCGCACCCGCTATGAGTGGACGCTGGTCGACTACGCCATCTGGACCGTCGGCGCGGTCACCGTGCCCATCTACGAGACGTCGTCCGTGGAGCAGGTCAGGTGGATCCTGTCCGACAGCGAGGCCAAGGCGGCGTTCGTCGAGCTGGACGCGCACGAGGAGACCGTCGGGGAGGCGGCGCCCGAGCTGAAGGCGCTCTGGCGGGTGGACGCCACGCCGGAGACCGGCGACGTCACCGACGCCGAGGTGACCGAGCGCAGGAAGCGGGTCGTCGCCGCCGACCTGGCCACGGTCGTCTACACCTCGGGCACCACGGGCCGGCCGAAGGGCTGCCGGATCACCCACGACAACCTGCTGTTCACCGCGCTCAACGTGCTGCGGGGGCCGCTGGAGCCGCTGTTCGGCAGGAAGGACCCGGCGGCGCTGCTGTTCCTGCCGCTGGCGCACATCTTCGCGCGGATGATCCAGGTGGTGCTCGTCGAGGCGGGCGCGATCATGGCGCACACCCCCAACATGAAGAACGTCGCCCCCGACCTGCAGGACTTCAAGCCCACGTTCCTGCTGGGCGTGCCGCGCGTGTTCGAGAAGGTCTACAACGGCGCCGAGCAGAAGGCCATCGCGGGCGGCAAGGGCAAGATCTTCGCCCGCGCGGTGGACGTGGCGGTGTCCTGGAGCAAGGCGGAGAGCTCCGGCGGCGCGCCGCTGGGGCTGCGGCTGCAGCGGGCGGTGTTCGACAAGCTGGTCTACGCCAAGCTGCGCGCCGCCACGGGCGGCCGCCTCTCGGCCGCGGTGTGCGGCGGCTCCGCGCTCGGCGACCGGCTCGGCCACTTCTTCAAGGGCGTCGGCATCGAGGTCTTCGAGGGCTACGGCCTCACCGAGACCTCGGCCCCGTGCTCGGTCAACATGCCGGGCGCCAACAAGATCGGCACCGTCGGCAAGCCGCTGCCCGGGGTCACCCTGCGCATCGGCGACGACGGCGAGATCCTGGCCAAGGGCAGGAACGTCTTCGACGGCTACTGGAAGAACGAGGCCGCCACGGCCGAGGGGATCGACGCCGGCGGCTGGTACCACACCGGCGACGTCGGCGAGCTCGACTCCGACGGCTACCTGCGCATCACCGGGCGCAAGAAGGAGATCCTGGTGACCGCGGCGGGCAAGAACGTGGCCCCCGGGCCGCTGGAGGACGCGCTGCGGGCCCATCCGCTGGTGTCCCAGGCGATGATCGTCGGCGACGGGCGGCCCTTCGTCGCGGCCCTGATCACCCTCGACCCCGAGGCCCTGCCGGCCGGCGCCACCGCGGCCGCGCTGCGGACGGACCCCCAGGTGCAGGCGGAGATCCAGGGGGCGGTCGACCGCGCCAACCTGACGGTGTCCAAGGCGGAGCAGATCAAGAAGTTCACGATCCTGGACGCGGACATCACCGAGGACAGCGGGCACCTGACGCCGACGCTCAAGGTCAAGCGCAACCTGGTGATGCGCGACTTCGCCAAGGAGATCGACGACCTCTACGGCAGCCGCTGACGATCTCTTCTTTTGAGGGGTCCGGGGCCTGCTGAGCGCTCCGGGGCGGGGCCTGGGTCGCCTGAGCTGTCCGGCCGTCAGGTCGTTCGAGCTGTCAGGCCGCCTGGGCCGTCAGACCGCCTGCGCTGTCAGGCGGCCCGAACTGTCAGGCGGCCCGAACTGTCAGGCGGCGGCGCCTGCGAGGGCGCCGGAGCGCTCGGTGGCGGCCAGGATCGTGGCGAGTGCCTGCCTGGTCGCCTGGAGCTCGGCGAGTTGCTCGTCCAGGCCGGTGAGCCGGCCGCGCAGGTGGCCGAGCGTGCAGGCGTCGAGCACGTCCCCTGAGCCGGACGCGCACGGCAGCACGTCCCTGATCACCCTCGTGGGCAGCCCGGCGGCGAGCAGCGTGCGGATGCGCCGCACCACGACGGGAGCGTCCTCGGCGTAGCGGCGGTGCCCGCTGTCCGCGCGGTACGAGGTCAGCAGCCCCTGCTCCTCGTAGTAGCGCAGCAGCCGCGGGCTGACGCCGGTCTCCAGGGACAGCGCTCCGATCTTCATGTGACTTACCAGCGCGGGCGGCACGAGAGAAATTCCCGCGCAGTCCTGTGCGCAGTCCGCCGGGCTGACCGGCGGCCGGTATGGGCGAATGTCAGGCGCGATCTGACCAATCCAGCCCGAAGCGAAAATGCGCGTCAAGGTGGCTGGAATTAGTCGCCGCAACATAAGCGGATCAATCCGGACTTAGACCCCCACGTGCCCTCTGAACAGGGGAATCTATCTTCGATTCGCGATTGCCGAGGATGATCCAAGGGGTATTCTCGTGCACAGAAAAGGACCGGAGACATCTCAGATCCCCGGTCCTTCCCCCCACCGTATGAGAGATCAAGTTGGATATCAAGGAAGCCGGTCTCGAGTTCGGCGTGAAAATCCAGAATGCGCTGATCCAGATCCGCGCGGATCAGCAGGAGCTGGCGCAAGATCTCACCGAACGGATCAACGGCGTCGGCAACCAGGTCAAGCGCTTGGAGGGCAAGTGTGACGCCAAGTTCGCCGAGATCGACAAGCGTTTCGAGGCCGTGGACAAGCGTTTCGAGGCCGTGGACAAGCGGTTCGACGCGATCGACGACCGGTTCGACAAGGTGGACGACCGGTTCGACACCATGCAGGACACGCAGACGACGATGATGCACATTCTCGTCGGCATCCAGCGCAAGCTGGACGCCGACTAGCCATAGCTCGGACGGACGGGCGGGCCCGCGGTTGAGGCGGGCCCGCCCGTCTCATGTCCACCAGCGGGCGATCGGCGCGCCCGACAGCTGCGTGCTGGACCCGGCTCGCAGCCCGTCGAACATCACGTCGAAGAACCGGTCTGGCAGCCGCCGCGCGAGATCGGCGGGCAGGCCGGGCATCGGGCGCGTCAGCAGGTTGAGGATCAGCAGGACGTCCCCGGGCGCCACGTCCGTACGCATGTCCCCCGCCTCCTGCGCCGCCACGACCATCCGCGACAGCAGCTCGAACCAGGCCACTCCCGCCTCGAACAGCTCCTCGTCGTCCGGCACCGCGTCGATCAGGTGCGGCCGCACGGCCGAGACCACCCGGTTCGGCTCCCCGCCCTCGTGCACGAAGCGGCGCAGCGCGCTCCACGCGTCGGGCTCCTCCGCCCAGGCGATCTCCCCCAGCGCCGTCACCCGCTGGATGGCGTCGATCGCCAGCCCTCTGATCAGCGCGTCCCTGTCGGGGAAGCTCCGGTAGAGCGTGCCGACCCCGACTCCTGCCGCCCGCGCGATCTCCTCCATCGGCACCGTGAACCCCTCGGCCAGATAGATCTTCCTGGCCGCCGCGAGGATCTGGTCGCGGTTGCGCCGCGCATCGGCCCGCATGCCAGCTCCGACCGGGCCGGCCCGGGTTTCCCCGCCGTGTTCCCCGCCGCCCAGCAGGCGCTCGGCAAGGCCAGGGCCAAGCCCTCGTACGGCGGGATGGACCGGCCCGAGCACGCTCTGCACCGGCAGTTGGTGGCCGGTGAGTTCACGGTCAGGCGGGTGGAGGCGATGCGCCCCCGGATCCAGGCCATCGTGTCCGAGCACGTCGACGCCCTGCTGGCCGGACCCAGGCCGGCGGACCTGGTACGGGCGCTGGCGCTGCCCGTTCCCTCGCTGGTCATCTGCGAGCTGCTCGGGGTGCCGTACGCGGACCGGGCGGAGTTCCAGCGGCGTACCGAGCTGATTCTCACGCGTACGAGCAGCCACCGCCGGCATCGAGGTCGGCGGCGTGACCGTGCGCGCGGGCGAGAGCCTGGTCGCCCTGGGTGCGGCGGCCAACCGCGATCCGGCGGCGTTCGAGCACCCGGACGACCTGGACGTCCGCCGCAACGCCCGGCACCACGTGGCCTTCGGCTACGGCATCCACCAGTGCCTGGGGCAGAACCTGGCCAGACTGGAGCTGGAGATCGTCTTCGCCACGCTCTTCGGCCGCGTTCCGGGCCTGCGGCCGGCGCTCCCCCTGGCGGAGCTGCCGTTCAAGACGGAAGGGATCATGTTCGGGCTGCACGAGCTGCCCGTCACCTGGTGAGAACGACCGCTCAGGGTGCTGTGCCCGGGGCAGGCTGCCGGGGAAGGCTGCTCAGGTCGCGTCCCCCGGGGCAGGCGGGCCGGGGAAGGGGTGCGGCGCCGTCTCCTGGTAGCCACTGGCCTGCAGGCGGAACATGCGCGCGTACGGGCCGTCCGCAGCCATCAGCTCGTCGTGCGCGCCCAGCTCGCTGACGACCCCGTCGGACAGCACCGCGATCACCTCCGCCTCCCTGACGGCGTTGAGCCGGTGCGAGATCAGCAGGCTGGTCCGGTCGGAGCGGTAGCGGCGCATCCGCAGGTGAACGTCGTGCTCCGCCTCCGGGTCCAGCTCCGAGCTGGGCTCGTCGAGGATCATGAAGTCGGCGTGATCGCGCAGGAACGCCCTGGCCAGCGCCATTCGCTGCCACTGGCCGCCCGACAGCGTGACGCCGGTCGCCAACTTCTCGTTCTTGAGCGAGAGGACGAACATCCTGGTCAGCGCCGTGTCGTAGCCGTCGGGCAGCTCGGCGATGGCCTCGTGCACGCCCGCGTTGGCGGCCGCCGCCTGGATGCGCCCGAGGTCGTCGAGCGCGCTCAGGTCGCCCATGGCGATGTTGTCGCGGGCGCTGAAGTCGTACGTCATGTGGTCCTGGAACACCGCCCCGAGCCGGGCGCGCAGCTCGGCCGGATCCAGGTCGCGCAGGTCGGTCCCGTCCCAGTGGATCGACCCGCGCACGGGGTCGTAGAACCGGCACAGCAGCTTGGCCAGGGTGCTCTTGCCCGCGCCGTTGAGCCCGACGATGGCGACGGCCTGCCCGTACGGGAGCGTGAGGGTGACGCCGCGCAGCACCCACGGCAGATCGTCGGCGTAGCGGAACCACACGTCGCGCAGCTCGATGCCGGTGCGCAGCGGGCCGGTGGGCCGGGGTTCGGCGGCGATGGGCAGGTCGGAGGGGGCGTGCACGACGTCGGCGTAGTGGCCGAACGCCAGGAGCTGGCTGTGGGTGGTGGCGATGCCGTGGACGAGCGCCGACAGCCCGCCCTGGAGCCCGGCCACGGCCGCGATGAACAGCGACACGTCGCCGACGGTCAGCGCGCCGGCGGCGGCCGCGAGCACCGCCCATACCAGCCCGCCGCCCGCGATCAGGGCGCCGGCCAGCTCCAGGCCGGACTCGGTGAGCAGGTTCCTGCGGTCGAGCGCGCGTTCGGCGTCGTTGGCCCGGCCGCGCTCGGCCAGCATCCGCCCGCGCAGGAACCCCGCCAGCCCGAACAGGCGCACCTCCTTGGCCGCCGCGACGCTGCCGAGCAGCTGGGAGTAGAACATCTCGCGCCGCTGCATGGGCGCGACGCCCCACAGCATGGCGGCCCGCCTGTTGGCCAGCGCGAGCTGGGCGACCAGGGCGGGGATGCCCGCGGCCAGCACGGCGGCGGCCATCAGCGGGGAGATCACCACGACCGCGCCGATGAACCCGCAGAGCGTCAGCGCGGTCCTGCCCAGATCGAAGGTGGCGCCGACGAAGATCCTCGCCATCGCGCCGCCCGTCGCGGCCAGCCGGAGCCGGTCCAGGAACGCCGGGGTCTCGAACGGCCCGAGGCCGACGAAGCGCTCCATGGCGAGGTACAGCCGGTCGAGCGCGCGTACCGCGACCCGTCTGCCCATCTCGGCGCCGAGGTACGCGCCGGCCTGTGGCAGCGCGGCCATGGCGACGCCGACGGCCACCAGCGGCACGAGCAGCTGCACCAGGTCCTCGATCGGCGCCCGCCTGACGAGGTCGTCGAGGACGAGCTTGGTCAGCCAGGCCACGGCGACCGGAAGACCGGCCTGGACCAGGGTGACGCCCGCGTAGCACACCGCCCGCGTGGGGCCGGCGTGCCAGACTAAACCCGCTGCTTCGGCGACGCTGCGCCGGGTCGAGGCCATGCCGCCAGGCTAGGTCCCGCAGGCGGCCTCCGCGTCGGCAAGCCGGGGCGGGGCAGGGCGGCGCGGCCCCGCGTCGCCAAGCCGGGGCGGGGCAGGGCGAAGCGGCGCGAGGCAGCTCAGGGGCAGCTCAGGGGCAGCTCAGGGCAGCTCAGGGCGGGGTGGCTCAGGCGATGACGAGTTCGCCCACGTGTTCGGCCAGCGCGTCCCTGGCCGGTTGCGGCAGTCCGGCGTCGGAGATGACCATGTGCGCCTCGCCGAGCTGGGCGATCGTGCTGATGCCCACCGTGCCCCATTTGGTGTGGTCGGCGGGCACGACCAGGCGGCTCGCGGCCTCGACCAGGGCGCGGTCGGTCTCGGCCTCCATCATGTTCGGGGTGGTGAATCCGGCCCTGACCGTCATGCCGTGCACGCCGAGGAACAGCACGTCCACGTTGAGCTGGCGGATCGCGGCCACCGCCACCGGGCCGACCAGGGCGTCGGAGGGCGTGCGGACGCCGCCGGTGAGCACGACCGTCTGGTCCGTCCTGTGGGAGCGCTGGAAGACCTCGGCGATGCGCACCGAGTTCGTCACGACGGTCAGTGCGGGGACGGCGGCCAGGTGGTGGGCGAGCGTCCAGGTCGTGGTGCCGGCCGAGAGCGCCACGGCGGTGCCGGGGCGGACGAGCGCGGCGGCGCGGCGGGCGATGGCCTTCTTCTCGCTCTCCTGGCGTACCGACTTCACCAGGAAGCCCGGCTCGTCCGTGGAGCCGATCACGGTGGCGCCGCCGTGCACCTTGGCCAGCAGGCCGCGCTCGGCCAGCGTCTCCAGGTCGCGCCGGATCGTGATGTCGGAGACGCCGAAGGCCCGCACCAGCTCGATCACCCGGACGCCGCCGCTCTGCCTGACGAGCTCCAGAATCGCCTGCTGACGCTGCGGGGCGAGCATCGCATCACCAGATCCCAACAGGTTCCGACACGCTCCGAACGCATCATGACACGGCCGCGCCGCCGCGACTGTCGGCAATTCGTCATAGAACCGTGCGTTGACAGTCGGAAATGTTCGCTTTTCGATGAATGAAGATGAGCGAACTCGGGGGAATCCGAAGGGTCCTGCAAGGAGGAACCCAACATGGATCAACGGTTGCCGATGTCCCGCCGCAGTCTCCTGCTCGGCGCCGCCGCGCTGGGCGTGCCCGCCGCCCTCGTGGGGTGCGGCGCCGACACGCCCGCCACCGCCCCCGGCACGTCCTCGGGTGGCCTCGGCACGGTGACGATCGGCTCGAACGCCTCCGACGAGATCCCGAAGAAGTCCCTCGACGCGGTCGTCAAGGGCTTCACCCAGGCCACCACCAAGATCAATACCGTGGACCACAACACGTTCCAGGAGAACATCAACCGCTATCTCAAGGGCACGCCCGAGGACGTGTTCACCTGGTTCGCCGGCAACCGCATGCAGTTCTTCGCCGAGCAGGGGCTCGCGACCGACATCTCCGACGTGTGGCAGGAGATCGGCGGCGACTACACGCAGGCGTTCAAGGACCAGTCGACGGGCCTCGACGGCAAGCAGTACTTCGTGCCGTTCACCTACTATCCGTGGGCGGTCTTCTACCGCAAGAGCGTCTGGCAGGAGAAGGGGTACGAGGCCCCGGGCACGCTGGACGAGTTCACCGCGCTGGCCAGGAAGATGAAGACCGACGGGCTCATCCCGATCGCGTTCGCCGACAAGGACGGCTGGCCGGCGATGGGCACGTTCGACATCCTGAACATGCGGACGAACGGCTACGACTTCCACATCTCGCTCATGGGCGGCAAGGAGTCGTGGACCGACCCGAAGGTCAAACAGGTCTTCGACACCTGGCGGGGCCTGATGGAGTTCCACCAGCCGGCGCCGCTCGGCCGTACGTGGCAGGAGGCCGGGCAGTCGCTGGCCCAGAAGAAGACCGGGATGTATCTGCTCGGGATGTTCGTCGCCCAGCAATTCCCGGAGGCCGACCGCGGCGACCTCGACTTCTTCACCTTCCCGGAGATCAACCCGGCGTACGGCACCGACTCGATCGACGCCCCCATCGACGGCTACATGATCTCCGCCAAGGCCAGGAACGTGGACGGCGCCAAGGCGCTGCTCAAGCACCTCGCCCAGGCCTCGTCGCAGGACATCGCCACCAAGCTGGACCCGGGCACGCTGGCCGCCAGCTCCAAGGCCGACACCTCGGGTTACAGCGCGCTGCAGAAGCGCGGCGCCGAGCTGGTGTCGAAGGCCACCCACATCGCGCAGTTCCTCGACCGCGACACGCGGCCGGACTTCGCCTCCACCGTGATGATCCCGTCGCTGCAGTCGTTCGTCGGCAAGCCGGACGAGGTCGACTCCCTGCTGACGAGCATCGAGAAGCAGAAGGTCAACATCTTCCGCTGATGGCCGTCAAAACCCGTCGCTACTCCGCCCGCGACGTGACCATCCTGGTCATCGGGCTGGGGATGGCCGTCATCGTCAACGTGGGCCTCATCTGGGGGCCCACCGTGGCCTCCATCGGACTGTCCGGCACCGACTGGAACGGCATCGGGCCGATCGAGTGGGTGGGCGGGCAGAACTACCACGACCTGGCCGCGGAATATCCGCCGTTCTGGTCGGCCGTCCGCAACAACCTGCTCTGGCTGGGCTTCCTGGGGCTGATCGCGACGCCGTTCGGGCTGTTCTGCGCGGTGCTGCTGGACCGGCGGCTGCGCCTGTCGCGGGTCTATCAGAGTGCTCTCTACATGCCGGTAGTACTATCGCTGGCCGTAGTGGGCTTCATCGCGCAGCTCGTCTACTCCTCCGACTACGGCGTGCTGAACGCGGTGACCGGGCTGACCGTGGACTGGCTGGGCGACAGCTCGATCAACATCTGGGTGGTCATGGTCGCGGCCGGCTGGCGGCACGTCGGCTACGTCATGGTCATCCACCTGGCGGGGCTGAAGGCCGTCGATCCCGCACTCAAGGAGGCGGCGGCCATCGACGGGGCCAGCGAGCGTCAGACGTTCTTCCGCGTGGTGTTCCCGACGCTGCGGCCGGTCAACGTGATCGTGCTGGTGATCACGGTGATCGAGGCGCTGCGGGCCTTCGACATCGTCTACGCCATCAACAGGGGCAGGAACGGGCTGGAGCTGCTGTCCGTGCTGGTCACCGAGAACATCGTGGGCGAGGCCAGCAGGATCGGGTTCGGCTCGGCGATCGCGGTGATCCTGCTGGCGATCTCGATGGGGTTCATCGTCACGTACCTGTCGCAGATGTTCAAGGGGGAGGAGCGATGACGCTCACCGCGCCCGCCGCCGCTCCCCCGGCGCAGTCCCGCCGGCCGCCGCCGCGGCCGCCCCTGCGCCCGCTGCGGATCCTGCTGAACGTCTTCCTGGCGCTGGTGGCGCTGGGGTGGCTGCTGCCGCTCGCGCTGGCCGTCTACGCCTCGCTGCGTCCGTACGAGGAGACCGCCAGGCTGGGCTACCTCTCCCTGCCGGAACACCTCACGCTCGGCTACTACGGAGAGGCGTGGAGCCAGGCCGAGCTGCCGCACTACTACCTGAACACGTTGATCATCGTGATCCCGGGCGTGGTGGTGACGCTGTTCCTGGCGTCGTTCACCGCGTTCGCCATCGCGCGGCTGCGGATCCCGGGGCGCAAGGCGCTGCTCATCGTGTTCACCGCCGGGAACCTGCTGCCGCCCCAGGTCCTCATCACTCCCCTCTACACCCTCTACACCCTGATCCCGCTGCCCGAGTGGCTGTCGGACTCCCAGGCGCTCTACGACTCCTACCTCGGGCTGATCCTCATCCACGTGGCCTTCCAGTTCGGCTTCTGCGTCTTCGTCATGGCCAACTTCATGCGCACGATCCCGGAGGAGATCACCGAGGCGGCGCTGGTGGACGGGGCGAGCGTGTGGAAGCGCTACTGGCGGCTGACGCTGCCGCTGTGCCGCCCCGTGCTGGCGGCGCTGTCCACGCTGCAGTTCACCTGGATGTACAACGACTTCCTGTGGGCGCTGGTGCTCATGTCGTCGGGCGACAAGCTGCCCGTCACCTCGGCGCTGAACAACCTGCGCGGCCAGTTCTTCACCGACTACAACCTGCTGGCGGCCGGATCGGTGCTGGTGGCGCTGCCGACGCTGATCGTCTTCCAGCTCCTGCACAAGCAGTTCGTCGCCGGGCTCACGCTGGGGGCGACCAAGGGCTGACGCACGGCCGGCACAAGACCGGCGCAAGGGACCGGCGTAAGGGGCCGCCGTAAGGGACCCCGCCGCGAAGGACCGGCGCGGCGCTGACGGGGGGTCAGAGCAGCGCGCGGAAACGGGCCGCGACGTGGTCCCACGCCCATTCGCGGGCGATCCAGTCGCGCCCGCCCGCGCCCATCTTGCGTGCCTTCTGCGGGTCGCTCAGCAGCTCGACGACGGCCTGCGCCACCTCGCCCGCGTCCTCGCCGTTCACCACGAGCCCGGTCTCGCCCAGGCGCACGGCGTCGGGCGCGCCGCCGGACGCGCCCGCGACCACGGGCAGCCCGGTCGCCGACGCCTCCAGGAACACGATCCCGAGCCCTTCCACGTCAACCCCCCTCCACCGGGTACGGCACGGCATCGCGAACACGTCCGCGGCGGCGTAGTAGCCCGGCAGGGCGGCGGCCGGCACCGTACCGGTGAACCTGATCGACTCCTGCCCGGCCGCCAGCCGCTCCAGCTTGCGCCGGTAGGGGCCGCCGCCCACGAGCAGCAGCACGGCGTCGGGCACCGCGCTCAGCACCTGGGGCCAGGCCCTGATGAGCTGGTCCTGGCCCTTGCGCGGCACCAGTCGCGACACGCACGCGACGACCGGGCGGCCCGCCAGGCCCAGCTCGGCCTTGGGCGCGCCGGGGTGGAACTGGGCCAGGTCCACGCCCGGCGCGAGCCGTACGAGCTTGCCCGGCGGGATGGCGGCGACCAGCCGCTCGCGCGTGTAGTCGCCCAGATAGGTCACCACGTCGGCGTGCTCGCCGATCCTGCGCAGGACCGCGCGGAAGCCCGCCGCGCTCGCCCACGACGCCTCGTGGCCGTGGGTGAGCATCACCACGCGCCGCGCCCCCGCCGCGCGCAGGCGGGGGGCGATCAGGCCGAGCGGCGCCGCCGCCCCGAACACCACGGTGCCCGCGCCGTACTCGGCCACCAGCCCGGCCGCCCTGCGCGCGACGGCCGGGGTGGGCAGCATGAGCCGCGTCGGATGCCGCACGATCGGGTACGGCTGGCGCCGGTCGAACTCCTCGCAACCCGGCCAGGCGGGGGCGTAGACCACCACGCCGGGCGTGCGGAGCGCGAGGCCGTGCACGAACGACTGGATGCCGCCCGGCCTGGGCGGGAAGTCGTTCGTGACGATGACCACGCCGGCCGCATCGCCCGGCACGGCCCCCGCACCCGCCGCCGTACCCGCCGCCGTACCCGCCTCTGGGCCGGTCGCCGGGCCCGTCGCTGGACCCATTGCCGTACCCGTCACCAGGCCCGTCTCCGCGCCCGCGCCCGCATCCGTGCCCGCATCCGTGCCTGCGCTCGTGCCCGTCCCCGTGCCTGGCGCGGCGCCTGCGACGGCGCTTGTCACGGCACGGGGACGCCGTTCAGCTTGGCCCATGCGCGGGCCATGGCGATGCGCTGAGGGCTGGAGGGATGGGAGGCATAGAGCACATATTCCACCGCATCCGGCGACAAGTCGGAAATATTGGTGACTGCCAGGCGTTTTTGCATCGCGATGAACGTGACCGGGTCCTTCGTCAGGTCGAGCGCGTGCACGTCGGCCCTGGCCTCGATGTGGCGGCTGATCACGTTCTGGGCCGGGCCCAGGATCAGGCCGCCGAGGGTCATCAAGCCCATGACCACGCCGACCGCCCGCGGATCGGTGATCGAGGTGACGCCCGCGCGCCGCCGCATCGGCCCGATCAGCAGATACAGCAGGATCGCGCCCAGCGCCGCGCCCAGCGCGCCGATGAGCGTGCCGTACAGCACGTCGTTGTACTTGGCGTGTCCCAGCTCATGTGCCACGACCAGCTCGACCTCTGACTGCGGAGCCTTGAGCAGTGTGTCGTAGACGACGATCCGGCGCGTGGCGCCGAAGCCGGACACGTACGCGTTGAGCGCCGTCGTCCTGCGCGACGCGTCGGCGACCAGCACGTCCTCGACCGGCACGCCGTCCCGCTCGGCCATCGCCAGCAGGTTCGTCCGCAACGGTCCCTGCTGCATGGAGGTGAAGTCGTTGAACAGCGGCTCGAACACCACCGGATACACGAACGACGCCACCACGGTCAGCGCGAACGCCCCCATCGCGGCCGGGATCCACCAGCGCCTGAACTTGCGGGCCAGCGCCACGAGCGCGAGCAGCATCAGGGCGAGCAGGAACGTCTCGACGCCGATGTTCTTGAGCCGGTCGGCGGCCCAGCCGGCCCAGTCCTGGGTGGACAGGCCGTAGTCGCGCAGCAGCGTCTCGACCCACATGCCGAGCGGCCACCTGATCACCTCGGCGAGCGCGGTGATGACCACGACGCCCAGGATCACCCGCAACCACCAGGGCCCTCTGAGCCTGCCCAGCACAATGGCGCCGAACGGGGTGGCGACGAGCACGCCCGCCACGATGATCGTGAGGCCGAGCGAGAGGTAGCTCGGCAGGGTCGCGGCCGCGTCGAACGCCTGCGACCTGGCGATCTGCTGCCCGCTGAAGTCACGCGCGGGATCGGGCGCTCCGCCGGTCAGCACTCCCCAGGGGGTGCTGAACAAGGCCACCGCCAGGGTCACCAGACCCAGCAGCACCAGCGCCACGGCGGCCTGGCGCCGCAGCCTGGGGTCGTCGGAGCCGTCGCCGCCGGGGCGGCCGTCTCGCTTCACGGACACATCCCCACCATGCCCCCGCTCCGAGCCCTCCGCCCGCGCCCCGCTTCCCTTTCCTCCCGGTACGGCCTCCGTCACCGCGCCCCGGCCCCCGGCCGAACCACGACCGCCCGCCGCACCGACAGCACCGGCGGTGGCATGATCGCCCATGGCACCGGCAGCGCCAGCCTGACCATGACCGCCCGTCGTACCGATAGCATCGGCCGGTCCACGATCGCCCGTCGTACTGACACCGCCTGTCGTAGCGACGCCGCCCGTTGTACCGGAAGCACCGGCCGTTGTACTGGCAGCACCCGCCGTTGTACTGGCAGCACCGGCCGGAGTGGGATCGCCGATCGCACCGTCTTCACCCGCCATCCCGCCGTCGGCGGTCGAGCCGAGATCGCCGGCCGCACCGGCATGGCCTGCTGGAGCGGGCTGGTCCGTTCTCATGGCGGCCACCGCCCCGCCGGGCTCCTCCCCTTCGGGCGCCGAGTCCTCCGTGTCTTGCCGTTCGCTCATCTGCCTCCCCTTCACACGAGCCGTCTACGCGAGCTGATCACGCACGTAGTCGCGCCACCGTGCCGTGAGCGTGGCCGTCGAGAGTCCCCTTGAGGCGAGCGCCCGATCGACGCCGACCGCCTGTGCGGCACGGTAGAGCCCCACCAGGGTCCCCTCACCGAACCGGTCAGCGAGGAAGCGACACGCCAGCCAGGCCTCCTGGTACGCCCGCGCAAGGCGTTCGGGGTCACGCCCGTCCGCCGCGAAAGCCGCAGGTCCGGGCAATTCGCTCGGCAACCGCCCGGCCCGCACCTCAGCCGCCAGCTCGGCGGCGGCGGTCCGCAAGGGGATCCCGGCGTCGCGGTAACCGACGTAGTCGGCGAACCCTTCGTAGAGCCAGACGGGCAGATGATCGGTACCCGCAGCGACATGGGTGAGCTCGTGGGTCAGGACCACGTCCTTGCCCGTGGAGTTGAGCATGGCGAAGAACTCGGGAACGACGATCACCCGCCCGTGATCCGCCACGGCGGCCAGCCCGTCGACCCGCGCCGCCCCGGCCAGCCCGGCGGCCTCCCGGGTGGAGTCCGGTACGACGATCAGCGGACGCACCGGCCGGCCCAGCACGGCGGCGACCCGCCGCCCGGCCTCGTCGGCCCTGCGCGCCAGGTCGTCGAGCGAGCTCTGGCCCGCATGGTGCCCGATGACGACGGACCGCGCGCCCCGCGCGACGACCACGCCTTCACGCCACAGGTCCCGTAGTGCGGGAGGGAGGTCGGGGGGCTCGGGAGCCGAGGAGGGGGCCGCGAAGGCGAGCAACGCCAGGCAGGCCACCAACCCTCGCCTGCTCACCCGCCCCGACACGCTGCCCGATCGTAGCCGCCCAGGACGACTACCCAGCCGCCCTCGCCCGATCCGTCACCACCGACGGTCGAGGGTCGTCACTCGGGATCGTCGCCGGCTGGCCGCCACGCGGGCCATGATCGCCCTCCGATCGCCGCTCACGATCAGCCAGAGCACCCAGTTGACGACGCTCGCCGCGGCCCGGGCTCCAAGGCCGCCCGCGTGACGGGCTGCAGGCCGCCGCGCTGCGGACGTGGCCGTTGCCACCTTGTTGATGTCGCTCGCCGCAGCCCACACTCCGCAGGCCGCCCGCGTGCCGGACTGCAAGCCGCCCTGCGCTGCGGGCGTGGCCGTTGCCACCTTGGCCGGACGATGGCGGAGCTGGGCGACCGTGGGGGCGGTGGCGAGCGTTCCTGCGAAGCCGCTGGGACGCCAGCTGGCTGCCAGCGGCTGTGCGGGTCTTGGCCCAGCGGGCGGGTCTTGGCCCAGCGGGCGGGTCTTGGCCCAGCGGGCGGGTCTTGGCCCAGCGGCTGTGCAGGTCTTGGCCCAGTGGGCGGCGTTGCGGCGGATCATGGGCACCGGTCAGCGGGCGTCTCCCTGGAGGCGCGGACCACGTGCGGTGATTGGCGCGCCCTTGGCTCCGCCGTAAAAAAATAAAATCCGCCGTAAAAAATAAAAAGCGCGAACGCCCCGCCCGGATAACCGGGCGGGGCGGAATCACATGCCGGGACGGACTGCGCCGACGAACGACGACTTGCGCCACCCGCCCAGCTTGTCAATGCGCACCCGTTCGCCTGTCCGTGGCGAATGGATCATCTTGCCCTTGCCGACGTACATGCCCACATGGCCGAGCCCGCTGAAGAACATCAGATCGCCGGGCTTGAGCTTGCGCCACGAGACCTTGTTCCTGGTGCGTGCGAACTGGCTGCTCGCCACGCGCGGGAGCCTGACTCCGGCCTTCTTCCAGGAATACTGGACGAGACCGGAGCAGTCGAACGAACCAGGCCCGGTGCCTCCGTACCTGTACGGATCACCGATCTGGCTCTTGGCCACGGCGACGGCCCTGCGGGCCTTCGCCTGCTGGCGAGCGACCTTGGCGGCCCGTTGCCGGGCGGCCGTGGTCCTCTTCGAGGTCACGGAGGTCACAGCGGTCGAGGTCACGGCGGTGGTCGCCGCCTTGACCGGGAAAGTTCCGACCGATTCGCTCCTCGTCGCCGCCTGAGCCGTGGGGGCATGGAGGACCAAACCTCCGGCCGTCACGGTCATGGTGAGCGCTACGCCACTAAGGGCAAGGCGGGACAGACGGGGGTTGTGCAGGGAGGTAGACAGGATTTCTCCTTGTGTCTTCCACGAACGCCTACCGGGTTAGCTGACGGATTCGGGCCTGGAAGTCGCCCTACGGCGCGATTGGCGCGCCGATTCACCCCTGATCCCTGGGGAATTGGGATCGCTGGGTCCCCGGCTCCGTGCTCCTGGCTGCACGGACTCGGCAGGCCGCCGCCTGATTGATGTGTCGAAATGGGGATATCGACGGCGACCGACGGATTTCTATCTGTCTCACGTCGGGAGGGACCGACGCGGGTTCGCGGCAACATGGCGTGTTCGCCGCGACGCCAGAAGCTACGCCGAAAGGTCAAGGATCAGCAAAGCGGGACTCAGGTTGTAAAGATCAGATACAGGTGTCAGTCAGAGCGGGAACCCCTGCTGGAACACCAGGTTCCGTTATCTAAATGTGACCCTGCTCACACTTCCTGATACACCCGCTTGTCAGGTCCCAAATGTCCCTTTCGTCACAGGCGTACCGCCGTGAGCCTGAGTCCCGTGGGCGGGAGGGCGCCGGAGGCGATACGTTCCCGTTCGATGCGCCACAGCTCGTTCACGAGCTCTGTGCTGCCGTTTGTCAGCTTTCCGCTGATATATCGAGACAAGTACGGCTCCCGCCGCACGTCCCGCACCTCGAACCGCTCGGCGACGGCGGCCAGCATGGCCGCGCCCGTCGCGTGATCCTCGTGCGCCTCCCGCCACCGCTCGGCCGGGTCCCTGCCGGCCTCGCGCGGGAAGTCCGCCAGCCCGCCGGCGGCCAGCAACGACGCCGCATCGTAGAACCAGGCGGCCGCCGCCGCGTCCGCCCAGTCCCACGCGAACTCGTCCAGCACCAGCACCCCACCCTCCCCCAGCAGCTCGGACGCGCGGCCGAGCACGGTTCCAAGCGGGTGCATGTGATGCAGCGACAACGACATGACGACCGCGTCGAACGGCTCGTCGTCGTAGTAATCGGCGAGATCGGCCAGCCGCGCGGGCACCCCCGACGCCCTGGCCGCCGCGACGGCCGCCTCCGAGACGTCGATCGCGGTGACCGCGTGACCCCGCCGCGTCAGCTCGGCGGCCAGCTCGCCGCGCCCGCAACCGGCGTCCAGCACGCGCCGCCCGGTGCCTTGGAGCACCTCATCTAGCCATCTGTCGTAGTCCTTTGTCGTCATATTTCGAGGATGGCGAAGGAGACGTATCAGCACCACTGCAGGTTCGGCATGGAATCCATAAGCTGGGCGCATGCTTGAGATCTGGTCGCTCAAAGTGCTGGCGGAGGTGGGCCGGCTCGGCTCGTTCTCGGCGGCGGCCGAGGAGCTGTCGATGACCCAGCCCGCGGTCTCCCGTCAGATCGCCATGCTGGAGCGGCACACGGGGGTCAGGCTGTTCGAGCGGCTGCCGCGCGGCGTGCGGCCCACCGACGCGGGGCGGGCGGCGCTGGAGCAGGCGGACGAGGTGCTCAAGGGGATGCGGCTGTTCGAGACCCGGTTGCGGGCCTTCGCCGGCGCGGAGGCGGGACGGGTGCGGGTGTCCGCCTTCCCCAGCGCCGCGACGCGCTACCTTCCCGAACGCTTCCGCACGTTCGCGGCCAGCCATCCGGGGGTGGAGCTGTCGATGACGGTGCGGTCCGGCGCCCACGACGCGTGCGCGGCGCTGCTGGACGGGGAGACCGACATCGCCCTGCTGACCGCCTGGGACGACGCGAGCGCACCGGGGATCTCGGTGACGCCGTTGCACGAGGACGAGCTGCTGGTCGCGCTGTCCGCCGCGCATCCGCTCGCCCAGGGGGATCGGGTGCGCCTGCGGGACCTGGCCGACGAGCCGTGGATCGACGGCACGCATCCCGACTGCCTCGGGCCCGTCTCGCAGCTCACGAGCGCGCTGGGGCGCGCGCCCCGGATCAGCCACTTCTGCGACGACTGGAACGGCAGGCAGGGGCTGGTGGCGGCGGGCGTGGGGATCATGTTGTATCCGTCGATCGCCGGGCATTCGTCCGCCCGGCCCGACATCCGACTCCTGCGGCCCTCGCCGCCGCTGCCCTCCCGCGCGGTCCTCGCCGCCGCCCTGCCCCCGGACGGCCGCGCGGCCGCCGTCTCCGCGTTCCTCGCCACACTGACGGCCCCCGCCTGAGTGACGCGCTGGACGGGGCTCAGGCTTGGGGCGCGCCGCTCACGGCCCCTGCGCACAGCACGTACACACTGATCCCGGGTGCCGGGCCGTAATGCGGCCGGCACCCATGGGAAACCGCCTGCGGTCAGAAGGGCGCGGTCATGGGCGGATCGCGCCGACGATGCGGCGGCCGTAGGACGACATCTTGACGACCTTGACGACGTCGCCCGTCTGCGGCGCATGGACAATCTGCCCGTTGCCCGCATAAATGCTGACGTGTCCCAAGCCCTCGCTGAAGATGAGGTCACCCGGCTGCAGCGCGTCGAGCGAGACCTTGCGACTGGCCCCCCACGCCCACTGCTGCCACGTCGTACGCGGCAAGGACACCCCCGCGGCCCGCCACGACGCCTGGGTCAGCCCCGAGCAGTCGTAGCCGCGCGGCCCCGTCCCGCCATAGATGTACGGCTTGCCGACCTGGGCGAACGCGAACCGGAGCACCGCGGCCCCACTCCCCGACGCCGGCCCGGTGTACTTGATGCCGACGCTGTTCGGATTGCCCGGGTTGTACGCCCCGAGCTTGTCCAGCAGCTTCTTCTGCTGGGCGATCAGCTTCTGGATCTCCGAGCGCTCCTTCTCGACCCCGTCGCGCTCCTTGTCGGCCGCCTCCAGCGCCTCTTCCGCGTTGTCGCGCTCGGTCTTCAGCCCGCGGTTCTCCCGATCGAACGCGGCCAGCTTCTCCGCCCGCTCCTGCGACATCTGACCGGTCAACGCCATCCTGGCCAGCAGGTCATCGGGACGATTCGCCCCGACCAGCCCCGGCCACGAGGTGGCGTACTCGCCGAGCTTGTAGCTGTCGACCGCCATGTTGACCACCTGCGTGCGCAGGCTCTCGACCGTTTCCAGCTTGCGCTTGTAGCGGTCGTTCAGCTTCGTGTAGGAGCCCTTGGCCGTCTTGTAGCGCTCGTTCGCCGTGTTGTAGCGGTCGACGACCTTGTCGGCCTTGTCGTTGAGCTTCGCGAGCTTGGCCTTCGCCTGGCCGAGCGTGGGCTTGGGATCAGCGACGGCCGCACCCACCGGAACCAGTACCAGCCCGATCACGAGACCCGTGGCCACCGGCACCCGACCAAACCTCACAGTGTCGCCTCCCAGGGATTATATCTGGGGCGAAATAGTACAGAAGTGGCGGGTGAGGTCCCACCTAAACTTGGCAAATCTCCAGAATTCATAAAAATTTAGGCCCGGCCCAGCCTGCGCAGCAGCAAACCAGACGGAACGGGTCTGGCTCCCATCCGCCGGACGGACTCGGCGACCTCGCGATCCGACGACACCACGGCCATGGCCCGGCCCGGCGGCTCGGCGCGTACGAGCTGGCGGATCAGGTCGTCGGCGATCTCCCCCGGCGCGCTGAACAGCACCCGCACCCCGCGCGGCGCCACCACCTGAACAGGGGAGTTCAGCTCCGCGCCGTCGAACACCACGGTCACCTCGACCCGCGTCTGCGCCACCAGCCCGCCGAGCCCGGTCATCAGCCGGGTGCGCTGGTCGGCGAGGGTGTGCGTGCCGTAGCCGGTCTTGGTGACGTTGTAGCCGTCGATGATCAGGTGGACCTGCGGCAGCGCCAGGAGCTGGTCGAGGAGCTGCGGGTCGTCGTCGGCCAGCGCCCGCGCGGGCACCCCGCGCACGCCGGGACGCTCCCCGGTGATCGCCGCGACCGAGTCCGCCGGCCTGCTGATCGTCGTGGGCAGGGCCAGCTCTCTGCGCAGCCCCGCGGAGGCGTCCTGCAACGCGTCGAGCAGCACCCTGACGCGGGCGTCCTCGATGCTCCTGCCCTCCCTCGCGGCCCTGCGCGAGGCTTCGAGCTGCTTCTCCACGTCGGCCAGCCGCTCACGCAGCCGCCGCAGCTCGGACTCGCCGGCGCTGCCCGCCGCCGTGGCCGCGGACTTGGCGTCGTCGGCCGCCTGCTCCATCTGCTCGGCCCGCTGGACCGCGGACTTGGCCCGCTCCCGTGAGTCGTGGAGCTTGCGCCGCAGATCGGAGTTTTCCGCGCGGGCCGCCTTGATCTGCTCGCGCAGCCGCTCGGCCTCTTCCTTGGCGGCGTTCTTCTGCGCGGCGAGCTGCTCGCGCAGCCGGGCGACCGCCTCCTCGCGCTCCGAGCCCTCCGCGGCCACCGCCGACTGCTCCAGGTCGGTGCGGGCCGCCTCGATCATCTCCGCCCACCCCGGCGGCCTGGTCAGATAGGCCGCCGCGGCCACGAGCACGGGATCGGCGGCGGGCGGCACGTTGCCGTCGGCCAGCGACGTGACCAGCTCCGGCCAGCCGGCGGCCACAGACTCGGCGACCAGCTCGCGGAACTTCTTGTCGTTCTCCAGCTGGGCGGCGATGGGCGCGCTGCCCAGTTTGGCGCGTTTGCGCGGATCGAACTTGGCGATCCCCCGCAGGGGCGGCGGGATGGAGACAGCGGGCATCGTCCCGAGAACCTGAGCCGCCAGATCGACGACATTCAGCCGCACCTGCTCGGGAAGCGGGCGAGACAAGCCTTCACCCGCTGAACTCATCCCACTTGTCCCTTCGTGACATGCCCTTTCAGACAAGGGTACGGCTGCCGCGTACCTGACCGTAACGGCCACCCGTATATGGACAAGCGCTTGCTAGGCGATATACGACTGTGCAGGAGCAGCCGTTCACCCAGGAGGCCCACCGTGACGGAGCAGATGCGCACCTCCACTCGCGACCTGGAAGAACTGCGCGAACTCATGACCGCCTGGCTGCGCCGCCGGGTCGGCGCCGATGCATCGGTGTCCGAACTGTCCAGACCGTCCGGGAACGGCATGTCGAGCGAGACCCTCTTCTTCACCGCCACCTGGAGTGAGGGGACGACGCGCTGCGTGGCCAGGCTCGCACCAGCGGCGGAGGCCGTCCCGGTGTTCCCGTCCTACGACCTGCGGGCCCAGTTCGAGGTCATGCGCCTGGCCAGGGAAAAAGCTGGGATCCCAGCGCCCAGGACGCTCTGGTTCGAGCCCGACCCGGAGCCGCTCGGGACGCCGTTCTTCGTGATGGAGCGCGCGGACGGGGAGGTGCCGCCGGACGTGATGCCGTACACGTTCGGAGGGTGGCTGCACGACGCGGCGCCCGAGGACCGGCGCAGGCTGCAGGACGCGAGCGTCGGGATCGTGGCGGCGCTGCACGGGATCGCCCTCGCGCCCGGGGAGCTGCCGGCGCTCGGCACGCCGGGCCTGCGCGGGCACGTCGAGGAGCAGCGGGCCTACTACGAATGGGCGCACGGCAAGCTGCGCATCCCCGTGCTGGAGCGGGCCTTCGACTGGCTGGAGTCGCACTGGCCGCGGGATCCGGGGCCGGACGTGCTGTGCTGGGGGGACGCGCGGATCGGGAACCTGATGTTCCAGGACTTCACGCCGGTGGCGGTGCTCGACTGGGAGATGGCCGCCGTGGGGCCGCGCGAGCTGGACCTGTCCTGGATGATCTTCCTGCACCGCTGGTTCCAGGACATCACCACCTCCGCCGACCTTCCCGGCATGCCCGACTTCATGCTCCCCGACGACGTCTGCCGGAAATATCGCGAAATAACAGGCTACGAGGCCCGAGACCTGGGCTTCTATGAAATGTATGCGGCCCTCCGCCACGGGATCATCATGGCCAGGGTGTGGCAGCGCCGGATCCACTTCGGGGAGCAGCCCATGCCGGACGACCCCGACGACCTGGTCCTGCACCGGACCACCATCGAGGAGCTGCTGACCAGGTGAGGCTCAGGTGCTCGCGTCGTAGACCAGCAGCGCCACCTGGACCCGGTTGTTGAGGTCGAGCTTGGTCAGGATGCGCGAGACGTGCGCCTTGACCGTCGGCACGCTCATGTAGAGCTCCCGCCCGATCTCGGCGTTGGACCTGCCACGCCCGACGGCCAGCGCCACCTCGCGCTCCCGCTCGCTGAGCCGGCCGAGCAGCTTCCTGGCCCGGTCCGTACGCTCCCCCGCCCCGCCGTCGGACACGTGCGTGATGAGCTGCCGCGTCACGGCGGGCGACAGGATCGGCTCCCCCGAGGCCACCTTCCTGATCGCCGCCACCAGGTCGCCGGGCGCGATGTCCTTCAGCAGGAACCCGGCCGCCCCCGCCCGCAGCGCCCGCAGCACCTGCGCGTCGGCGTGGAACGTGGTCAGCACCACCACCTCGGGCGGCGCCGACGTGCCGCGCAGCGCCTCGGTGGCGGTGAGCCCGTCGACGCCCGGCATCCGGATGTCCATCAGCACCACGTCGGGCCGGTGCTCGGCCACCATGGGCGGCACCTCGGACCCGTCACCGGCCTCGGCCACGATCTCGATGTCGCCCGCGCCGCCCAGGATCATCGACAGACCGGCCCGCACCATGGCGTCGTCGTCGACGATCAGCACCCTGATGGGCCCTGTGACCGGCCCGGCGGATCCCGCGGTGCTCGTCATGCGTCCTCCAGCGTCGTCTCGGGCGTCGTCTCCATCGGCCACGGCAGCCAGGCGCGTACCAGGAACTCGCCCTCCGGCGTCGCGCCGTGCTCAAGGCGTCCGCCCGACAGCTCCGCCCGCTCGGTGAGGCCGATGAGCCCGGCGCCCGCGCCGGGCAGCCGCAGGGGGTGGCGGGCCCAGAGGGGGTTGCGCACCTCGGCCGAGAGGCCCTTGCCCCGCTCGCCCGCCACGGTGACGGCCACCGGCGCGCCGCCCGCGTGCTTGCGCGCGTTGGTGAGCGCCTCCTGGACGATGCGGTAGAGGTTGCGGCCCAGGTGCTCGGGGGCGTCGGCGGCGCGCAGGTCGAGCCGTACGTCCATGCCCGCCTGCCGGCACTCCTCGACCAGCGCGGGCAGGTCGGCGAGCGTGGGCTGCGGCCGGTCGGGCACCAGGTCGTCCGTGCCGGACTGCGCGTGCCGCAGGACGCCGATCACCTCGCGCAGGTCCTGCAGCGCAAGGTGGGCGTTGGTCCTGATCGCGCCGGCCGCCCTGGCGATCTCCCCGGCGGGCGCGTCGGGACGGAACTCCAGCGCGCCCGCGTGCAGGCTGAGCATCGAGAGGCGGTGCGCGAGCACGTCGTGCATCTCCCTGGCGATCCGCTCGCGCTCCGAGCGCCTGGCGTCGCCGGCGGCGGTCTCGGCCTGCTTCCTGAGCGACCAGACGAGCTGCCGCCTGGCCCTGATCACGATCCCCCACGCGAAGATCGTCAGCACGATGGCGACGCCGAGCACCGCCCCGCCCGCCGGGCTCAGATCCTCCTGGGGACGCAGCATGACGTACGGGACCAGCGTGACGAGGCCCAGCAGCGTGATCGGCCCGGAGATCTTGAACGGCCGGTGCACCGCCACCGTGAACACCGCCACGGCGCAGGCCCCGCCGACCAGCTCCAGGTACGACGACAGCAGGGTCGTCACCAGCGCCAGCCCGACCGGCCAGCGGCGGCGCAGCCACACGGCGGCGCAGGCCAGCGCCCCCACCACCTGCTCGATGGCAAGGAGCGGCTCGGGCTCGTGCGTCATCTCGGCCAGTGACAGGAACGTGAGGCCGCAGGCGACCAGGAACATGCCGGTGTCGACGATCCAGTCGCGCGTCGAGCGCCGCACGCGCCGGCCCTCCCTGGCGTCGCCGAGCAGCACGGACGGCAGCGCCCACCGGTATTCGTGGGCGCGGACGCCGTCCCCGCGCAGTTCTGTCACGTTCATCGAGGTTAAGCCCTGCCGGGGGCTGTTCGACAGCGACCAAAGTCGGTGTCTCCCGAGACCTAGGGACGACGCGGGCGGCCCATGGGGAACGCGACGCTGATGACATGAAAGCGGCAATGGAGGTGTTCGGCTGGCTGCTGCTCCTGCAAGGGGTGGGCGGCGCGGTGAACACGCTGTTCGGATGGTGGCGCTGGGCGCACGACCTGCTGGTGGTCAATCACCTGCCGGTGCTGGAGGGGTACGAGGTGTTCGCGTCCATCGTCCTGGGCGTGCTGGGCATGGCGCTGCTGGCCGTGAGCCGGTCTGCGAAGAATGCGGAGGACAGGAAGTGAGCTCGACCGTGCTGCGCCCGCCGCGCAACCAGGCCGATCCGCGGGCGATCCCGTGGTGGACGGTCCAGTGGCTGATCCTGATGGTGCCGGTGGGCGTCGCGGCGGTGGTGGCGTACTGGCTGCTCACCGAGCGGCCGCTGTGGCTGGGCGCGGTGGTGGCGGTGTTCGTGGCGGGCTGCGTGGCGCTGGCGCTGGTGGCGCCGCGGGCCTCGTACCGGGTGGAGCGGTGGGAGGTCACCGACCAGGCGGTCTACACCCGCAAGGGATGGCTGACCCACACGTGGCGGGTGGCGCCGATGTCGCGGATCCAGCGGGTCGACACCGCGCGGGGGCCGGTGCAGCGGCTGTTCGGGCTGGCCGACGTCACGGTGACCACGGCCTCGTCGGCGGGCGCGATCAAGATCGAGGCGCTGGACCACGAGGTGGCGGCCGAGCTGGCCGAGCGCCTGACCGCGATCACCCACGCGACGCGAGGAGACGCGACGTGACCGGGCCGTCCTCACAGGGGAGCGCGACGCACGCCGCTGAAGAGCACGGGGGCGCCGGGTGGCGGCGGCTGGCCGGGCGGAGCCTGTGGGCGTCCGCGTTCAAGTCGCTGGCGATCGTGGCGGGCGCGGCGGCCGGTCTGACCCGGTTCCTGCTGGGGCGGGACTGGGCGGCCGGCGGCATCGTGGCGGCCTGCGCGGGCGCGGCGGTGCTGATCGTCGCCGCGGTGCTGGCCTACGACGCGGCGAGGCTCCGTACGACCCGCTGGCGGCTCACCCGGGAACGCCTCGAACTGCGCTCGGGGCTCACCGTCCGCCAGCACCGCTCCATCCCGCGCGACCGGGTGCGCAGCGTGGACCTGCGGGCCGATCCGGTACGGAGGGCGTTCGGGCTGAGCGTGGTCAAGGTGGGCACGGGCGAGCACGCGGCCGAGGGGGCGGAGCTCGTTCTCGACCCGCTGACCAGGCACGACGCCGAGGAGCTGCGCCGGGTGCTGCTCCACCAGGAGGCGGACGCCGTGGCGGTGGACGGGCCGCTCGCGGAGCTGCGCTGGTCGTGGATCAGGTACGCGCCGCTGTCGCTGTGGACGTTCACCGGGGCCGCGCTGGTGCTCGGCGCGCTGTACAAGGCGCTGGACTCGATCGGGTTCAAGCGGCTCACCACCAGCGCGACGGCCGGCCTGTGGGACTGGGTGACGGCGCAGCCGCTGGTCGCCGTGCCGCTGCTGCTGGCGGTGAACACGGTGGCCGGCGCGCTCGGCGCCGTCCTGTTGTTCGCCGAGTCGTGGGGGCGCTACCGGCTGGAGCGCGAGCCCGGCCGGCTGCGGCTGCGCCGCGGGCTGCTGACCACGCGCTCGCTGACGATGGAGGAGCGCAGGCTGCGCGGCGTGGAGATCAGCGAGCCGCTGCTGCTGCGGCTGGCGGGCGGGGCGCGGGTCAAGGCCATCGCCACCGGGCTGGGCAAGGCGGCCAAGGACGAGACCGAGGACGTGGCCGCGCTCACCCCGCCGCTCCCCCGCCGCCTGGCCGGGCAGATCGCCGCGAACGTCGCGGGCGCCCGCGTTCCCGGGCTGGTGGCGCATCCGGCGGCGGCCCGGCGCAGGCGGGTCGTGCGGGCGCTGGTGACGTCGGCCGTGCTGGCCGCGGGGACGGCGGCGGCGTCCTGGGCGCTGCCCTGGCCGTGGCTGCGCGCCGGGATCTGGCTGGTGCCCGTGGCGGCGCTGGCGGCCGGGCTGTGGCTGGCCGCGTCGGGTGCGGGAAGCCTCGGGCACGCGCTCGGCGGCCGGCATCTGGTGAGCAGGAGCGGCGCGGTGGTGCGGCGCACGATCGCGCTGGACCGCAGGGGCATCGCGGGCTGGACGATCACCGAGTCGTACGTCCAGCGCCGCTCCGGCCTGCTGACCGTCTCCGCGACCACGGCGGCGGGCAGCGGGCACTACGACGTGCTGGACGTGGGCCGCGGCGACGGCCTGGACCTCGCCGCGCACGCCGTCCCCGGCCTGCTCGAGCCCTTCCTCGAGCGACCGGCCCCCGCACAGCAATGAGCCGCGTGATCCCCCATGGCTTGCCCATGCCCCTGTACTGGACAAACGTGATCGCGCGGCTCAGATGCTTGCAAGACATAACCGTATTTGTCCCGCTTGCAAGCGGGTTGCAGCCTCATTAACCGCCGGCGCAGATCATCGGTCAGGACGGGTCGCCTTCAGCCGCCCGCGGGCTGCTGCGCCACCGCGGCCAGGTACGCCTTGGCCAGCGTGAGCGCCCCGTCCATCGCCTCTTTCTCGGCCATGAGCTTGACCTTGGGCGAGTTCGTCGCCGTGTCCTCCGGCCGCTGGTGCCCGGAGTAGTCGACCCTGATCACCATCGCGCCCTTGCGGACCAGCACCGAGCCGCTGGAGGCGGAGACCTCGCCCTGCCTGGTCTGCACGAACTGCTGGTACGCCTGGTCGCCCAGGCCCGCCACGTCGGTCACCTTGCCCCAGGTGATGGCGCCGATCGTCGAGTTCGCGGCGTTCTTGTCGCCGCCGTACTCGCTCACGTAGTAGCCCTTGGCCGCGGGCTCGTCGGCGGCGCCCGCCCGGTTGGCGAAGCGGTGCGTGGTGATCAGCGCGCTGCGGATCTTCTTGATCCCCGCGCCGCCGGACAGCTCCCGGTTGAGCCAGCGGCACTCGGTCTGCTTGTCGTCGCCGGCCTCGGTGCCGCGCGCGCGGGTGGCAGGCTCGGGCACGAGCCGCGTCGCCGGCTCCGTCACGGCCGTGCACTCCGCGGGGAACGCGGCCAGCACCGTCGGTGACGGCGTCGGCCGGGCGCTCGGCGAGAGCGTGGACGGCGACGGCGACGGCTCCGCCTTGGCCAGCACGTCCGGATGCTGGGCCTGCCAGGCGGCCACGCCCTTGGCGAAGTTCGCGACCAGGCCGCTCACCTCGCGGATCGCGTTGTCCTCGTTGATGGACTGCGTGCCGTCGCTGGACAGGATCTGCGCGTCCTTGCGCTGCTGGCCCGCCTGGAACTTGACCTCGATCGTCATGTCGCCCACCCGGGCGTAGGCCTTGCCGAAGGAGTACCACAGCAGGTCGCCGTTGCGGCGCCAGGTGTATTGGGCGAACGCGCCGTCGCCCACGCCCTGGACGTCCTTGGCCGGGGAGACGTACTCCTTGTCGCCGGACTCCAGCGACGGCTTGGCGGTCTCGCCGTACTTGCCGCCGCGCAGGTCGATCTCGTACGAGTTCTGTGCCATCGCCCGGCCGGTCTTGGCGCCGTCGCCCTTGTGCTGCTCGATCCTGACGTCGATCTCCCTGCTCCGCCAGAACTCGCCGAATGAGATCCGCTGGTTCGTCCAGTTGCAGGTGAAGTCAACCGTGTAGTCGCCGTCCCTGGACCGCGTGGTCACGGTCGCGTCGGGCACGAGCCGGTCGACCTCGTCCTTGGACAGCATGGCGCACACGTCGGGCCCGGCCGCCCCGCCCGCCGCCGGGCCGGAGGAGGTGCCGCTCTTCGCGACGGGCGGCGGGGAGGACGCGCCCGAGGGATTGCCGTACACCAGGTACGCGCCCACGCCGCCGGCCGCGACCAGCACGACGAGGGCGGCGGCCAGCGCGGGCAGCAGCCACGCGGGCCGCTGCCTGCGCGGCGGCGGCATCGGCGGCTGCGTCGGCGGCAGTGTCGGCGCCTGGCCGTACGGCTGGCCCGGCCCTTGACCGTAAGGCTGACTCGGCGGCTGGCTGGGGGGCTGGCCGTACGGCTGGCTGGGCTGTTGCCGCTGGTAAGGGGGCTGCGCCGGCCATTGGCCTGACGGCGGCTGCTGCGGCTGCATCGGCGGCTCGAACGGCCTGCCCGGCACCGGGTGAGGGGTGGTGGGTGGCTCGTACTCGCTACCGGGATTCACTGGGACTCCTGGGGTTGCCCTGACTTGCGGGGAAACATGTTAGTCACACCCCTTGCAAGGTGCTTGCAGCGTGTTTGTACTCATTTCGAGAGTTCTGCGGAGATCAGCCGGGCAGCGTCGATGGCAGGTCCCTTGTCCTGCGGAGACTCGACGGACACGTCCTCACGATGCCAGATCACCTCGCCGAGCAGGTTGCTCGTCCGGAAAAGGAGCGTGCTGTCGGAATTGCCGCTCTTGTTGCTGTTGGTGTGGCGCAGGAAACCGTTCTGGAGGATCGCCACCTCGCCGACGCCGGTGACCTCGCTGACCCCGCCGTAGGACTGGCGCATCACCGTGCCCTTCGCGGCGTCGCGGCTGGCCTTCTCGCTGGTGAAGCGGCGTATCGCCACCTGCGGGCCGCCGAGGTCACCGTCGGGCTTCTCCGTCCAGGCGCGGACGACGAGGCGGCGGGCCGGCCGCTCGCGGACGAGCCACTGGCACTCGCCGGGCCTGGTCAGGCTGCGTTCGGGGACGCCCTTCATGATCTGGGCGGCCTGGGCGTCGGTGAGGAGCTTGCAGGGGTTGGGCGCCGACGCGAACTTGCCGATCTCCTGCTGCCCGCCGGCCACGCTCACGGCGTACCAGCCGCCCGCGCCCAGGGCCACGACGGCGGCGAGCACGGCGGGCAGCAGCCATCGCCTGCGGCCGCCGGAGCGCGCCAGGGAACCCCTCGGAGCGGCGCCGGTCAGGGCGCTCAGCGCCGCGCGGACCTGGGGGGTCGTGGGGCGGGCCGCGGGGTCCTTCGCCAGCATGGCCATCAGCAGGCCGCCGAGGTCACGGCCCGCGTTGGCCGGGAACGGCGGCTCGTGCAGCAGCACCGCGGCGGCCACCGCCGCGGGCAGCGCCCGCTCGAACGGCCCGCGGCCCTGCACGGCCGTGTACAGGCTCGCGCCGAGCGACCACAGGTCGGACGACGGGCCCGAGGGCTGCTCGTTGAGCCGCTCGGGGGCCATGTAACCGGGCGAGCCCGCGCTGCCGAACCTGTCGCCCTGCCCGCCCATCGGAGCGGCGATGCCGAAGTCGGTGAGCATGGCGGAGCCGTCGGCGTCGAGCAGGATGTTCGCCGGCTTGACGTCCTGGTGCAGCATGCCGTGCGCGTGGGCGACCTCCAGCGCGGACAGCACGCGGAGCCCCACCGCCGCCACGAACGCGGGCGGCAGCGCCCCCTGCTCCTTGATCACCTTGTCCAGGGAGCGGCCGCTGACGATGTCCATGATGATCCACGGCTGGCCGCTCTCGAGGACCACGTCGTGGACGAGCACGATGGCCGGGTCGCGCAGCCGCCCGGCGGATCTGGCCTCGTGGATGGCCCGGTCGGTGAACTCGGCCCGGCCGTGCGGGCTCAGCCCTTCGGGCACGCGCACCTGCTTGACCGCGACCTGCCGGTCGAGCACCTCGTCGATCGCCCGCCACACGGTCCCCGCGCCGCCCTGCCCGAGCCGCTCGATCAGCCGGTAGCGGCCTGCCAGGAGGTAGAGGTCACCCGGCATTGCGCAACGCCTGCACGCTCGCCTGCGCCGCTTTCAGCGCCGTCTGCTTGACGTCCTCGTCGGTCGGCCTCTCGGCGAGGGTGGAGTATTCGACGCTGACCACCAGGTTGGCCAGCCGGTAGTAGACGTACGAGGTGTGCACCCGGCCCGTGGAGCCGGCCAGCTCGACGCCGAACGCCTCCTCGCCGACCCCGTCGATCTGGCGCACCTGGGTGCGTTTGGCCGTCCTGGACTCCTTCACCCCGATCTCGGGCCACGTCCAGTCGACGCTGTCGTATTTGGTCCACCAGCGCTTCTGGTTCTGGAAGAGCACGCGGGACGAGGACACGGTCATCGACCAGGGGTCGACGGTGTCGGAGTCCTTCTGCACCTGCAGGCCCACGCCGCTGCCGGAGATCGGCCAGCCGCACTTGGGGCCGACCTCGTCGGAGCTGGGCTGTCCTTTGGGCGGGCTCTGGGTGCGCAGCAGCCTGCCCACGTCCTGCGAGCCGATCAGCTTGCACACGTCCATGGGCACGGTGAAGGCCGACGGCGTCCCGCTCTCCTGGCCGCGCAGGACGAAGTAGCCGGTCGTGCCCGCCGCGACGACCACCGCCGCCGCGGCCGCGGCCCAGATCACGACCCGGCGGCGCCGCTTGACCCTGCCGGGCGCGGTCACCTCCTGGGTCGAGGGCAGCCGCGGCGCGGGGCCGCCCGCGGCGACCTGCCTGAGCGCCTCCACGGCCGCGTGCGAGCTGGGACGCGCGGCCGGCCGCTGGGCCATCATGGCCGCCAGCAGCGGGCCGAGCGGGCCGGGCGCGACCGGCACCGGCTGCGTCAGCGTGGCGCGCACCCGCTGGGCCGCCGAGCCCTCGTAGGCGGACGCGCCCGTCAGCGCGACGTAGAGGGTCGCGCCGAGCGACCACAGGTCGCTGGCCGGCCCGCCGGGCTCGCCGTCGAGCCGCTCGGGCGCGATGAACCCGGGCGAGCCGATCATCATGCCCTGCTCGGTGAGCGTGGCCTGGCCCTCCTGCCTGGCGATGCCGAAGTCGGTGAGCACCACCCTGCCCTTGTCGGTCAGGAAGACGTTGCCCGGCTTGACGTCGCGGTGCTGCATCCCCTGCGCGTGGGCGACGGTCAGCGCTTCGAGCACCTCGGCGCCGACCCGCGCGGCATAAGCAGGCGGCATGGGTCCGAACTCGCGCACCGTCTCCGCCAGCGTCCGGCCCCTCAGCAATTCCATGACCAGCCACGGCCGCTCGTGCTCGACGACCACGTCGTGCAGCGCCACGATGCCGGGATGGCGCAGCCGCGCGGTGGCCTGCGCCTCGCGCACGGCCCTGGTCACCAGGTCGGCCCGATCCTTGGGCGACGTGCCTTCGGGCAGCGTGAGCTCCTTGACCGCCACCTCGCGCTCAAGCATCTCGTCCCTGGCCAGCCACACCTTCCCCATACCGCCGGCGCCCAGGGGGCGCAGCAGGGAGTAGCGACCGGCAAGTCTTCCCGCGGACATACAGGGAAGGGTAACTAAGGATCAAGAGGGATGGTGATTCGTTCCTGTCAGTCCCCCTCTCTATGGTCTTGGTTCGTGGACTCGGTTCAAGGCACCCTCGACGAGCTCGGCACTCCGCTGAGCGACGTCACGTTCGTCGTGTTCGACCTCGAGACGACCGGAGGCTCCCCGTCCGAGGACGCCATCACCGAGATCGGCGCGGTCAAGGTGCGGGCGGGCGAGGTCCTCGGCGAGTTCTCCACGCTGGTCGATCCCGGGGGGCCGATCCCGCCGTTCATCTCGGTGCTCACCGGCATCACCGACGCCATGGTCGTGGCCGCGCCGCGGATCGAGGCGGTGCTGCCGAGCTTCCTGGAGTTCATCCGCGGCGCCACGCTGGTGGCGCACAACGCGGGATTCGACACCCGTTTCGTCAAGGCCGCCTGCGCCGCGCAGGGCTATCCGCCGCCGGCCAACCCGGTCGTCGACACCGTCGACCTGGCCCGCCGCGTGCTGACCCGCGACGAGACGCCCAACGCCAAGCTGGCCACGCTGGCCAGGTTCTTCCGCAGCCCCACCGACCCGTGCCACCGCGCCCTCCAGGACGCCAGGGCCACCGTCCACGTGCTCCACGGGCTGATCGAGCGGGCCGGGTCCTTCCAGGTGCACACGCTCGAAGAGCTCAAGTCGTTCGTCCGTGCGCCCACGCCCGAGCAGCAGCGCAAGCGCCACCTGGCCGACTCCGTCCCGCACGCGCCGGGCGTCTACCTCTTCGAGGACGAGCGCGGCGAGGTCCTCTACATCGGCAAGAGCACCAACCTGCGCAACCGCGTGCGCTCCTACTTCACCGCGAGCGAGACCCGCCCGCGCATCCGCGAGATGATCGGCATCGCCGAGCGGGTGCGCCACATCGTCTGCGCGACCGCCCTGGAGGCCGAGGTCAGGGAGCTGCGCCTGATCGGCGGCGCCAAGCCCCGCTACAACCGCCGCTCCCGCTTCCCGGAGAAGGTCGTCTGGCTCAAGCTCACCACCGAGCCGTTCCCCCGCCTGTCGATCGTGCGCGACCTCAAGGACGACGGCGCCACCTACCTGGGGCCCTTCACCAGTGCCCGCCTGGCCGACGAGGCCCGCGTCGCCCTGCACGAGGCCGTCCCGCTGCGCCAGTGCACCCAGCCGATCACCCTGCGCACCCGGCGCGCGGCCTGTGTGCTGCACGAGATGGGCCGCTGCGGCGCGCCCTGCGAGGGCAGGGAGACCCAGGAGCAATACTCGCTGCACGCGGAGAGCGCCCGCCGCGCCATGACGCTCGATGCCACGCCCGTTTTCACGGCCGTGTCGGCCCGCATGGAGCGGCTGTCGGTGGAGCAGCGCTACGAGGAGGCCTCCATCGACCGCGACCGGCTGGCCTCCTTCGTCCGTACGGCGGCCCGCATGCAGCGCCTGAGCGCCATCACCCGCATCCCGCAGCTCGTCGCCGCCAGCCCGGCGTTCGACGGCGGCTGGGACCTCCACGTCGTCCGCTACGGCAGGCTGGCGGCGGCCGGGGTGATGCGGAAAGGCACCCATCCGACCCCGTTCGTCGCCTCCCTGACCGCCACGGCCGAGGCCGTCATCCCGGGGCCCGGCCCCGTCCACGCCGCCAGCGCCGAGGAGACCGAGTGCATCCTGCGCTGGCTGGAGTCGCCGGGGGTGCGGCTGGTGGAGGTGGACGGCGAGTGGAGCCTGCCCGCCAGGGGCGCCGCCCGCCACAAGGCCCGCATCGACCTGGCCTACCGGCACTTCGACCAGCCGCGCGGGCGGGAGGGGCGGCCTTGAGGTGACCCGATAGAGTTGCCGCATGGTCACGGCTATCGTCCACATCAACGCAGAGGTAGACCGGATCCCGGAGGTCGCCCAGACGATCGCCGAGATCGCGGGCGTCAGCGAGGTCTACTCCATCACCGGCGCATACGACCTGCTGGCGATGGTCAGGGTGGCCGCCTACGAGGAGATCGCCGAGGTCATCCCCGGGCGGATCAACAAGGTCGCGGGCGTGCTGCACACCGAGACGCACATCGCCTTCCGCACCTACTCCAAGCACGACCTGGACGCGGCGTTCTCGATCGGCTTCCCCGAGTCCGACTGACGCGCGCGGTCATCCCCTCAGCAGGGCCGGCACACGCGGACGGGCCCGCCCGGGAGAGCGATGCTCTCACCGGGCGGGCCCGTGTGGCGTCCGCGGTCAGTGCGTGAGGCTGCGGTCGTCACCGCCGGAGCTGATGGCGGCGTGCTCGTCCTCGCCGTGGCCGTCCTCGCCGTGCCCGTGCCCGTGCCCGTGCCCGTCGTCCAGCGGGATCTTCTCCCCGCCGTACGCCTTCGACATCCGCGCGCGGAGCTTGCCGAGCGGCCCGCGCATGCCCTTGGGCGGGATGCCCGCGGTGTCCTCTTCCACCGGCAGCATCGGCACCGGCTCCTTGCCGCGCATGTGGGCCTCGATGTCGTCCGCCGGAGGCGTGTGGACCTCGATGAACTCACCGTGCGGCAGCCGCTTGATCACACCCGACTCCACCCCGTGCGAGATGACCGCGGCGTCGGAACGCTGCAGGCCGAGGCACATGCGGTAGGTGATCAGGTAGGCCAGCGCGGGAGCGACGAAGATCAGCACGCGGCCGCCGTACGTCGTCCAGTTGAGGCCGATGTGGAAGTTCGCCGAGATCTCGTCGTTGGCGCCCAGCAGCCACAGCACGCCGTAGAACGTGATCGCCGACATGCCGATCGAGGTCCGGTGCGGGTTGTTGCGCGGCCGGTCCACGACGTGGTGCTCGCGGTGGTCGCCCGTCACCCAGCGTTCGAGGAACGGGTAGAGCGCGAGCCCGGTCATGATGATGCCCATCGGCACCAGCGCGGGGATGATCACGCTCAGCGGCAGCGTGCCCGCGTGGGCCGTGCCGAAGAGGTTGATCTCCCAGGGCGGCATGATACGCAGCGCGCCTTCGAGGAAGCCCATGTAGAAGTCGGGCTGCGAACCCGCCGACACGTCCGCCGGCGTGTAGGGCCCGAACAACCAGATCGGGTTGATCTGGCTGAACGTCGCCAGACCCGAGATCACGGCGAGCGTGAACAGCATGTACGCGCCCGCCTTCGCCATGAAGGCCGGGTAGAACGGCGCGCCCACCACGTTCTGGTTCGTCCGGCCCTTGCCCGGCATCTGCGTGTGCTTCTGCACCCACATGAGCACCATGTGAGCCGAGATCAGCGCCAGCAGGATGCCCGGGATGAGCAGGATGTGCAGTGCGTAGAACCGGGAGATGACATCCTCACCCGGATATTCCCCGCCGAACAGGAAGAACGTGATGTACGTCCCCACCAGCGGCAGCGAGATCGCCACGCCCTCGGTGATCCGCAGACCGGCGCCGGAGAGCAGGTCGTCGGGGAGCGAGTAGCCGGTCAGGCCCTCGGCCAGCGCCAGGGTCAGCAGCAGCACGCCGATGATCCAGTTGAGCTCGCGCGGCTTGCGGTAGGCGCCGGTGAAGAACACCCGCAGCGCGTGGACCATCATGCCGGCCACGAAGAGCAGGGCCGCCCAGTGGTGCATCTGCCGGATGAGCAGACCGCCACGGACGTCGAAGCTGATCTCCAGCGACGACGCGTAGGCCTCGGACATCATGACGCCCTTGAGCGGCGCGTACGAGCCGTCGTAGGCGATCTCGCCCATGCTCGGCTTGAACCAGAACGTCAGGAACGTACCGGTCAGCAGCAGGATGATGAACGAGTAGAGGGCGATCTCGCCCAGCAGGAAGGACCAGTGGTCCGGGAAGATCTTGCGCAGGTTGCGCTTGAGGAAGTTGGCCCCGCCGAGGCGGTCGTCGAGGAAGGTCGACGGCCCCGCGATGGCCTTGGGCACCTTGTTGAGTTCGTCGCTCATGCCTGGCCTCCCTTCTCCCTCGCCGCGGCCTCGGCGTCACCGCGTTCCCAGTAGCTGGGGCCGGGGGGCACTTCGAAGTCCCCCTGGGCGATGAGGTAGCCCTCTCCGTCGACGGTGATCGGCAGCTGCGGCAGCGGCCGCGCGGCCGGGCCGAAGATGACCTTCGCGCCGTCGGCGGCGTCGAACGTCGACTGGTGGCACGGGCAGAGGATGTGGTGGGTGTTCTGCTCGTAGAGCGCCGCGGGGCAGCCCACGTGCGTGCAGATCTTGGAGTAGGCCACGATGCCGTCGTGGATCCAGTTCTGCCTGACGCCGCTCTTGATCTCTTCCGGCCGGAACTTGATCAGGATGAGCGTGGCCTTGGCGAGGGCGTTGAGGTCGTGCTGGTAGCCCTCGGGGACCACCGACAGGATGCCGCCGGGAGAGTTGAAGTCGGCGGCGCGGATCGGCTGGCCCGTGCCCTCGACGACGAGCCTGAGCGGCTTGCCCTCCTTGGTCTTCTCACCCCACACCGTGTGCCGCAGCGTCTTGTTGAACTTGGCGCCCGGCATCTTGCTGTTGTCGAGGTCGCGCAGCAGCACGATCGGGGCCAGGCCCAGAGGCGCGGCGGCCAGCAGCAGCGTGCGGCGCAGCAGCTTGCGCTTGACGAAGCCGCTCTCGTTGGCGCCCTGGACGAACGTGTCGGCCACGACCTCGCGGTCCTCCTCGGCGGAGGCCATCTCGTGGCGCTCCTGGACCAAGGAGTATTTCGGCATGATCTGGCGGACCCAGATCACGATGCCGACCGCGAGCCCCAGGATCGCGATCGTCAGCGTGCTGCCCAGCGCGAGGTTGGACGTGCCGGTCGCCTCGGGGCTGCCGACCTGGAAGACCACGTAGGAGACGATGAACGCGAGGCCGGCCAGGAAGGTGATCGTGAAGCAGAGCGCCACGAGCCTCTCCGCCTTGCGGGCCTTGGCCTCGTCCTGCAGCGTCACGCCGGGGACGTCCTGGTCGGCGCTCTCCGCCGCCTCCGCGGCGCCGAGCATCGAGGTGCCCGGCGCGGGAGTGCCGATGACGCGCTTGGGTACGCGTTCGTCCGGCTGCTCTATCTCGTGCTCGTTGTCAGTCATGACTTCTGTCGCTTCTTCGCGGTGATCCAGATGGCGGCGAGTGCGAGGGCACCGAGGCCCACTATCCACGCTACGAGACCTTCGGTGACCGGGCCGATGCGCCCGAGGCCGAAGCCTCCCGGGTCCTGCTGCTCACGAACCTCAGTGATGTACGCGATCATGCTGCGCTTCTCTTCCGGCGTGATCGTCGTGTCGTTGAAGACGGGCATCGCCTGCGGACCGGTGACCATCGCCTCGTAGATCTGCGTCGGGGTCGCCTCATTGAGGTTGGGCGCGTACTTGCCCTGCGTCAAGGCGCCACCGGCGCCGACCCAGTTGTGGCACTGGATGCAGTTGGCGCGGAACAGCTCGCCGCCCTTGCCGGCGTCGCCGAGCTTGGCGTCGACCTGCTCGGCCCCGGGCACCTGCGGGCCGCCGCCGAGCGACTGCACGTAGGCCGCGACCTGCCGGGTCGTCGTCTCGTCGACCCAGGGCGCCGGCGGCTTGCGCGGCGCCTGCGGGCCCGGGTTGGCCGCGGGCATGCGGCCGGTGCTCATCTGGAAGTCGACGGCCGCGGCGCCGACGCCGACGAGCGTGGGCGCGGTCGCGGTGCCCTGCGCGTTCATGCCGTGGCAGCTCGAACAGTGCGCGACGAACAGGCTCCTGCCCTCGGCCACGTCATCGACCTTGCCTGCCGCGAGTGCCGCGTCGGCAGGCTTGCCCGCCTGGACAAAGGCGGCGTATACCATCCCGACCAGCGCCAACGCCAAAATCAGGACGGCATATCTCGCGAGGGGATGCCGCCGCCAAGCGGTGATCCTAGTCACAGAGATCCCGTTCCTTAACGAATAATGTAAATGGTCGCGAAAAGACCGATCCAGACGACGTCTACGAAGTGCCAGTAGTAGGACACGACGATGGCGCTGGTGGCCTGCTCATGCGTAAAGCGCTTCGCGGCGTACGTACGTCCCAGCATGAACAGGAACGCGATCAGGCCACCGGTCACGTGCAGGCCGTGGAAGCCCGTCGTCAGGTAGAACACCGAGGTGTAGGCGTTAGCGGACAAGGTCGCGCCCTCTGACGCCAGCTCCATGTACTCGTACAGCTGCCCACCGACGAAGACCGCGCCCATGAGGAAGCTGATGATGTACCAGAAGCGGAGCTTGCCGACCTGCCCCTTCTCCGCGGCCCACACGCCGAGCTGGCACGTCACACTCGACAGAACCAGGATGATCGTGTTGACCGTCGCGAACGGGATGTTCAGGTGAGCGCCTTCTGCGACCTCCAGGCCCGCCTTGTGCAGTGCGGGACCCCACTCGAAGCCGTTGCCGGTGCTCACCGACCGGATGGTGAAGTACATCGCGAACAGCGCCGCGAAGAACATGAGCTCAGAGGACAGCCACACGATCGTACCGACGCTGACCAGATTTGGTCTGCGGTACGACTGGGCTGCCGTCGTCGAAGTTATTGCGGATGCTGTCGCCACGGGCAGCATTATTGCGGTTCCGGTGGTCGGTCCGGCGCACGACCCCCCGTTAGCAGGTACAAACCACCAACCAACCTGGGATAATCGCCACAAAACACCCAGCAAACCGCCCCACCGGCCGGGCGGCCTGGGATTGCGGCCCGGAGCACCGGTACGATCCAGGGTGACCATACCGCTACGAGCGATAGTGAGCGCGACCGTGATGTCCAGTGGGAGCACCGACGACACGATGAGGGTCCTCGTCTACAGCGACGACGCCGCCACCCGGACCGAGGTGAGCCAGGCCATCGGCAGGCGCCCCGCGGCCGACGTCCCCCTCGTCGAGATCGTGGAGTGCGCCACCGAGCCCAAGGTCCACCAGTGGCTGGGCTCGGGCGAGATCGACGTCGCGATCCTCGACGGCGAGACCCAGCCCGCGGGCGGCATGGGCGTCGCCCGCCAGGCCAAGGACGAGGTCTACGACTGCCCGCCCATCTGCCTGATCATCGCCAGGCGCGACGATCGCTGGCTGGCCGACTGGTCCAAGGCCGACGCCGTCGTGTCGCAGCCCCTGGAGCCCCTGGTCCTGGCCGACACCGTGGCCGACCTGATGCGCCGCCGCTCCGCCACCCGACTCAACGCCAAGTAGGTGCCCATGGACTCCCGGACGACCTGGCCCGCCCTGCTCACCGCTCTCCTGTCCGGAGAGCACCTCACCTCCGACGAGTCGGCCTGGGCGATGCGGGAGATCATGTCCGGCGCCGCGACGCCGTCCCAGATCGCCGGGTTCGTGATCGCCCTGCGCGCCAAGGGCGAGACCGTGGCGGAGGTGGTGGGCCTGGCCCGCACCATGCTCGACCTGGCCACGCCGCTGAGCGTGGAGGGCCCCGTGGTCGACATCGTCGGCACCGGCGGCGACCGCGCCCACACCGTCAACGTCTCCACGATGGCCGCCATCGTGGCCGCGGCCGCGGGCGCCCGCGTCGTCAAGCACGGCAACCGGGCCGCCTCGTCCTCGTGCGGCGCGGCCGACGTCCTGGAGCACCTCGGCATCAGGCTCGACCTGTCACCGGAGCAGACCGCCCAGGTGGCGCGCGAGGCGGGCATCGCCTTCTGCTTCGCCCCGGTCTACCACCCCGCGCTGCGCTTCGCCGGGCCCACGCGCAAGGAGATCGGGATTCCCACGATCTTCAACTTCCTGGGCCCGCTCACCAACCCCGCCCGTCCCGCGGCCCAGGCCATCGGCGTCTTCGACGCCGGCATGCTGCCGGTGATCGCGGGCGTGTTCGCCGAGCGCGGCGTCTCCGCCCTGGTGTTCCGCGGCGACGACGGCCTCGACGAGCTGACCATCGCGGCCACCTCGACGGTCTGGGTGGTCAAGGACGGCACCGCGACGCAGACCACGTTCGACCCGGCGGTGCTCGGCATCCCGCGCGCCGACGTGGGCGCGCTGCGGGGCGGCGACGTGGAGTTCAACGCGCAGGCCGTGCACGACCTCGTCCGCGGCAAGACCGGCCCGGTGCGCGACGCCGTGCTGCTCAACGCCGCCGCGGCCCTGGTGTCGCTCAGCGGTCCCGGCGACAACCTCGACGCGGCCATGATCGACGGCTACGCCCGCGCGGTGCAGGCGGTCGACTCCGGCGGCGCCTCGGCCACCCTCGACCGCTGGATCGAGGCCAGCGGCTCCTTCCGCCCCTAGGCACCTTCCCGCGCGGCCCAGGGCCCTTCCGCCCGGCCCAGGGGCTCCTTCCGCCCGGTCCAGGCCCTGCCCAGGTCCAGGGCTTCCGCCCGGCCCAGGCCCTTCTGCCCCGCTCGAAGCGGGGCAGGCCCGTTTACGGCAGGGCCATGGTGGGGCCCGCCTTCAGGGAGCTCCACTTCTGCCACTGCTTCCAGTTCTCCTGCCAGTGGCCCCAGCCGTTCGTGGGCTCCAGCTTGCGCGGCGACCCGGTGATGATGATCGGGTCGCCGATCAGCGTGTTCTTGATGAACCAGGCGGCGTTGTCCGGGCTGATGTTCACGCAGCCGTGGCTGACGTTCGCGCTGCCCTGCGAGCCCACCGACCAGGGCGCGCTGTGCACGTACTCGCCGCTGTTGGAGATGCGGACGGTGTTGTAGACGGTGAGCTGGTAGTAGCCGGCCGAGCCGGGGCCGATGCCCGGCGAGGTCATGACCGTGACGGGCTCGCGCGACATCGCCAGGTGGATGCCGGAGGTGGTGTAGTACTTCCACTGCCCGCCCTGGCCGGCGCTCATCGGCATCGTGCGGATCTTCTTGCCGTCCCGCCTGACGGTGAGCACGTGGTTGTCGGTGCTGCCCCGGGTGATCTGCGACCGGCCGATCTTGAAGTCGAGCTTGACGTCGCGCTTGCCGTACATGCCGGGCCCGCCCCGCGCGCCGGCCAGCTTCGCCTGCACCCGCACCTTCGAGTGCGCGGGCCAGTATTTCTCCGGCCGGAAGTCCACGTGCGAGTCGTCGAACCAGTGCCAGGCCCCCTCCACCGGCTTGGTGCTGTGGATGGACAGGTTCCGCTCGACGGAGACGCGGTCCGCGACCGGCTTGTCGAAGGTGATCATGACCGGCATGCCGATGCCGACCGTCAGCCCGGTGTCGTCCTTGTTCGGGGTGATGGTCTGGATGTCGAACGTCTTGCCGCCCTTGACCGTCGTGAACGTGCTGGTCGACTCGCTCTGCTTGCCGGCGGCGTTCACGGAGACCGCGGTGACCGTGTACGAGGCGCCCGGCCGGGCGGTGCCGGTGCTGCGCCAGCGGGTGCGGTCGGCGCTCAGCTCACCGGGCAGCGAGCCCGCCTTGCCGCCCTCCACCCGTACGCTCTTCAACGCGCCCCCGTGGGCCGCCACCACCACGGTCTGGTCCGTGGGCACGTTGGCGGCCTTGTCCGGCGGAGAGAAGCCCACAGGGGGCGCCTGAGCCGCCTTGCCGGCCATGGCGGCCCCCTCGGGACCCTCGGCAGGCCCGCCCGAGCACGCCGTCAGCAGCGCCAAGGCCAGCAGGCCGGCCGATCCATACGCTACGCGCCCCACGAGTGACTCCCTCGTCCAAGATCGAACCGCTTCTGCCTCCTTTATTACCCTGAGTGATCGAATCACCACATCCGTGCACTGGTAAAGAACACCAAAAAGCGGACGCCCTCCCCCAAAGGAAAGGACGCCCGCTGACGGTCGCGCTAGTGCGAGAAGTTGCCCCGGTAGTACTGGAACACGAACCCGATCATCGCCATGAGGATCAGGAGGACGCCGATGAGGAACATCCAGAAGCCGAACACGAACCCGACGAAGGCGAAGGCCGCCGCCAGGCACAGGAACAATGGCCACCAGCTGCTCGGGCTGAAGAACCCGATCTCGCCCGCGCCGTCGCTGATGTCGGCCTGCTTGTTGTCCTCCGGCTGCGGCCCGATGCGCCGCGCGGTGAACATCAGGTAGTAGCCGACCATGAACGCGAACCCGACCGAGATCGCCATGGCGGTGGTGCCGACCGGCTCACCGTGGCCCGTCGCCGCCTTGGTCCAGAACCAGTAGGCGACGTCGACACCGGCGAAGAACAGGCCGCACAGCAGGAACAGCCAACCCTGGACCTTCATCAGGCCTCGACCTCCTGGGCGGACTTGGCGGATACATGCGGATAGTGCAGGTCGAACGCGGGGCGTTCGGACCGGATGCGCGGCAGCGAGGTGAAGTTGTGCCGCGGCGGCGGGCAGGAGGTCGCCCATTCGAGCGAGCCGCCGTAGCCCCACGGGTCGTCGACGGTGACCTTGGGCGCGCTGCGCCAGGTCTTCCAGACGTTGTAGAAGAACGGCAGCGTCGAGGCGCCCAGCACGAACGCGCCCACCGACGAGATCAGGTTGAGGTCGGTGAAGCCGTCGGCCGCGCTGTAGTCGGCGTAGCGGCGCGGGAAGCCGAGCACGCCCAGCCAGTGCTGGATGAGGAACGTGGTGTGGAAGCCGATGAACAGCAGCCAGAACTGCAGCTTGCCCAGCTTGTCGTCGAGCATCTTGCCGGTGAACTTGGGCCACCAGAAGTAGAAGCCCGCGAACATGGCGAACACGACGGTGCCGAAGACCACGTAGTGGAAGTGCGCGACGACGAAGTAGGTGTCGCTGATGTGGAAGTCGAGCGGCGGCGAGGCCAGGATGACGCCCGTCAGACCGCCCAGGAGGAACGTGATGAGGAAGCCGATCGAGAACAGCATCGGCGACTCGAACGTCAGATGCCCTCGCCACATCGTGCCGACCCAGTTGAAGAACTTCACGCCGGTCGGCACCGCGATGAGGAAGGTCATGAACGAGAAGAACGGTAGCAACACCTGCCCGGTCGGGAACATGTGGTGCGCCCAGACCGTGATGGACAGACCCGCGATCGAGATCGTCGCGCCCACGAGGCTGATGTAACCGAAGATCGGCTTGCGGCTGAACACCGGCAGGATCTCGGTCACGATGCCGAAGAACGGCAACGCGATGATGTAGACCTCTGGATGGCCGAAGAACCAGAACAGGTGCTGCCATAGCAGCGCCCCTCCGTTCTCCGAGGCGAAGATGTGGGTGCCCAGCTTGCGGTCGGCCTCCAGGGCCAGCAGCGCGGCGGCCAGCACCGGGAACGCCATCAGGACGAGCATGCTGGTCAGCAGCACGTTCCAGGTGAAGATCGGCATGCGGAACATGGTCATGCCGGGCGCGCGCATGCAGATGATCGTGGTGATGAAGTTGACCGAGCCGAGGATCGTGCCGAGACCCGACAGCGCCAGGCCCATGATCCACAGGTCGCCGCCGATGCCGGGCGACTGGATCGCGTTGGACAGCGGCGTGTAGGCGAACCAGCCGAACGAGGCAGCGCCGCCCGGGGTGAAGAAGCCCGACACGGCGATGAGGCTGCCGAACAGGTAGAGCCAGTAGCTGACCATGTTGAGGCGGGGGAACGCCACGTCGGGGGCGCCGATCTGCAGCGGCATCAGCTCGTTGGCGAAGCCGGCGAACAGCGGCGTCGCGAACATCAGCAGCATGATCGTGCCGTGCATGGTGAACAGCTGGTTGAACTGCTCGTTGCTGGTGAACTGCAGCCCCGGCTGGGCCAGCTCGGCCCTCATGATCAGCGCCATGATGCCGCCGATCAGGAAGAAAGCGAACGAGGTGATCAGGTAAAGATGCCCGATGATCTTGTGATCAGTCGAGGACAGCCACTTGGCGATCACCTGGCCCTTGGTGCCGGGCCTGACAGGCACGCGAAGTGGTTCTTGAATGGCGGTCACTGGGCACTCCCAGCCTGGTTGGTCGCGATGTACTGGTCGAACTCTTGCTGCGGAACGAGCTTCACCGAGAACAACATCCGGCTGTGGTCGACACCGCAGAGCTCGGCGCAGCGGCCTGCGTAGACTTCAGGCTTGTTGAGCGTCGTGATCTCGAACTTGCGGCCCGGGTTGTCCTCGCGGATGCCGGGGATGACGTCGCGCTTGAACAGGAACGCGGGCACCCAGAACGAGTGGATGACGTCGTCGGTCGACAGGTCGAACTCGACCTTGCTGTTCACCGGCAGGACCAGCTGAGGGCCCTGGTGGTAGTCGCTGACCGGCATGCCGGCGACGGGCTGCAGCGTCTTGCCGTCAACGGTGGTCGTGAAGCGCCAGCTCCACTGGAACGCCTCCACCTTCACCTTGACCCGCGCGTCGCCGTCGACACGGGTGAGCACCGCGCTGTCGCGCGCGGTGAAGAAGAAGAACACCGACACCATCACGAGCGGGATCAAGGTGTAGAGCATCTCGATCGGCAGGTTGTAACGCACCTGCGGCGGGAGCTCGGCCTTGGTCGTCTTGCGCTTGCGATGGAAGATCGCCGCCCACACGATCAGGACGATGACGACGACGCCCGTGGCGAGTGCGGCGATCCAGGCCGGGTTCCACAAACCCTGGACCACATCACCCTGCGTGGTGATGTGCTCCGGAAGAAGGCCGCGAGACCAGTCGGCCTCAGGGACGTCATTAGCACACGCCGTAGCAGTGGCCAGCAGCAACGCCAAAGCGGCGGCGCGCGGCACCCTGCGCCGGGCCAACGAACGCCGCGTCGTACGGCGAGTCGGACTCACGGATCGCCTACCCCACAGATGAAGCCCAAGAGTCTCTCCCTTGGGCGCTCGTATTTCCAGAATGCACAGCTGATTGCAGACACATTAGCGTGCAAGGGCCCCGCCCTCCCGCGCGACCCCTCGATGGCGCCGCAAGTGGGACGATGAGTCTCGTGGCGTATTTCGACGCGGCTTCGAGCGAGCCGCTCCACCCTCAGGCACGCGAGGCGCTGCTGGCGGCGATCGACGTCGGCTGGGCCGACCCCGCGAGACTGTACGGCCAGGCCCGCCGCGCGCACCTGCTGCTCGAACAGGCTCGCACGGAGGTCGCCGAGGCACTCGGCGCGCGCCCCGACGAGGTGTCGTTCACCTCGTCCGGCACGCAGGCCGCGCATCTCGGCGTGCTCGGCACCCTACACGGCAGGCGCAGAGTCGGCCGCCACCTGGTGACGAGCGCGGTCGAGCACTCCAGCGTGCTGCACGCCGGTGGCGTGCACGAACGCGACGGCGGCACGGTGGAGACCGTGGGCGTCGACCTGACCGGCCGGGTCGATCCGGCCGCCTTCGCCGAGGCGGTCGCGCGCCCCGGCACGGCGCTGGCCTGCCTGCAGACGGCCAACCACGAGGTGGGCACCCTGCAGCCGGTCGAGGAGGTCGCCGCGGCCTGCCGGTCGCACGGCGTCCCGCTCCTCGTGGACGCGGCTCAGACGGCCGGCCGGATGCCGGTGCCGCCGGGCTGGTCGGTGCTGGCCGCCAGCGCGCACAAGTGGGGCGGCCCGGCCGGGGTCGGCGTGCTGGTGGTGCGCAAGGGCACCAGGTTCCGCTCGTTCCTGCCCGAGGACGAGCGGGAGCGGCGGCGGGTGCCGGGCTTCGAGAACGTCCCCGGCATCGTGGCCGCCGCGGCGGCGCTCCGCGCGATGGCCGCCGAGGCGGCGCAGGAGCAGGCGCGGCTCTCCGAGCTCGTCGCCAGGATCAGGGAGACGGTCCCGAAGACCGTCCCCGACGTGGAGGTGATCGGCGACCCCGTCGGCCGGGCGCCACACATCGTGACCTTTTCGTGCCTGTACGTAGACGGCGAGGCGTTGCTGACCGAGCTCGACAAGGCCGGATTCGCCGTATCGTCCGGAAGTTCGTGCACCGCTAGTACGCTTCGTCCATCGCACGTCCTGGAAGCGATGGGCGTGCTGACGCATGGGAATGTCAGGGTGTCGCTGCCCAGGGGCGCTTCCGCGGCGGAGGTCGACAGATTTCTCGCCGTACTGCCCGATCTGGTCCGCCGCATCCGCCAGGACGCAGGAGTCGCATGACCGAGGTAGCCCAGCCCGCTTTGACGATCGACGCGCTCGGGAAGAAATGCCCGATCCCGATCATCATGCTCGCCGAGCAGATCAACTACGTGCCGCTCAACGCCGTGGTGGCCGTGCTGGCCGACGATCCGGCGGCCTACACGGACGTGCCCGCGTGGTGCCGGCTCAAGTCGCATCGCCATGTGGGCTCGTACGAGCTGCCGGAGGGCGGCTGGGCCATCCACGTCCGACGAAACTACTGATACCCGGACATTTCGGGTAGGGGTTCCCCGAAGGCGACGACTTTCGGGGGGAAGAGCCATGACCAAGGGACACGAGACCGCCCGCGACGTGATGAGCACGGGGGCGGAGTGCGTACCCGCGCACGAGACCCTGGACCGCGCGGCGCAGATGATGCGCGAATACGACGTCGGCGCCCTGCCCGTCTGCGGTCCCGACGACCGTGTGCAGGGCATCATCACCGACCGTGACATCGTGCTGAAGTGCGTCGCGGCGGGCCACGACCCGGCCACGGTGACGGCCGGCGAGCTGGCCACCGGGCTGGTCTGGATCCCCGCCGACGCCACCGTGGAGGAGGCGCTGGCGCGGATGGAGGAGCACCAGATCAAGCGGCTGCCGGTGATGGACGGCAACCGGATCGCCGGCATGATCACCGAGGCCGACCTGGCCAAGCACCTGCCCGACAACCAGCTCGCGGAGTTCGTGCACCGCGTCTACGCCCTGCGCTGAGCACCGGTCGTCCCCGCCTGCCGCCGGGCGGGGACGGGACGGCGAGCAGGCGTCAGGGGTGGTAGCAGCGGACGTACTCGGCGACCTCGGTGGCCGCCTCGGTGCCGTACGCGGCGGCGAACCGCTCCAGGAAGCCCTTCTGGCCGAGCTCGTACTCCTGGCCGCCGACGCGCTCCAGCACGTGGGTGGCGGTCAGGTTGCCCACCTGGCCACAGCGCTCCAGCGGCAGCCCCCACGCCACGCCCGCCAGGAAGCCGGCCCTGAAGGCGTCACCGACGCCGGTGGGGTCGGCCTTGCCCTGCTCGGGGGCGGGGGCGACCTGGATGGACGGCTCGCCCGCGCGGTCGATGACGGCGCCCTTGGGGCCGAGCGTGGTGACGCGGACGCCGACCCTGGCCAGGATCTCCTCGTCGGACCAGCCGGTCTTCTGCTCGATGAGCCCCTTCTCGTAGTCGTTGGAGAAGAGGTAGGAGGCACCGTCCACGAGCTTGCGGATGTCCTCGTCGGCCATGCGCGCGAGCTGCTGGGAGATGTCGGCGGCGAACGGGATGCCGCGCTGGCGGCACTCGTCGGTGTGGCGCAGCATCGCGTCAGGGTCGTTGGGGCTGATCAGCACCAGGTCGAGACCGCCGACGCGGTCGGACACGGGCTGCAGCTCGATCAGCCGGGCCTCGGCCATGGCCCCGGTGTAGAACGAGGCGATCTGGTTGTGATGCTCGTCAGTGGTGCACAGGAAACGCGCTGTGTGCTGCGTCTCCGAGACGTGCACGGATCCGCAGTCGACGCCGTGGCGCTCCAGCCACGAGCGGTAGTCGGCGAAGTCGTTGCCGACGGCTCCCACGAGGACCGGCTTGAGGCCGAGACAGCCCATGCCGAAAGCGATGTTCGCGGCGCAACCGCCACGACGTATCTGAAGGTCATCGACCAGGAACGAGAGTGACACCCGGTCCAGCTGCTCGGCGATGAGCTGATCGCCGAAGCTTCCTGGGAAGGTCATCAGGTGGTCTGTCGCGATGGAGCCGGTGACGGCGATGCGCACGGGATTCTTCTTCCTCGTTGTCAGCAAGCCAATGGGCCCCACGAGGATACGCGAAGGTCCCGCACGCACAAAGGCGAGCGGGACCCGGCGGCCATCGACTAGTTGAAGGAGTCACCACAGGCGCAGGAGCCGGTGGCGTTCGGGTTGTCGATGGTGAAGCCCTGCTTCTCGATGGTGTCGACGAAGTCGATGGAGGCGCCCAGCAGGTAGGGGGCGCTCATCCGGTCGGTGACCACGCTGACGCCGCCGAAGTCCGACACAACGTCGCCGTCCATCGAACGGTCGTCGAAGAAGAGCTGATAGCGCAAGCCGGAGCAACCACCCGGTTGCACGGCGACCCGCAGCTGCAGACCCTCTTCACCCTGCTGCTCCAGCAGGTTCTTGACCTTGGCGGCGGCCGCGTCAGTCAGGATCAGGCCCTGTGCCGTGGTCTCGCTGCTCTCAACCGTCATCTGCTGACTCCCTAACCCGGCTGTCTGTTTCCGACGTCCTACTAATGACGCTACCAACACCTGGGCGATGCCACACATTCCCGGTCCGTCTCCCCCAGGAATAACCACGTATGTCCGTGTGTCATCATGAGTATCGTCAAATCGACGATAAGGGGGTATGGCCATGGCCACCCAGACTGGGCTGCCACTCTTCGTCCTCGGCCAGAGCGCCGATCCGCACAGCGAGAAGGGGGTCGACTGTCCCGGCGAGCTGCCGCCCGCCTCCGACCCCGACCTGGTGGAACGGGCCCGCAAGGCCAAGGCGGCGCTCGGCGACCGCCTGTTCGTGCTCGGCCACCACTACCAGCGCGACGAGGTCATCCAGTTCGCCGACGTGACGGGCGACTCCTTCAAGCTCGCCCAGCAGGCGGCGGCCAGGCCGGAGGCGGAGTTCATCGTCTTCTGCGGGGTGCACTTCATGGCCGAGTCCGCCGACATCCTGACCGGTGACGCGCAGAAGGTGATCCTGCCGGACCTGGCGGCCGGGTGCTCCATGGCCGACATGGCCACGTTCGACCAGGTCGAGGAGTGCTGGGACGCCCTGGAGGACGCCGGGCTGGCCGATCAGGTGATTCCGGTCACGTACATGAACTCCAGCGCCGACATCAAGGCCTTCTGCGGCAGGAACGGCGGCGCCGTCTGCACCTCCTCCAACGCCCGCCGCGCCCTGGACTGGGCGTTCGAGCGGGGCGAGAAGGTGCTGTTCCTGCCCGACCAGCACCTGGGGCGCAACACGGCGGTGCTGGAGATGGGGATGTCCCTGGACGACTGCGTCGTCTGGAACCCGCACCGGCCGAACGGCGGCCTCACGCAGGAGCAGCTCGAACGGGCCAGGGTGATCCTGTGGCGCGGCCACTGCTCGGTGCACGGCCGCTTCACGGCCGAGTCCGTGGACGACGTACGCGCCCGGATCCCCGGGGTGAACGTGCTGGTGCACCCCGAGTGCCGGCACGAGGTCGTGCTCAAGGCCGACCACGTGGGCTCGACGGAGCACATCATCAAGACGCTGGAGGCCGCTCCTGCGGGGTCGAGCTGGGCGATCGGCACCGAGCTGAACCTGGTCAAGCGGCTGGCGCAGACGTTCCCTGACAAGAACATCTCGTTTCTGGACAAGACCGTCTGCTACTGCTCGACGATGAACCGGATCGACCTGCCGCACCTGGTGTGGGCGCTGGAGTCGCTGGTCCTGGGTGACGTCGTCAACCAGATCACGGTGGACGACGACACCACCCGCTGGGCCAAGGCCGCCCTGGACCGCATGCTCGCCCTGCCGTAACCACCGGTCCCGGGCCCGGTCTGGTCGGGGGTTTCCGCCGTGCGGGCCGTCCCGCCAGGCCGGGCTGGCCCGGGGTGCCGCCGTACGGGCCGTCCCGCCGCCGGTCCTTCGGCCGGGACGGCTCGTCTCAGGTGGTCAGGAAGGCTCTCACCGCCGCCTGGAACCCGTCCGGGTCCTCGGCCCACGGCAGATGACCCGCACCTTCGAGGACCACGCGGGACACCCTGGGCAGCGCCCGCTCCAGCGAGTCGACGGCCCGGCGCGGGCGGATGTCCTCGGCGCCGTCCACGATCAGCACGGGGACCTCCGACGCCGCGCACGCCGCGTGGAGCTCGGGCATGCCCCACGAGCGCCGGTTCTCGGCGTTGATGGCGGCGTTGCACGCGAAGTTCACCCCGAGCCAGGGCGTCGCCATCCGCTCGGCGAGCTCCCGCGCGCGACCGTGATCCCGGCTGCGATCCCGGCTGCGATCCCGGCTGTGGCTCCCGCTGCGATCCTGGCTGTGGTCCCGGGCGTCGTCGACGAAGTCCGCCGTCCACTGCAGCACCGACATCTCCCGGTCCTCGGCCTCCGTGCGCTCCTTGCTCTCCAGCGCCTGCCAGCGCTCCAGGTCGCCGCCCAGCCGTTCGCGCAGGTTGCGGGCGTACTCGTCGCGCCAGGTGGCACCCCGGTCGATGCCCGTGCCGGAGACGTAGATCAGCCCGCGCACGTGCTCCGGATGCTCCAGCGTGTACCGCAACGCGAGCTGCGCTCCCCACGAGTGGCCGAGCAGCACCATGTCCGCCAGCCCGAAATGGCGCCGCACGGCGTCGAGGTCCGCCAGCGTCCTGGCCACCGAGTAGGGCCCCGTCCGCTGGGAGCGGCCGCAGCCGCGCTGGTCCCAGCGGTGCACGGCCGCCACGCCGGACAGCGGCCCGGCCACGTCCTCCAGGGTGTCCCAGAGCCCGGGGCCGCCATGGCAGAAGACCACAGGCGGCCCTTCACCGGCCCTGACCGCCCACAACTCCACCCCGTCGTCCGTCAGCACCGTCTCAGCGGGCGTCGTCTCACTCAGCACCGTCTCTGGCAGCGTCGTTTCTGGCAGCGTCGTCTTTGGCAGCGTCGTCTCGTCCACGCCGCACAGTCTCGCCGACCGGCCCGGGGCTAGGCGAAGTCGTAGCCGACCTGGACGCTCACCGAGAGGGTCTGACGGCCAGGGCTGACCGAGGCGGCGCTCTCGGCCATCGCGACGGACGCGCGCATCGGCTGCGGCCCGCCCTTGACCTCCTCGCTCACCGAGACGACCCGGCCCAGCGGCCGCCCGGCCAGCTCGGCGTACTGGGCCGCCTTGGCCGCGGCGTCCCTGAACGCCCGCGCCCTCGCGTCCTTCAGCACCTTGTCGGGGTCGGACAGCTCGAAGGCCACCCCGTTGAGCCTGGCCTCCTCCCCCACGCCGGCCACCGTGTCGATGACGTGGTCGGCACGGGCCAGGTCGCGGACGACGACCTCCACGCCCTGCACCGCGCGGTACGCGGCCACCTTCGGGTACGCCTCGTACTCGGGGCCCAGCGAGAGCTCCACCGTGCGTACGTCCTGCGCGGCGATCCCCGCCCCGCTCAGCGCCTCGGCGAGCCGGGCGGCGGCGGCGCGCACGGCGGCGAACGACTCCGCCGCGGACGCCCTGCGCACCTCGACCCCCGCGTGCAGCCGCAGTGTGTCGGGCGCGGCCAGGACGGCGCCCTCGCCGACGACGGTGATGTCCACGCCTGCCTCCTCGGATGTGACTGGCCCCCTGATCCTAGGCCGGGCGCCTCCGCAGGCGAAGGATCCCGGCGGGCTCAGGACGCGTTGCGGCCGAACCTGAAGGCCATCCCGTCGAACTCCGCCTTCTTCCCCGCCGTCGCCAGCACCCGGCTGACCTTCCCCGACAGGTCGATGACCACGGCCTCGTACCCGGCGCCCTTGGCCCGCCACACCGCCAGATGGTCGTCGTCCCACCAGCCGATGAGCCGGTTGCTCGTGAACGGGATGGTGACGGGCGCGGTGTCGTCGCCCGAGGTGGAGCGGGCGCACAACGAGGTGCCGGCGGAGGTGCAGTGGGCCAGGAACCGGGTGCCCGACGGCGAGATGTCGTCGCCCTCCACCCAGACCGGCGACCCGACGTCCGACAGGGTGCGTACGAGCTTGCCGTTCAGGTCGTAGAACTTCATCTTGCCGCCCACCCACGTGCCCACCGACCGGCCGCCCACGTCCCAGAAGAAGCGCCACTCGCCCGCGCCCTCCTCCTTGACCTGGAACGCGCGGCCCTTGTCGCTGCCCACGTCGATGATGCCGTAGCCGTACTCGACCGTGTTCCCGGCCGCGCCCTTGTAGAGGGTGACCAGGCCGTACTTGCCGTCGGGCGACCAGCGCGGCGTGGTGGGGAAGACCGGCTTGGGGCTGAGCTTGACGACGCGCTTGGTGCCGGTGACGTGGTCGATGATCGACACGGTGGCGAAGAAGTCGGTGCTGTAGTCCACGTCGGTGCCCAGGGCCAGGTTCGTCTTGGGGTCGAGTGCGTACTCGAAATAGCGGGAGTCGGCGGTGAAGGTCCCGCTCCCGTGCTTTCTCACGTAGAGGCGCTTGCCCCGGTTCACGGTGTAGGAGGCGAGGCCGATGGGGTCGCCCTCCCTCTCCTGGATCTCCACCGAAGTGCCGGGCAGGCGTACCTCGCGGCTCGTCGGCGTCGGGGTGGGGGTGGGCGTCGGGGACCGGGTCGGGGTGGTGGGCTCTGTGGCGGACGCCGTGGGTGACGGCGTGGGGCCCGGCAGGGCGCTGATGCGTACGGCGACGAAGGCGCTGGCCGCCACCAGCGTGAGCGCGCCCGCGACGCTCCCCGCGATGATCCAGCCGGTGGCCTTCCTCCTGGTCGGCTGCGTGGGCGGGGCGTAGTGGTACGGCTGCGGCCGCGGCGGGTACGCCCGTGGCGGCGGCGCTGGACCGGTGGCGGCCGCCGCGCTGCCCTGCTGGAGCAGCCCCGGCGGCTGCATGGCGGGGCCCGCTCCCGCGGGATTGCCCGGCAGGCTCGGCGGCGCGAAGGCCGGCGCGTGACCGAGCAGGCGCATCAGCGCGTCACTGGCCGTCGGCCGCCTGATGGGGTCCTTGGCCAGGCAGTCCGCCACCAGGGCGCGCAGTGCCGGGTCCTGGATGGGGCCGACGTCGGGCTCGGTGTGCATGATCCGGTTGACCACCGCCGGGAGGCTGTCCTGCCCGAACGGCGCCTGCCCCGACGCCGCGAACAGCAGCGTGCACGCCCAGGCGAACAGGTCCGACTTCGGCCCGGGGCTGGCCTCGGTGAGCTGTTCCGGCGCCATGTACGACGGCGTCCCGATCGCGGTGCCGGTGAGCGTCGAGGTGAGGTCCAGCGCCCTGGCGATGCCGAAGTCGATCACCCGAGGGCCGTCGGAGGCCAGCACCACGTTCGACGGCTTGAAGTCGCGGTGCACGATGCCGGCCTGGTGGATGGCCACGAGCGCGGTGATGGTGCCGATCGCGAGCCGGTGCAGCGAGGTGCCCGAGCGCGGGCCCTGCGTGCGTACGACGTCCGTGAGGGTGGGGCCGTCGATGTACTCGCTCACGATGTACGGCCGGCCGCCGAACAACCCCGTGTCGATCACCTGCGCCGTGCAGAACGGCGCCACCCGCCTGGCCATCGCGACTTCGCGGACGAACCGCTCGGAGGCCTGGGCGTTCCCCGCCAGATCGGCGCGCAGGAGCTTGAGCGCCACCTTGGTCCCGTCCCGCGCCGTGGCGAGGTAGACGATCCCCTGTCCGCCCTCGCCAAGGCGCCCGGTCACGGCGTACTCCCCCACCGTCGCGGGATCCCCTGGTCTCGGGGCCGCGAGGTCTGGCATATAGAACCCCCACATATGGCGTCTTTCTCGCCATTCTGGTGCGTCCCGCGGCTCCACGTCACCCGTTCCGGCAAGGCGCCAGTCCGCCGCCCTGGCCGCCTAAGACCGCGTCCACGATCGACGCCGGGTTCTCCAGGTGAATCTGCCGCCCGGTTCCCGGCAGCCGGACGAGCTTGGCGCGCAGGTAGCGGGCAAGCCGCTCATGACAATCGTCCTCAGCCGCTGTGCTGATTTCTGCGCCGATTTGTGGGCTGATCTGTGGGCTGATCGCTGGGCCGATTTCTGGGCCGATTTCTGGGCTGATCGCCACGCCGCCTTGCGGACCGTCTTCCTGGCCTGTTTTCGTGCTCGTTCCCGCGCTGATCACCGTGACCGGCACGTCCGGGAATGGCTTCTCCGCCCTGATCCTGCGCAGATCGGCCGCCATGTCGCGGCGCGCCAGCCACTCCCCCGCCACCGTCAGCGGCACCTTGCCCATGCGGTAGACGCCGCGCGGGTCGGGGCCCCCGGTGAGCAGGCGGTGCGCCGCGGGCCCGGCCAGCCGGGCCAGGACGGTCGCGCCCCACGTACCGGCCAGGGCGGGCAGCCAGCGGCCGGCGTTCGCGGCCAGGGCGCATCGCCGGCGGGTCACCGCGCAGGCCGGGTCTACCAGGACGAGCTTGGCCGCGCACAGCGGGTGCGTCCTGGCGAACGCCTCCGCGTGCCAGCAGGAGACGCCGTGGGCGATGAGAGTGACGCGTTCCGGATGGGCGGGGGCGAGCGCGGCCAGGCGGGCGACCTCGGCGTACAGGCTGGGCGCGGCCGGCGAGCAAGGGCTGAGGCCGAGCCCGGGACGGTCGAAGCGGATGACGCGGTGGCTCCTGGCCAGCTCGCCGGCCACCGCGTCCCAGTGGAACCAGGCGCCCGCGGGACCGGCCGTGATGAGCACCGCGGGGCCCGCGCCCTGCTCGACCACGTGCGGCCGTCCATGACCGGCCGCCGCGTCCCCGCCCGGGTCCGCACCGACCACAGCGCCGCCACCCACGGGACCGCCCGTAGGCCCGCCCACAGCGAGACCCGCAGTGTGTCCCGCCACAAAGCCTGCGGTGAGACCCGTGGCGAGGCCTGCGGTGACGCCGTCCGCGATCAGCAGGTGGACGGCCAGGTAGACCAGCCACACGGCGATCATCGTGAGCTGCGCCCGGTGCGCGAGCCCCACCCCGTGCCCGTCGGCGAGCGCGCCCGCGGTGAGCAGCGTGGCCGCCAGCGTCAGCCAGGTGAACAGCCACGACACCCACGAACGCCACCGCGAGCTGAGCAGCACCATGGCGGCCAGCACGGCGAGCGTGCCCAGCGCCCCCGCCAGCGTGTGGATCAGATGGCCGGGCGACATGGCCCGCTGCGCGCAGGCCGGATCGCTCAACGCGGCGCAGTCCAGCGGGAACAGCCCCGCCACGAACGTGAGCAGCCCGTACGCGGCCAGCGCCAGCCAGCCGGGCCACTCGCGCGCCACCCGCGGCACGAGCGCCACGCCGAACAGGCACGCCAGCCCCGACAGCGCGTCGCTGACCCGGAACAGGCGGGTCCACGGCTGGTCGCGGGCGGCCAGCTCGCTGACGTAGCCGTCGATCCTGTCCACCGCCGGCGTGGTGAACTGGCCGGTTATCCACGCACTGCCGAGCACCGCCGCCACGATGAACGCGCAAGCCGCGAGCACGTACAATCTTCGCTCCACGTGATCATTAGATCACCATGGGCGACATTCGCACAGGAGCCCCCTGGTCAGAGCCCTGGAGCGCCCCAGACAGGGAACCAGCGGGCGAGGTCCTTCTCCAGCGGCAGCTCGCCCTCCAGGACGCCCCTGGCCTGCAGTTCGAGCGGGTTGTCGCGCCGTTGCCCGGAAAGCGGGGCGAACGGGTAGAACGTGCCCCGCTTGTACAGGTAGACGACCGCCAGCCGCCGGCCGTCCTCGCCCGCGAACGACACCAGCGAGCACAGCAGCGAGGGCCCGAACCCGGCGGACTCCAGCGAGGAGTTGACCGCGTGCAGCTCCGTCACCAGGTCGCTGATCGCCTCCGGCGGCCGGCGCACCAGCAGCCAGGTGTAGCCGTAGCCGTCGCCGGACTCCTCGACGCGCTCGCCGAGCAGCTCCTTGGCGTCGCGCTCGACCGTGGCGAACGCGCCGCCCTCCGCGGCCCTGAACGCCACGGAGCCGAGACCTGTGGGCACGAGCCCGGTCGCGGCCTGCAGCGTCACGGCCGCGGACGGCAGCGCGAACAACGCGTCGAGGTTGGGCTCGACCGGCTTCGTGCGGCCGAGCAACGCGTCGAGCCAGCCCATGCGGTCAGCCCCTTCCGAGCTGCTTGGAGATGTTCGCGAGCTGCTCCAGCCGCCGCTCCAGCGGCGGGTGCGTGGCGAACAGCGTCGCCAGCGTCGTGCCCTTGGCCAGCGCCGGGGCGAAGAAGAAGGCGTTGAACGGCTCCGCCTCGCGCAGGTCCCTGGTCGGGATCCTGGCCATGTCGCCGGTGACCTTGGTCAGCGCGCTGGCCAGGGCGGAAGGGCGTTGCGTGAGCAGGGCGCCCGCACGGTCGGCGGCAAGTTCGCGATAGCGCGACAGGGCGCGGGTGAGCAGGAAGCTGACGGCGTACACGAGGACGGAGACCAGCAGGATGATCACCCCGATCGGCAGACCGCCCTGGCCGTTGTTGCGGCGCCCGCCGAGCCCCGTGTAGAGCGCGAACCTGGTCATGAGGCCGGCCACGATGCCCAGGAACGAGGCGATCGTCATCACGGCGACGTCGCGGTGGGCGACGTGCGAGAGCTCGTGGGCGAGCACGCCCTCCAGCTCGTGGGGCTCCAGGCGGCGCAGGATGCCGGTCGTCACGCAGACGACGGCCTTCTTCTGGTTGCGGCCGGTGGCGAACGCGTTGGGGACGTCGGAATCCGCGATCGCCACGCGCGGCTTGGGCATGTCGGCGAGCGCGCACAGCCGGTCGATCAGGCCGTGCAGCTCAGGGGCCTCCTGCGGCGAAACCTCCCGTCCCCCCATCGCGAACAAGGCGATGCGGTCGGACAGGAAGTACTGAACGAGCAGCAGGCCCCCCGCCACCACCAGCACGGTGAGTGCCCGGACGCCCAGAGAGATCAGGACGCCGACGAACACCACGTAGAGCAGCCCGAGCAGGAACATCGTCACGACCATGCGGCTGGTCAGGCCGCGGTCGGACGCGAACCGCGAACGCACGCGGATCAGCCCGGAATGAGGCCTTGGTCGCCCAGCATCTCCCGGACCTCCTCGATCGAGGCGTCCGCGGGGGGAAGGATCAGCTCTGACGGCTCAAGGCTGTCGTCGGGAAGCGCCTTGCCCACATGGCGCACCTTGTCGAGCAACGCGTGCAGCTTGACGCGGAACTCCCGCTCGTTGCCCACCTCGATGGCGGCCTCGAGCTGGCTGTCGAGCTCGTTGAGTATCGAGATGTCGTCGGCGGAGATCTCCACCTGGCCCTCGCCCATGATCCTGACAATCATGCGCCCTCCCCAGGCTGACGGAGCTGCTGCGTCGGGCCGCCCTGCTGCTGCGGCTGCGCCTGCTGGGGCTGGCCCTGCTGCTGCGCCTGGCCCGGCTCGATCGCGCTCTTCGGGGCGGGGCCCTGGCCCAGCTCGGACTTCATCCTGGCCAGCTCAAGCTCGACGTCCATGCCGCCGCCCATGCGGTCGAGCTCGGCCTGGATGTCGTCGCCGCGGGTGCCGGTGTAGTCGTCGAGCGCGCCGCTGGCCAGCAGCTCGTCGATCGCGCCCGCGCGGGCCTGCATCTGCGCCGTCTTGTCCTCGGCACGCTGGATCGCCAGGCCGACGTCGCCCATCTCCTCGGAGATGCCGGAGAACGCCTCGTTGATGCGCGTCTGCGCCTCAGCGGCGGTGTAGGTCGCCTTGATCGTCTCCTTCTTCGTACGGAAGGAGTCAACCTTGGCCTGCAGCCGCTGGGAAGCCGTCGTCAGCTTCTCCTCCTCGGCCTGCAGGTTGTCATGCTGGAGCTTGAGGTCGGCCATCTGCGTCTGCAGTCCGGAACGGCGCTGCAGCGCCTCACGGGCGAGATCCTCGCGCCCGACCGACAACGCCTTGCGACCCTGCTCCTCATAACGCTGAGCCTGCTTCTCAAGGCCGGTAATCTGGAGCTCCACCCTCTTGCGCGACGTGGCGACGTCGGCCACGCCCCTCCGTACCTTCTGCAGCAGCTCCAGCTGCCGCTGGTAGGAGTAGTCGAGGGTCTCGCGCGGATCTTCCATCTTGTCCAAAGCCTTGTTGGCCTTGGACTTGAAGATCATCGAAAGTCTCTTCATCACGCTCATGCGCGTCGGCCGTCCCCTTCTAGGTCGTGCTGGTGGTCACCCAATGCAGCGCAGCCGCCTTGGGATTACCCTACGCATAACGCACGGGGGCGTCACTAAGTTGCAGTCCAGGTAGGGTTGACGCGTGTTGCGACGCCGTTCCCAAACCTCCGTGGACGACACCCCCGTCCCCGTTGACGATCCTAAGCCCCAGGGTAAAGGTCGTCCCACACCCAAGCGCCGAGATGCCGAAGGCAGACGACGCCAGCCCGTTTCAGCGCCGAAGGACCGTAAAGAGGCCTATCGGCAGATGCGCGGCAAACAGGCAGCCGAGCGAGATAGGGCCCGTAAGGGCATGCTCGCAGGTGACGAGCGGTATTTTCCTGCTCGCGATAAGGGCCCAGCGCGCAAGTTCGCGCGTGACTGGGTCGATTCGCGGCGGTTGCCGAGCCAGTACTTCCTGCCGTTCTCGCTACTGATCCTGCTGGCGACCTGGGTTCCGTGGCCCGTCGAGATCCGCGCCCAGGTGCTCAACATCGTGATCGCGGTCGGCTGGCCGATCATGATGGTCGGCGTGCTCTTCACGTCCGTCTACGTGGCGTGGAAGCTGAAGCGGCTGGTGGCCGAGAAGATGCCCAACGAGAGCACCAAGGGCGTGGGCTTCTACGCGGCCATGCGGGCGCTGCAGATCCGCAAGCTGCGCTTCCCGCCGCCCCAGGTGCGGCCGGGTGGCAAGCCGGTGGCGGCAAAGAAGTAGCCTTTCCCGATTTTTCAGGAAATTTTACGAGTTGCCGTTCCGGACGTTGTCCCAGCGCAGCACGCCTCGCTTGACCGCGGGCCGCCGGCCGTCGATCTCCGCGCCCTGCTCCAGGGCGTCGGCGACGGTCCGCATCAACGCGTAATAGGACGGCAGGCGAGGCGCCATGCCGGAGATCGTGTCGTCCCAGCCGACCTTCCGCTCGACGGAGTCGACGACGGCGTACGCCATGTCCGCGCCGTCGCGGTCCCCGAAGTGCATGAACGGGACCATCCGGCCGTTCCACGGCTCGGTGGCCGGGTCGGTGCCGGCATCGGTGCCGTCCCATCGGCACAGGTGGCGCCAGGCGTCCCTGATCTCGCGTGTGCCGAGGTTGACGGCGCCGTCGTACCCGAAGCCGAACCCCAGGAGCCCTTTCGAGCCGTTGTGGCGCAGGAGCGAGGCGCGCAGGTCGTCGGGGAAGTCCACGCCCATCTGGGACTCGGCGACGGCGATCGTCCGCGTCCTCCCAGGGGCGCCGAGCGTCCGGTAGGTGCGGGGGGCGTTCGCCCGCAGCCAGCGCTCGATCCGCCGCCACTGCCTGTCCACGGCCCGCGCGACCCTCGGGTCGATCGGGCGCACGGTCACGGGGCGGGGCGCGGGCGAGCAACGAGGGTCCGGAATCCCGGCCGCCGGCGACCCGCCGGCCTGCCCGTCCGGAGCCGGACTCGCCGGTACGGATGCGACCGGGGACTGCGCGGGCCACTGAGCAGCGGCCGTCTCCTGTCCGGACCCCATGGACACCTGAGCCGACGCCTGGGGCGACGGCTGGCCCCACTCCTGAGCAGCGGCCGTGGGCGGCTGAGCGGGCGACACCGGGAGTGCCGAGTCGAATTCGGCCTGCTCGGCCTGGTAGCGCCGCCAGGCGGCCGCGGCGGCCTGCTGGGCGTCCGTCGGGACCAGCGCGGCGGCCAGCGTCACCGCCACGATCGCCGCGATGGCGGCCCACACCAGACCCATCGGGGAGCCCATCCTCTGGCCCACCCGGCGGCCCCACCGCCCGTGCGTCCGCCGCGATCCGCTCTCCGGCGCGGCGGCCGGGAGCGCGGGCTCCTCCCCAGTCATGCGGGCGCGCCTGCGCAGCCGTACCGCGATCGCGGTCACGATGGCCGCCGTCAGCGCCAGCCGTACGAGCTTCAGCACGTCGCGCACCCTATCCCGAAACAGATCAGGTCATGCGCCGGGATTAAGGTCGGACGCATGGAATTCCGACACCTTGGTCGCAGCGGTCTCATGGTCAGCGAGATCAGCTACGGCAACTGGCTCACCCACGGCTCCCAGGTCGAGGAGGACGCCGCCAAGCAGTGTGTGCAGGCGGCGCTCGACGAGGGCATCACCACGTTCGACACCGCCGACGTCTACGCGGGCACGAAGGCCGAGGAGGTGCTCGGCCGCGCGCTGCACGGCGTGCGCAGGGAGTCGCTGGAGATCTTCACCAAGGTCTTCTGGCCCACCGGCTCCGGCCAGAACGACCGCGGCCTCTCGCGCAAGCACATCACCGAGGCCATCAACGGCTCGCTGCGCCGTCTGCAGACCGACTATGTGGACCTGTACCAGGCGCACCGCTTCGACTACGAGACGCCGCTGGAGGAAACCCTCAAGACCTTCGACGACCTCGTACGCCAGGGCAAGGTCCTCTACATCGGCGTCAGCGAGTGGACCGCCGACCAGATCGCCCAGGCCCTGAAGATCGCCGACGAGATGGGCTTCGACCGGATCGTCTCCAACCAGCCCCAGTACAACATGCTGTGGCGGGTCATCGAGACCGAGATCGTGCCGCTGAGCGAGAAGGAGGGCGTCGGCCAGATCGTCTGGTCCCCGATCGCGCAGGGGGTGCTCACCGGCAAGTACGTGCCCGGCCAGCAGCCGCCCGAGGGCTCCCGCGCGACCGACAAGAGCGGCAGCGCCATGATCTCCCGGTTCATGCGGGACGACGTGCTGACCCGCGTACAGGAGCTCAAGCCCGTCGCGTCCGACCTGGGGCTGAGCATGGCTCAGCTGGCCACCGCCTGGGTCCTGCAGAACCCGAACGTCTCCAGCGCCATCGTCGGCGCCAGCCGCCCCGACCAGGTGCGCGACAACGTCAAGGCGGCGGGCGTCAAGCTGGAGGCCGGCGTGCTCCAGCGCATCGACGAGGTGCTCGGCGACGTCGTCGAGCGCGACGCGTCCAAGACGGTGAGCCCGCGGACCCGCCCATAACACCCCGAACATCAAAAACCCCTTGAGCCACCACTGTGCTCAAGGGGTTTTTCAATTAGCCGGAATTCACTCCGGTCGCAATGACAATCCCGCGTATTCAACGCGGTCCTCATCGAGCAAGGCCACCTGCTCAACACCGGCTTCGAGCAGGTCACGCCAGTTTTCGCCGATCCAGGACTCCGCGTCCGCCTGGCTCGGAAAAACCTCTCGCGGCAAAGGGCGATCCGTCACCTCACCACCATTTGCATTTTCATAACGCCACCGCCATGTCATGCCATACGCTCCTTTTCCGCGGGTTCGCCGGCGCACCCTCCGACGGCACTGGAACCCTACTCCCGAGCTTGGAGGTCAATCGATGCTGCGCGCATATCGTGTTGCGGCGGGGGTCGCCATCGGGGCTGCCTTCTCCCTCTCCCTCCCCCTTTCCGCGCTCGCCGCACCCTCCTCGGCCGCACCATCCCGCACCGCAACGACCCCCGGGCCGGCCATCGCCGCGCAGCCTCTCGGAGCGCCACCGCTCGCCCTTCTCACGACGCTCGGGACCCAGTCCTTCGCACCCGAAGACCTCGTACCCGAAGCCGCCGCACCGGGCGTGACGCGCGCCTGGAGCGTCTGGCAGAGCGATGGCACGGCGTGGCTGGCAACCACGGCCCAGGACGCGCCGCCGGACGGCTCGGTGATCGGCTGGCGCTTCTCCGCGGCCCCCGACGCCGCAGCGGGCGAGTCCCCCGGCGGGGAACTGCCGTCGTTCCGGATCGTGTGCGGCAAGGACGCGGCCACCTCGGGTCACAAGCGCGTCGTGGTGATGGTGGACTTCGGCGACGGCGAGAGCGACGCCTATCCCGGAGACCGGCCGCCCGCAAAGGGGGTCCTCAAGTGCGTGGCCGGCGCCGAGGACGCCACCGCCGCGCATCTCCTCGCCACGGCGGCCAAGGTCCGCGCGAACGCCCAGGGCGACGTCGTCACCATCGGCGACTACCCCGCCCAGGACAAGGGCGGCACCGACCTCAGCCCCGACCCGACCGGCTCGGACCCGGGCGGCGGGCTCCCGATCGCACTGATCGCGGGCGGCGCAGGAGCACTGGTCCTCCTGGGCGGCGGCGCAGTGGTGGCCACCCGCCGCCGCACCCGCTCCACCACGCAGCCCGCACCCTGACCACCCACCTCAGGCGGGCCTGGCTCGGCACCCGGCCTGCGTGCCTGGCCAGCCGCTTTGTACGCTCGGCGCGGTGAAGGTCCTTCTCTCCGGTACGGCGGGCAGCGCTGGGTGGCCCGAGCCGGGATGTCGTTGCGCGTCGTGCGCCGCGCTCCCCACCGGTCACCGCCGCCCGTTCGACCTGACCGTGGACGGCGTGATCCGGTTCCCGTTCGCCGGCCTGCCGGACGGGTACGCCGTCTGCGCGGGCGGGCTCGGGCTGGCCTCCCCCGACGGCTCGGCCCTGCTGTGCCTCCCACCGGACGCGAGCCCGCCCCTGGACGGGCCCGCCAGGTACGACATGGTGCTCATCGACCTGCTCGACCGGCCGGAACGACTCGGAGAGCTGCGGCGAGCCGGGATGGCCGACGACGAGACCCTGGTGGTGGCCATCGGGCTGGATCACCGGGTCCGCTCGGAGGCGGAGTTGGCCAGGCGCCTGCGGCTGTGGGGCGCGATCGCCGTATCCGACGGCACGGAGCTGGAACCGGCCCGGCTTGCGTCACCCGAGCCGCCCACCTCGCCGGAGCCGCTTACCCCGCCCCAGCGGACGGCAGGGCACGTAAGGCGGGCGTTGCTGCTGGGTGGGTCGCGGTCCGGGAAGTCGGCTGAGGCCGAGTTGCGGCTGGCGGCGGAGCCGTACGTCACCTATGTGGCCACCGGGCCCGGCGGCGAGGGCGATGGGGAGTGGGCGGCACGGGTGCGGGCGCACCGGGTGCGGCGGCCCGCGCACTGGGAGACCGCCGAGACCACGGACCTTGCAGGCACCGTCCGGCGGGCCGCCACGCCGCTGCTGATCGACGGGCTGGGCACCTGGCTGGCGGCGGTGTTCGACGAGCACGGGGCGTGGGAGGGCGACCGCGCACCGGTGGCCGCCCGCTGCGACGAGCTCGTGGCGGCGTGGCGGCAGACGCCTGAGCGCATCGTGGCCGTGTCCGACGAGGTGGGAATGGGCGTGGTGCCCGCGACGGCCAGCGGGAGGGCGTTCAGGGACGCGCTCGGGCGGCTCAACGAGCGCCTCGCCGCCGAGTCCGAGTACGTGGCGCTGGTGGTCGCGGGACGCCTGCTGGAGCTGTGATAACTGCCGGAGCTGTGATGCCTGCTGGAGCCGTGAGGCTGCTGGAGCTGTGACGGCTGGAGGTTCGGGCAAGCTTGTGATCTTGTCCGCCGCATCCGCACAACTCACGGCCTCGACTCCCGCTCAAGCTCCGGAGACCGGGCTCGGTGGGCTCGCGGCGCCGGGCCGTCCGCGTGAGCGCGGAAACGCGGCGAGCCCGTTCGGAGGCTCCGGGTGATCCGGTTGAACTGGGCGCCCCCCGGCGGTCCGCTGAGGGGCCGATGGCGCGTCAGGCGGTCGTGCCGAATGCGCTGTCTACGGGCGGACGGCTCTTGCGTACCAGCGGCCGTCGAGGCGGTCCACGTGCAGGGGGCGGCCGAAGCACTCGGAGAGGTTCTCCGAAGTGAGCACCTCCGACGCCGGGCCCGCGGACAGCACCCTCGCGTCGCGCATGAGCATCGCGTGCGTGGTCGTCGCCGGCACCTCCTCCAGGTGGTGCGTCACCATCACGGTGGTCAGGACGGGCCTGGTCGTGGCCAGGTCCTCCACGGCGGCGATGAGGTCCTCCCGCGCCGGCAGGTCCAGCCCCGCGAACGGCTCGTCGAGCAGCAGCACCGCGGGATCCGCCATGAGCGCCCGCGCGACCCGGATCCGGGCGCGTTCGCCCTGGGAGCAGACGCGGAACGGCCGGTCCGCCAGGTCCTTGCAGCCGAGGTCGGACAGCAGGCGAAGGGCGCGCTCCTTCTCGCTCTCCCCGTAGCTCTCCCACAGGGGAACGCTCGTCCCCGTGTGCCCGGTGAGCACCACGGTGTGCGCGGTCGCGCCTTCCTCCTCCATCAGCTCCTCGTCGATCAGCCGCTGGCTGGCCGCGACCAGGCCGATGTGGCGGCGGAGCTCCCGCAGGTCGACCCGGCCGAGCTGGTGGCCGAGCACCCTGACCGTGCCCTCGGTGGGATGCCGTACGGCGCTCGCCAGCGAGAGCAGCGTCGTCTTGCCCGCGCCGTTGGGACCGAGGATCGCCCAATGGTCGCCGTAGTCCACCTGCCAATCGACCGCGTCGAGCAGGGATTTGCCGACAACACGGACACCTACGCCTTCCAGTTCAACCACGTGCATCCCGCCACACTAGTGGGCCATAGGATCGTCCGTTATGCGGCTGGTGCACGGGCTGCGGTTCGCGATCGGCACGCTCAGCGTCTTCCCCGTACGTGTTGAGCGGGTGGATCGGGAGGTCGCGGGGCAGGCGATGGTGCTGGCGCCGGCCGTCGGGCTGGTGCTCGGCGCGGTCGCCGGGCTGCCGTTGCTGCTGCCCGCTTCGCCGCTGCTCGGCGCGGCTCTGGCGGTGGGGCTGCTGGCCGTCCTGACCCGGGGGCTGCATCTGGACGGGCTCGCCGACCTGGCGGACGGGCTGGGGAGCGGCAAGCCGGCCGACCAGGCGCTCGACATCATGAAAAAGTCGGACATCGGGCCGTTCGGGGTGATGGCGCTGGTGTTCACGCTGCTCGTCCAGGTGGCCGCGCTGGCGGAGGCAGGGGCGACCTCTGGGGCAACGGCTGGGACGACGGCTGCGGCGACGGCTGGGGCCATGACCGGGGCTACGAACGGGGCGGGGTTCGCGGCGCTGGTGACGGCGTGTGCGGCCGGGCGGCTGGCGTTGACGTGGGCCTGCCGGGCCGGGGTGCCCGCCGCCCGCCCCGGCGGTCTCGGCGCGATGGTGGCGGGTACGGTACGCCCCTCCGTCGCGTGGGCGGCCACCGTGGCCGCCACCGTGGCCGCCCTGCTCGCGAGCGCGGCCATCGGCTTCGTCGGCTCCCTGGACTCCCAGGACTCCCAGGGCTCCCAGGGGCTCGCGGGAGTCGTGGTGCCGCCGATCGCCCTGCTCATCGGGCTGGGAGCGGCTCTGCTGCTCCTGCGGCACGCCAGACGCCGGCTGGGCGGCGTCACGGGGGACGTCCTGGGCGCCCTGGTGGAAACGGCCACGGCCACCACACTGGTGGTGTGCGCGGTGCTCGGCTGAGCACCCGGGATCCCGGACCGACGCCGAGAGCTGTCCGCCCGGGATCCGGACCGGTGCCGAGAGCTGAGCGCCCGGGCCCCGGACCGGTGCTCGGCTGAGCGCGGCCAGGGGCCCGGAGGCGTCACATCAGGCGACCGGCTGCGGGCGCCGTACCGGGGACAGGCGGAGCAGGGCCGTGCCGGCCACCGCCAGCACGACCCAGCCCGCCAGCCCCGTCACCCCCGCCAGCAACTCGTTCGGCGGCGCGGCGGCGTCGCCGAGCAGCAGGACGGGCGCGGCGACCGCGTTGAGCGAGCCGTGCGCGACCACGGCGGGCCACACGCTGCCGGTACGCAGCCGCAGCCAGCCGAACAGCACCCCGGCCAGCACGCAGAAGCCGATGAAGGTGAGCGCCGCCCAGGAGCCCAGCCGCGGGTAGTTGTAGCCGAGCAGCGTGAGCGGGGCGTGCCAGACTCCCCACACGGCCCCGGACAGCAGGAGGGAGGCGACCACGCCGTTCGAGGTCAGCAGCCTGGGCAGCAACCAGCCCCGCCAGCCCCACTCCTCCCCCAGCGCCGGGATCGCGTTCAGCACGGGACCGGCGACGACGGCGATCACGATCTGCAGGAGCGCCGCGGTGCCGAGGTCGGCGGGCGCCTCGATCCCGCGCGCCTCCAGCGCCGCCCTGAACAGGCTGAGCCGGTCGAGGTCCAGCGAGACCAGCCCGGTGACGGCGCTGAGCCCCATGGCCAGGAACGCCAGCAGCGGCATCCCCAGCCAGGCCGTGAGCACGAGCAGGCCCGTGCGCTTCCTGCTCTCGCCGAGCGTCAGGCCGGTCTGGCGAGCCCACTCCTTGGCCGGCGTGCGCGTGACGGCCCACACGCCGAGCACGCCCACCGCCGGCGTGAACATCATCAGCGTCGCCAGCCCCTGCATCGACGGCGAGCTCAGGCCGCCGCCGAACCAGATGGGCAGGACGATCGCCCAGGACAGGCCGAAGGCCAGGACGATGAAGATCAGGAGGGGTCTTTTCATGTCTCCACTCGCTCCGCGATGAGGGCGTTGATGAGGGATGCGCCGCGTGCGGCGTCGTCGATGCTGATCGCGAGCTGTCCGCCGGAACGGTACCGGATGATCAGGCACTCGCCGCCGCGCAGCATGATGGTCGCGCTGCCGGGCAGCCCGCGGAAGCCCCAGCCGCCGACCTGGCTCGGGTGGCGCACCTCGGGCAGGGCCGAGTCGATGCGGGACAGCCGGATCCTGCGCACCGGCCGGCCGAACGGGCCGAACCCGATCGCCACGCCGTCCTGCCCCGCGCTGACCGTGACGGACGCGGACAGGAGGCCGGCGACGAGCACGATGACCAGCACGGGCAGCAGCGCGAGTGCCGTGCCGCCGGACGTGACGCCGACGAACTCCAGCACGATCGCCACGACCAGGGCGGCGCCCGCGACCGCGGTGAGCGCGGCCGGCCACGGGTTGGTCACCCTGCTGACCCAGACCGCCCGCGTGCCCGCCCGCATCCGCAGGCGCGGCGGCTGCTCGCCGGGAGGCGGCTGCTGGTCGGGAGCGCCCCTGCCCGCGTAGCCCGCGGCCAGGGCGGCGGCGGCCGCGATGGCGCTGAGCGCGAACACGTGCCAGCCCGCCAGGTCGGCCCGGGTCCAGTCGGAAGCGCCGAGGTTCGCCAGGAGCGTAGCGGCGTTCATGCCGAGCGCGAACACGCTCAGGAACGCCAGCGAGCCCCACCAGTACACCCGGCCGAGCCTGCGGACCAGCGCCATGCCGCGCACGGCGGCCCCCAGGATGACCAGCCAGGGCACCACCCAGAACAGCACCCCCATCGCCACGTACGGGACGAACGACATCGAGCGGTCGGGCACGCCGCTCACTCCCCAGTGGACGGCCAGCTGTTCGGGCAGCCGGTCCCGCAGGGACAGGGGCATGATGATCAACACGGCGGTGACCAGCACACCCCACGACACGACGATCGTTCGGGCGTTCATGGCAGTTCCTCCAGGATGGCGATGAGGTCGTCGCGGCCGTAGCCGTACCTCCTCGCTTCTTCGAGCAGTTCGCGGGTGCGCTGGGCGAGCAGGGCCCGCCCGTCGGCGCGCCGCGCCACGCTGACCCCCCGGCCCCGCCTGAACTCCAGCAGCCCTTCGTCGCGCAGGTCGCGCAGGGCGCGCAGGACCGTGTTGGAGTTGATGCCGAGCGCCTGGGCCAGGTCGCGCGCCGGCGGCAGCCGGTCTCCGGGCAGGTAGGAGCCCTCGCCGATGGCACGCCTGATGGCCCCGGCCACCTGCTCGTGCAGGGGGCGCGCATCGTTGAGATCGAGTGTCAGCAACATGGTGCTAATGACACTAGCACCATGTCTCGGGAAGCGCTGACCATTGATTTGTAGGATGAACCCCTGTTTGTGAGTACGTAGAAACCGTGGATAGCATCGGTTTACGTGACCACTGTGCGGCTGAACTCAGCAGATCCAGTCTCCATCGACACCGACGCATTGATCGTCGGCTTCAGGTCAGGCCAGGAAGGCCCACGCGCCGCCACGGCCGCCGAGTCCCTCGACGCGGCCTTCGACGGCAAGCTCGCCGCCTCGCTGAAGGCGGTCGCCTTCTCCGGCAAGGCAGGTGAGCTGGCCAAGCTGCCCACGTTCGGCGCCATCGCGGCCCCGCTGCTGGTCGCGGTCGGCCTCGGCGACGCCGCCGACCCCACGCCCGAGACCCTGCGCCGCGCCGCGGGCGCCGCCGTCCGGTCGCTCGCCGGCACCCCGCGCGCCGCCCTCGCGCTGCCCGCGGGCACGCAGGAGCAGGCCGAGGCCGTCGCGCTCGGCGGGCTGCTCGGCGCGTACGCCTTCGCCCGTTACCGCACGAACGGCGCGCAGAAGGCGCCGGTCGCCGAGCTCACGGTGGTCTCCGGGCAGCCGGAGGGCGTCGCCGAGCGCGCGGGAGTGCTGGCCGAGTCGGTCTCGCTCGTCCGCGACCTGGTCAACACGCCTCCGTCCGACCTGTGGCCGGCCAAGTTCGCCGAGATCGCCGAGCAGGTGGGCGGCAAGGCCGGGCTGAGCGTCGAGGTGCTGGACGACAAGCAGCTCAAGGACGGCGGCTACGGCGGCCTCGTCGGCGTCGGCCAGGGCTCGGTCAACCCGCCGCGCCTGGTCCGCCTCTCCTACACCCACCCGGAGGCCGGCAAGACGCTGGCGTTCGTGGGCAAGGGCATCACGTTCGACTCGGGCGGCCTGTCGCTCAAGCCGTCCGCCTCCATGGACTGGATGAAGTCCGACATGGGCGGCGCGGGCGCCGTGCTCGGCGCGGTGCTCGGCATCGCCAGGCTCGGCCTGCCCGTCAACGTCGTCGGCTACCTCTGCCTGGCGGAGAACCTGCCGAGCGGCACCGCGCAGCGCCCCTCCGACGTCATCCACAGCTACAGCGGCAAGACGGTCGAGGTGCTCGACACCGACGCCGAGGGCCGCCTGGTGCTCATGGACGGCATCGCCAGGGCCGCCGAGGATGGCCCCGACCTGATCGTCGACGTCGCCACCCTCACCGGCGCCCAGATCGTCGCGCTGGGCTGGCGCACCGCCGGCGTCATGGCCAACGACGACGCCGTCAGGGAGCTCGTCGTCGAGGCCGCCACGGCCGCGGGCGAGGGCGCCTGGGGCATGCCGCTGCCCGAGGAGCTGCGCAAGGGCCTCGACTCGCCGATCGCCGACATCGCCAACCTCCAGCCGGAGCGCTGGGGGAGCATGCTGGCGGCGGGCATCTTCCTGAAGGAGTTCGTCCCCGACGGGGTGCGCTGGGCCCACATCGACATGGCCGGACCCGCGTTCAACAAGGGCGAGCCGTACGGTTACACACCGAAGGGCGGCACGGGCGCCATCACCCGCACGCTCATCGGACTCGCCGAGCGGCACGCGAGCATCTGAAACAAATGAAAAGATGACGGCATCACGTACACCCCGACAAGGAGCCTTCCTGTGGCCTATGACATCGTCGTCCTAGGTGGCGGCAGCGGCGGTTATGCCTGCGCGCTCCGGGCGGCCGAGCTGGGCAAGTCGGTCGTCCTCATCGAAAAGGACAAGATCGGCGGCACCTGCCTCCACAGGGGATGCATCCCCACCAAGGCCCTGCTCCACTCCGCCGAGATCGCCGACGAGACCCGCGAGAGCGAGTCCTTCGGCGTCAAGGCGCGCTTCGACGGCATCGACGTGCCGGGCGTCCACGCGTTCAAGGACAAGATCGTCACGCGCGCCTGGAAGGGCGTGCAGGGCCTGCTCAAGGGCGCGGGCGTGACGATCGTCGAGGGCGAGGGCCGGCTCGCCGGCCCCGGCAGGGTCCAGGTGGGCTCGGAGGTCTACGAGGGCCGCAACGTCGTCCTGGCCACCGGCTCGGCGCCGAAGTCGCTGCCCGGCCTCGACATCGACGGCGAGCGGATCATCACCAGCGAGCACACCCTCAAGATGGACCGCGTGCCCAGCTCGGTGATCGTGCTGGGCGGCGGCGTGATCGGGGTGGAGCTGGCCAGCGTCTACCGCTCGTTCGGCGCCGAGGTCACGATCGTCGAGGCGCTGCCGCACCTGCTGCCGACCGAGGAGGAGTCCAGCTCCAAGCTGCTGGAGCGGGCCTTCCGCCGCCGCGGCATCAAGTACGAGCTGGGCGTCTTCTTCGACAGCGCCAAGACCACGGAGACGGGCGTGGTCGTCACCCTGGCCAACGGCAAGACGTTCGACGCGGAGCTGCTCCTCGTCGCGGTCGGCCGCGGCGCGGTGTCGGCGGGCATGGGCTTCGAGGAGCAGGGCATCGCCGTCGAGCGCGGCGCGGTCGTGGTCGACGAGCACTGCCAGACCTCCGTGCCCGGCGTCTACGCCATCGGCGACCTGATCCCGACGCTGCAGCTCGCGCACGCCGGGTTCGCCGAGGGCATCATGGTGGCCGAGCACATCGCGGGCCTCAACCCGCCGCCCATCGACTACGCGGGCGTGCCGCGCATCACCTACTCCGACCCCGAGGTGGCCTCGGTCGGGATCACCTCGGCGCAGGCGGCCGAGCGCGGCATCGAGATCGTCGAGCAGGTCTACGACCTCGCCGGCAACCCCAAGAGCCAGATCCTCGGCACCGCTGGCGCCGTGAAGGTCATCGCCCAGAAGGACGGCCCCGTCGTCGGTGTCCACATGGTGGGCAGGCGCATCGGCGAGCTCGTCACCGAAGGCCAGCTGATCTACAACTGGGAGGCCCTGCCCGCAGAGGTCGCCCAGCTCATCCACGCACACCCGACCCAGTCCGAGGCCGTCGGTGAGGCGATGCTGGCCCTGGCCGGCAAGCCGTTGCACGTACACAACTAGTCCAAGCCCTCGAGATCAGAACGCGAGAGAAGAATAACGATGCCGGTCTCCGTACAGATGCCCCAGCTCGGCGAGAGCGTGACCGAGGGCACGGTAACCCGTTGGCTGAAGAAGGAGGGCGAGCGCGTCGAGGCCGACGAGCCGCTCCTCGAGGTGTCGACCGACAAGGTCGACACCGAGATCCCGTCGCCGTCCGCGGGTGTCCTCACCAAGATCGTCGTGGCTGAGGACGAGACGGTCGAGGTCGGCGCCGAGCTCGCCATCATCGACGAGAACGGCCAGCCGGGCGCCGCCGCTCCGGCCGCCGAGGCCGCCCCCGCGGCTCCCGCGCCGGCTCCTGAGCCCGAGCCGGAGCCCGAGCCCGCGCCGGCTCCGCCCGTCTCCTCCATCCCGCAGCCGGCTCCGGCGGCCCCCGCGCCGGCTCCCGCGCCCGCTCCTGCGCAGCAGGCCGCTCCCCAGGCCCAGCCGTCGCCGATCGCCACCACGCCGGCCAGCGAGCCCACCTCGCTGCCGTCGTCGGGCGACAGCCCCTACGTGACGCCGCTGGTGCGCAAGCTCGCCAACGAGCACGGTGTCGACCTCGACTCGATCAACGGCACCGGCGTGGGCGGCCGCATCCGCAAGCAGGACGTGCTGGAGGCCGCCAAGTCCCAGCGCGACCAGGCCGCCGCCGCTCAGGCCGCCCCGGCTCCCGCCGCCCAGCCCGCCGCGGCCGCTCCGGCCCAGGCTCAGGCCGCGCCGGCGCCGGTCGCCGCCGCGCCCGAGGCCGTGGAGGTCGACACGACGCTGCGCGGCCGCACGGAGAAGATGTCGCGCCTGCGCCAGACGATGTCGAAGCGCCTGGTCGAGTCGCTGCAGACGGCCGCCCAGCTCACCACGGTGGTCGAGGTCGACGTCACCAAGATCGCGCGTCTGCGCGACCAGGCGAAGGCCGACTTCCTGCGCCGTGAGGGCGTGAAGCTGTCGTTCATGCCGTTCTTCGAGATGGCCGCCATCGAGGCGCTCAAGCAGCACCCGAAGCTCAACGCGACGATCAACAACGAGACCATGGAGGTCACCTACTTCGACGTCGAGCACCTGGGCCTCGCGGTCGACACCGAGCGCGGCCTGATCGCGGCGGTCATCAAGAACGCCGGCGACCTCAACCTCGCCGGGCTGGCCCGTAAGACGGCCGACCTGGCCGAGCGCACGCGCGCCAACAAGGTGACGCCCGACGAGATCACCGGCGGCACCTTCACGCTGACGAACACGGGCAGCCGCGGCGCCCTGTTCGACACGCCGATCCTCAACCAGCCGCAGGTCGGCATGCTCGGCACGGGCGCCGTCGTGAAGCGGCCTGTGGTGCTGGACACCGCCGAGGGCGAGGTCATCGCGGTGCGGTCGATGGTCTACCTGGCGCTGACCTACGACCACCGCCTGGTGGACGGCGCCGACGCGGCCCGGTTCCTGACGACGGTGAAGCGCCGTCTGGAGGAAGGCCGCTTCGAGGCGCAGCTCGGCCTCGCGTAGGGGTTCCGGCGGATCTCCGGCCGGGCGGCTCGCTGTGGCGAGCCGCCCGGCCTTTCGCTGCCGCTTTTCGTCGCCTCGTGGGCGCGCGGCTCGCGCTGCCCGCCCGGGGCGGCGCGCGGGCGTACTGTGGGGTCATGGCGATCATCGTGACAGGGGCGTCGGGCCTGCTGGGGAGCGCGCTGACCGAAGGACTGCGGGCCGGGGGGCATGAGGTCGTCAGGCTCGTACGGCACCAGCCGCGGAGCCAGGACGAGGCGTTCTGGCAGCCTTCCGAGCGGGTGGCCGACCTGGCCGCGCTCGAAGGCGCGGAAGCCGTGGTCCACCTGGCGGGCGCGCCGATCGGCGACAAGCGGTGGAGCGCGGCGTACAAGCGGGAGCTGATCTCCAGCCGGGTGGAGGGCACGCGGGTCCTCGTCAACGCGCTGGGCGAGCTGTCACGCCCGCCGGAAGTGCTCGTCTGCGCCTCTGGAGTGGACTTCTACGGCGACACGGGCGACCGGGTGGTCGATGAGACCCAGGGCAGGGGCACGGGCTTCCTGGCGGACCTGTGCGGGCTGTGGGAGGGCGAGGCCAGGCGCGCGGAGGCGTACGGCGTCAGGTGCGTCCAGCTGCGCACGGGGCTGGCGCTCAGCGGGCGCGGCGGGGCGCTCGGGCGGATGCTGCCGATCTTCAAGATGGGACTCGGGGCGCCGCTGGGATCGGGGAAGCAGTACTGGTCGTGGATCGCGGTGGACGACTGGGTCGGGGCCACCCTGCACATCCTGAAAAATCGGGACATGGTGGGGCCGGTCAATCTCACCTCCCCCTCCCCCGTCACCAACGCCGAGTTCACCCGCACTCTCGGAAAAGCCCTGCGTAAGGGCACGATGCCGATCCCGGTTCCGGGATTCGCGCTCTCGGCGGGGCTCGGCGAGTTCGCTCGCGAAGGGTTGCTGCCCAGTCACCGGGTGCTGCCGGAGAAGCTGACGGCCGGCGGCTACCGCTTCGCCCATACCAGCCTCGACGAGGCGCTGAGCGCCGTAATCTAGTGTGCCGTTCGTCCTTTTAGCAGGTGGGAGATCTGACGTGAGCCGGTCGGGACAGTCGCACATCCTTGCCATCGGGGGCGGATCGTTCCGTCCGAGCAGACGCTACAGCTTCGTCGAGGCCAGCCCGCTGCTGCGCTACGGCCTCGACCTGACCGGCCAGGACCGGCCCAAGCTGGGCCTGGTCGGCACCGCGGTAGGCGACTCGGCGGACTGGCTGCTGAAGATGTACGGCGCGTTCGCGGGCTGGGACGTCGAGGTGAGCCATCTGACGGTGTTCCCGATGCCCAACGTGGCCGATCCCGGCGCCTGGATGCTCGAGCAGGACATGATCTACGTCAGCGGCGGCAGCGTGGCCAACCTGATGGCGTTGTGGCGGCTGCACGGGCTCGACGAGGCGTTCGAGGAGGCCTGGCGGGCCGGGGTGGTGCTGTCGGGGCAGAGCGCGGGCGCGCTGTGCTGGCACGTCGGGGGCAACACCGACTCCTTCGGCCCCGACCTGCGGGTGTGGGCCGAGGGCATGGCCCTGCTGCCCTACTCGTGCGGCGTCCACTACAACTCCGAGCCCCAGCGCCGCGCGATGCTGCAGCGGTCGGTGGCCGAGGGCGAGCTGCCCGGCGGCTACGCGGCCGACGAGGGCGTGGGGCTGCACTACGTGGGCACGGAGTTCATCCAGGCCGTGACCGTCGAGCCGGGCGGTTACGCGTACAAGCTGGAGAGCGACGGCGACGGCGGGGTCAAGGAGCTCAGGATCGAGCCCCGTCTCCTGACCCCCTGATTACCCTTCAAGGGTGAGGCAACGGCACAATAGGCTCATGCGCCCCATCCCCGGGGACGGTCCCCACGCACTCGCCATCGTCCGCCTTGGTGTCGACGTCCCCTACGAGCAGGCCTGGTCGCTGCAGCGCTGGGTGCACGGCAAACGTGTCGCCGGAGAGGTGACCGACACCGTGCTGCTCCTTGAGCACGCCCCGGTCTACACCGCGGGCAAGCGCACCGCCCCGGATGAGCGCCCGTCCGACGGCACTCCGGTCATCGACGTCGACCGGGGCGGCCGCCTCACCTGGCACGGCCCCGGCCAGCTCGTCGCCTATCCGATCGTCGCCATCACCGACGTGGCCTCCTACGCCTGCCGCCTGGAGGACACGATGATCCAGGTCTGCGCCGACTTCGGCGTCACGGCCAGGCGCGTGCGCGGCCGCGGCGGCGTCTGGGCGGCCGGCGACTCCAGCCTCGGCCTGCCCGACCGTCAGCTCGGCGCGGTGGGCCTGCGGGTCTCGCGCGGCGTCACGATGCACGGCTTCGCGCTCAACTGCGCGAACGACCCCCGCTGGTTCAACCGCATCGCGCCGTGCGGGCTGCCCGACGTGGGGGTGTCCTCGCTGTCGGCGGAGACGGGCCGCCGCATCGTGGTGGAGGAGGTCATGGAGATCGCGGAGAAGCGGCTGTCGGAGGCGCTCGGGCTGGAGCCGTACGAACTGCATGAGGAGGACCTGCTCCGGCAGTGACCTAATCGGCATCCGGGCAGGGGCGGTCATCCCGGGTCCGCCGGTTTACCATCGCCCGTGTGAAGCGCCTCCTCGCTCTCCTGCTCGCGCTGACGGTGCACCTGCTGACGCTCGGCTTCGTCGTGCTGGGCGCGTGGGCCATCCTGGCCCACCTCGACTCCCTGCTCGCCTGGCTGCTCGGCGGCGTGAGCCTGGGGGTGGCCTGGGCGCTGCGGCCGCGCCTGGGCCACCTGCCCGCCGACGCCGAGGTGCTCGGCCGCTCCTCGGCCCCCGAGCTGTACGCCGTCGCGGACCGCGTGGCCGACCGGATCGGCGTCGCCAGGCCGCGCAAGATCGCGATCAGGGACCTCGACCCGGAGACCCGCTACGAGCGCGTCGGCCTGTCGCGTACCCCGGTCCTGGTCGTCGGCCTGCCGCTGTGGCTGGCGCTGCCGCCCAGGCAGCGGGCCGTCCTGCTGGCCACCGCGTACGCGCGGGTCCCGACCGGCGGCGAGCTGATCGTGACGGGCGCCCAGTTCACGCTGGACGCCTGGCGCGACACGCTGCTGGGACCGGCCGGGCCGTTGCACGCCAGGGAGGAGGCGCAGACCAGGATCACCGCCGCCTCGCTCGGCATAGAGGACCAGCCGGGCACGGGTTACGAGGTCATGGGCATGTTCGGCCGCCTGGCCGGGCGGGTGCTCGGCGGTCCCCTGCTGCTCATCCAGTACGGCCTCGACCGGCTGGCCCGCTCGGGCGAGACCCGCACACTGGCCAGGCACGAGTCGCAGGCCCTGCGGGTCGCCCCTGCGCACGAGCTGGCCGAGCTGCGCGAGCTGGCGGCGGGCAGCGGCTACCTGGCGCCGATGCAGGCGGCGGCGCTGCGCGGCGAGAGCGTGGCGTCGATCAGGGAGGGCGCGCTGGCCAGGTTCAGGCTCACCGAGGACGGCGTGCTCACCTCGGTCCCGCACTCCGACCTGCTCGGGACGCGGGAGTCCGACCGGATCGACGACGAGCTGCTCGGCCACTTCAGCCGGGCGATCCGCGGTTTCGGCCTCATCTCCTGACCCTCGAACGGTCCGCCTTCCCGGGAGACGTAAGCTGAGACGGTGACCGTTGCTCCTGAAGGCCGAAAGCTCCTCCGCCTGGAGGTGCGTAACGCCGAAACCCCTATCGAGCGCAAGCCCCCGTGGATCAAGACCAAGCTGAGGACGGGCCCCGAATACACCGAGCTGAAATCGCTCGTGCGCCGGGAGGGCCTGCACACGGTCTGTGAAGAGGCGGGCTGTCCCAATATCTACGAGTGCTGGGAAGACCGCGAGGCGACCTTCCTCATCGGCGGCGACCAGTGCACCCGCCGCTGCGACTTCTGCCAGATCGACACGGGCAAGCCGAAGGAGTACGACCGCGACGAGCCGCGCCGGGTCGCCGAGTCCGTCCAGCAGATGGGCCTGAAATACGCGACCGTGACCGGCGTGGCCCGCGACGACCTGCCCGACGGCGGGGCCTGGCTCTACGCCGAGACCGCGCGGCAGATCCACGGGCTGCTGCCCGGCTGCGGCGTCGAGCTGCTGGTGCCCGACTTCAACGGCAACCGCGACCAGCTTGCGGAGGTCTTCTCCAGCAAGCCGGAGGTGTTCGCGCACAACGTCGAGACGGTGCCGCGGATCTTCAAGCGGATCCGTCCCGCGTTCCGCTACGAGCGCTCGCTCGGGGTGATCACGACGGCCCGCGAGGCCGGTCTGGTCACCAAGTCCAACCTGATCCTGGGCATGGGCGAGACGCGCGAAGAGGTCGTCGAGGCCATGCGTGACCTGCACGAGGCCGGCACCGACCTGCTGACGATCACCCAATACCTGCGGCCGACGCCGCGCCACCACCCGGTGGAGCGGTGGGTGAAGCCGGAGGAGTTCGTGGAGCTGCAGGCCGAGGCCGAGGCGATCGGGTTCGCCGGGGTCCTGTCCGGGCCGCTGGTGCGCTCCTCCTACCGGGCGGGCCGGCTCTACCAGCAGGCCATCGAGGCCCGCCAGACCGCCTGAGCACAAGCAAGAAGCCCCGTCCGGCCGGACGGGGCTTTTGCATGCGTGGGGCCTGTCGCGCTCGGCTGCCCGGGGCTTTTTCGCGTGCGCTCGGCTATCCGGCGCCGGAAGGCGTGGCTAGCATGGCATCGCGAGCGACGGAGGTGTTCGGGGGCATGACCCTTCTGATCCGCACGAGCGACCTGCCCGCCAAGAGTCGCCACGACGCGTGGCGGGGCATCGTGTGCGACATCCTCGGCCCGCTCGACTTACGCATCGACCCCGACGCCCCGTTACGCGGCGAGGTCGAGATCGGCCAGCTCGGCCCCGTCGGCGTCGGCCGGATCCGCACCTCCACCCCGCACAGCATCCATCGCACCCAGGGCCTGATCCACCGTGACAACCCCGAGCTCTACCGGGCCGTGCTGGCCGTGTCGGGCAGCCCGCGCCTGGCCCAGGACGGCCGGCAGGCCAGGCTCCGGCAGGGCGAGTTCGCGATCTACGACTTCAGCCGCCCCTACGAGCTGGCCTACGACGCGGCCGTGCGGCTCGCGGTGTTCAGCTTCCCGCGCGAGCTGCTCACGCTGCCCGCCCACCTCACCGCGGTCCCGATCTCGGCCGAGTCCGGCGCCGCCGCGCTGGCCGTGCCGCTGATGCGCCGGGTGTCCACCGACCACCAGACCTACCAGCCGGGCAGCGCCGCCAGGCTGTCGACCGTGGTGATGGACCTGGTCGGCGCCGCCGTCGCGGAGCGCGCCGAGCAGGAGCCGGCGTTGCCGGAGGACTCGCGCCGGCGGGTGCTCCTGCTCAGCGTCCACGCCTTCATCGAGCAGCGCCTGGGCGAGATCGACCTCGATCCCGCGACCGTCGCGGCGGCCCACCACATCTCCGTGCGCTACCTGCACCGGCTGTTCGAGTCGGAGAACACGACGGTGGCCGCCTGGATCAGGCTGCGGCGGCTCGAACGCTGCCGCGCGGATCTGTCCGCGGGCGGCGTCCGGCCCGTGAGCGAGATCGCGGCCAGGTGGGGGCTGCCGGACTCGGCGCACTTCAGCAGGCTGTTCCGGCGCACGTACGGGGTGCCGCCCGCCGAATACCGCCGCGCGGGCGGCCGGGCCGGCACTGTGCACTGAACGTCAATCCACCTGGCGCCCAGATCCAAGACCGGCGAGCCGCCGCTCGGCAGACTGATGGGTGTTCGCACGGATCGATGGAAGGGACCAGGGAAATGCAGCTCTTCGTCAACCTGCCGGTCAAGGATCTGGACCGGTCGAAGAAGTTCTTCACCGAGCTCGGCTTCAGCCTCTTCGGCATGGCCGACAGCATGGCATCGGTGATCATCAGCGAGGAGACGCAGGTCATGTTGCTGACCGAGCCGACCTTCGCCACGTACGTCTCCAAGGAGATCGGCGACGCCACCAAGACCACCAGCGCGGTGCTGGTGCTCGGGATGGAGAACGCCGCCCAGGTCGACGAGCTGGTGGACAAGGCGCTCGCGGCCGGGGCCACCCCTGCGGGCGTCAAGCAGGAGGACGAATACCGCTACCAGCGCGGCTTCGCCGACCTCGACGGCCACCACTGGGAGGCGCTGTGCCTGGTGCAGCCGGCCGGCTGAGCGGCAAGGCCATCTCGGCGGACGGCACCCCGATCGCCTTCGACCGGTACGGCGCGGGGCCGGCGGTCGTCCTGGTGCACGGTGCGTTCACCGACAAGGGGCACGTCACGCTGGCCGGCGTGTCGGCCGCCCTGTCGCCCTGGTTCACGGTGTTCAACTACGACCGCAGGGGGCGCGGGGACAGCGGGGACACCCGTCCGTACGCGGTCGAGCGGGAGATCGAGGACCTGGCCGCGGTCATCGAGGCGGCGGGCGGGTCGGCGATGGTGTTCGGCGGCTCGTCGGGCGCGGCCCTCGTCCTGGAGGCCGCCGCCGCCGGGCTCGGCTCCGGCAGCGTGGAGGCACTGGAGAAGGGGCCCGTCATCGAGCGGCTGGCCGTGTGGGAGCCGCCGTACCACGTGGACGACAGCGCGCCCGAGCTGCCGGCCGACTTCGCGGCGCGGCTCGACGAGCTGGTGCGGGCGGGCCGTCCCGGCGCGGCGGTGGAGCTGTTCATGGTGGAGGCGGCCGAGGTGCCCGCAGGGGCCGTCGCGGCGATGCGCGCGCAGCCGTTCTGGGCGCAGGTCGAGGCCGTCGCGCAGACCCTCGCGTACGAGGCCGCGGTGCTGGGGCCGGGCAACGCGCTGCCGGCCGCCCGGCTGGGCACGATCGCGCAGCCGACGCTCGTGCTCAACGGCGCGGTCAGCCCCGCCTGGATGGCGAACGCGGGGACGGCGGTCACGGCGGCCGTGCCCGGCGCGGTGCGGCGCGTCCTGCACGGGCAGGGGCACGACGTGGCCCCCGAGGCGCTGGCCCCCGAGCTGCTGGAGTTCTTCGCCTGAGCCCGGCGATCAGCGCCCTCCCGAAAGGGGAGAACGGCGCTGATCGCCGTCTTTACGTAACGCAAAGGCCACAAACCTATCGATCGCTCGGTTTTCTGTGAAGACTGTGGTCGTGGACTTCGACGAACTGCTCAGCAGGCTCGACCTCAGCACCAAGATCCGGCTGCTCACCGGCGCGGACATGTGGTCTCTCCCGCCGATTCCCGAGATCGGCCTCGACCGGCTCGTGATGAGCGACGGTCCCATCGGCGTACGCGGTGAGCAGTGGAGCTCCGCGGACCCCTCGATCGCCCTGCCCAGCCCGACGGCGCTGGCCGCGTCCTGGGACGTGGACCTGGTCAGGCGGGCGGGCCGGCTGCTCGCCCGGGAGGCCCGGCGCAAGGGCGTGCACGTCCTGCTCGCGCCCACGCTGAACCTGCACAGGTCCCCGCTCGGCGGGCGGCACTTCGAGTGCTTCTCGGAGGATCCGTACCTGACGGGGGAGATCGGCGCGGCCTACGTCGAGGGCGTCCAGGAGGGCGGCGTGGGCACCACGCCCAAGCACTACGTGGCCAACGACTTCGAGACCGACCGGTTCACCGCGAACGTCGTGGTGGACGACAGGACGCTGCGCGAGGTGTATCTGCGGCCGTTCGAGCGGGTGGTGCTGGGGGCGGGCGCGTGGGGCGTCATGACCGCCTACAACTCGGTGAACGGCACCACCATGACCGAGCACGCGGACCTGGTGAACGGGGTGCTGAAGGGCGAGTGGGGCTTCGACGGGTTCGTCGTGTCCGACTGGACGGCGGTGCGCTCCACCGAGGCCGCCGCGATGGGCGGGACCGACGTGGCGATGCCGGGACCGTCCGGGCCGTGGGGGGAGCGGCTGGAGGCGGCGGTGCGCGAGGGGCGCGTGCCGGAGTCGGTGGTGGACGACCGCGTCCGCCGCATCCTGCGGCTCGCCGAGCGGGTCGGCGCCCTGCGCGGTCCCGTGCCTGACGACGGCGCGCCCGTGGACGGGGTCGCGCTGGCGCGTGAAGTGGCCGAGCGCGGGTTCACCCTGCTCACGAACGACGGCCTGCTGCCCCTGCGGGACGTCCGCACCCTGGCCGTGATCGGCTCGGCCGCCGGCGAGGCGCGCGTCATGGGCGGCGGCAGCGCGCAGGTCTTCCCCGGCAGGATCGTCTCGCCGCTGGCCGGTCTCGCCGAGCGCGCCGAGGTCCGGTACGCCGTCGGCACCGATCCGCGCATCCGCCTGTCGCCGCTCGCCCGGCCCGCGACCGCCGTGTTCCTGGACGAGGCGGGCGGCGTGCTGGCCGAGCAGCCGCTGGCCACCGCCGAGGCGCGGTGGCTCGGCCGGTTGCCGCCCGGGGTGGACGGCGACCGGCTCAAGGCGGTGCGGCTGCGGACCTCGTACCCGGCTGAGGTCTCCGGCGACCACCAGCTCTCCGTCGCCGGGGTCGGCGCGTTCACCGTCACCGTGAACGGCACGGCCGTCTTCGACGAGACCGTCGAACTGGCGGGCGGCGACCCGGCCATGGCGTTCCTGTCGCCGCCCGAGCGGCGGGTGCGGGTGCCGATGACGGCCGGCGAGACGTACGAGCTGACCGTGACGCACCCGGCGGGGGCGTTCGGGGGGATGGCGTTCGTCTCCTTCACGCTCGGCCACGCCGTCCCCTCCCCCGGCGAGGAGGAGCTGATGGCCGAGGCCGTCCGCGTGGCGGGCGAGTGCGACGTGGCCGTGGTGGTGGTCGCGACCACGCCCGAGGTGGAGAGCGAGGGCTTCGACCGTACGGACCTCGCGCTGCCCGGACGGCAGGACGAGCTGGTACGCGCCGTCGCCGCCGCGAACCCGCGCACCGTCGTGGTGGTCAACGCGGGCTCCCCGGTCGAGATGCCGTGGACGGAGGAGGTGGCGGCGGTGCTGCTCACCTGGTTCCCCGGGCAGGAGGCGGGGACGGCGCTGGCCCGCGTGCTGTTCGGGGACGCCGAGCCGGGCGGGCGGCTGCCCACGACCTGGCCGCGCCGCCTGGAGGACGCGCCCGTGACGAACGTGACGCCCGTGGACGGCGTCGTCCCCTACGACGAGGGCGCCTTCATCGGCTACCGGGCGTGGGAGCGGTCGGGGCGGACGCCGGCGTTCTGGTTCGGGCACGGGCTGGGATACACGACCTGGTCGTACGACTCGATCGCGGCCGAGGGCACCAGCGTGACGGTCGCCGTGACCAACACCGGGCCGCGCCCGGGCCGCGAGGTCGTGCAGATCTACGTCTCCGACGACTCGGGCCGGTGGCTGGGCGGCTTCGACGTGGTCGAGGCCGATCCGGGAGAGACGGTGATCACCACCGTCTTCCTGCCCGAGCGGGCCTTCCAGACGTGGTCGGACGGATGGCGGACGGCCGAGGGCGAGTACACTCTCCAGGCGGCACACAGTGTGGCCGATCCGCGACTCTCGGTCACGGTGAAGATCTAGCCGCTACCAAAAAGAGCCGGGCACGTTTTCCATCCCGCACCAGTTGGTTTGTATCCTTCTGAGCATGGCAAAGTCCGAGGACCCAGAGAAGCCGGGGCGCATCAAGCAGCTCCGCATGATCGCGCAGATCATCAAGCAGGCCAACCCCAAGGGGTTGCCCATCGTCTTCCTTTCGGCGGTGGGCACGCTCGCTGTGGTCGTCGTGATCGGCCTGGTCACGGACTACCTGTGGTATTCGGTGTTCATCGGTGTCCTGGCGGCGTTCACGGTCGGCCTGGTGGTGTTCGGGCAGCTCGCGCAGAAGGCCCAATACTCCATCCTGCACGGCCAGACCGGCGCCGCCGCGGCCGTGCTGCAGGGCATGCGTGGCAACTGGCAGGTGACCCCGGCCATCGCGGTCAACCGTGACCAGGACCTGATCCACCTGGTGGTCGGCTATCCCGGCGTGGTGCTGGTGTCGGAGGGGCCGGGCAACCGGGTGGCGAAGATGCTCTCGGCCGAGAAGAAGCGGGTCGCGCGGGTGGTGCTGGGCGTCGAGATCTACGACATCCAGTGCGGCGACGGCGAGGGGCAGGTGCCGCTCGGCAAGCTGCAGCGGCACATCATGAAGCTGCCGCGCAACCTGAAGAAGCCCTCGGTCAACGAGGTCAAGGATCGCCTGCGCTCGCTGCCGAAGAACATGCCGATGCCCAAGGGCCCGATGCCCAAGGGCGCCCGCATGCCGCGCGGCCCCAAGATGCGCTAGTGATCTCCGTCTCCTCGCGGGCCAATCTCGGCTGGTGGGACGGCAACGCCGACGAGTACCAGGTCGAGCACGGCGAGTTCCTGCGTGACAGCGGGTTCGTGTGGTGCCCTGAAGGCGTGGACGAGGCCGACGCGCACCTCCTCGGCGAGGTGCGCGGCCGGCGCGTCCTGGAGATCGGCTGCGGCGCGGCGCAGTGCGCGCGGTGGCTGGTGACGCAGGGGGCGCAGGTGGCGGCGTTCGACATCTCGCACCGCCAGCTGCGCCACTCGCAGCGCATCGACCTGGAGACCGGCCTGCACGTCCCCGTGGCGCAGGCCGACGCCGAGGCGCTGCCGTTCGCGGACGGCTCCTTCGACCTGGCCTGCTCGGCGTTCGGGGCGCTGCCGTTCGTGGCCGATCCGGCGGCCGTGTTCCGCGAGGTGCGCAGGGTGCTCAGGCCGGGTGGCCGGTTCGTGTTCTCGGTGAGCCACCCCGTGCGGTGGGCCTTCCCCGACGATCCGGGGCCGCGCGGGCTGACCTCGGACCGGTCCTACTTCGACCGCTCCCCCTACGTGGAGAAGGACGAGGGCGGCGCGGTGACCTACGCCGAGCACCATCGCACGATGGCCGACTGGGTGAACCTGGTGGTGACCTCCGGGCTGAGCCTCACCGGGCTGCTGGAGCCCGAGTGGCCGGAGGGGCACGAGCGGGTGTGGGGCGGCTGGAGCCCGTTGCGCGGCCGTCACATCCCGGGCACGGCCATCTTCAGCTGCGCGAATATCTAGCGGCCATGGCGCGGAAGACCTCTCTGGCCTCCCACCGGGTGTCGTCGAGCATCGTGACCACGCCGTACGAGCCGATGCCGGCGTCGCCGAGGCGGTTGTAGGCGGCGAAGGTGAACCACAGGGCGGTGTCCACGCCCTCCTGCTCGAAGATGTCCATGAGCTCGGTGAAGTAGCGGACCTGCTCGCCCTCGTCGGGCACCGCGTCCTCGGGCACCACCCACGCCGAGCCGCCCCGGTCGCCCGCCCCCTTGTACGGGCAGGTGCCGAACTCGGTCACGGCCACCGGCTTGCCGTGCTTGAAGTGGGCGCGCAGCTCGTCGGTGAAGTCGTGGGCGTTGTAGGAGGCGCGGTAGGCGTCGATGCCGGCCACGTCGAACGGCGTCCAGTCGACCGGCTCCCACGGCCCGGAGGCGTAGCTCAGCCGGCCGCCGAACCGCGGGCGCACAGTCTCGGCCACCTCCGCCAGGTAACCGTTGAAGCGCGGCATGACCTGCATCAGGGTCGTCCACCAGGTCATGTCGCCGGTCGTCATCGCGTTGAGCCGGTCGCGGTAGCCCGCGCCCTCGATGAAGCCCTTGCCGAACGCGGTGAGCTCGCAGCCGGTGACCAGGACGATCTCGGCCCCGGCCCGGCGGACGGACTCGGCGCGCTCGGCCGCCTCGGCGAAGACGCCGAGCATCTCCTGCTGCGTGAGGTCCACGGGGAACGGCGTGAGCCAGATCTCCAGGCCCGCCGCGGCGGCCTGCTCGGCGGCCACGGTGAGCCGCTCCGGGTCCGCCCCCGAGATCCTGACGACCTGGCAGTGCAGGTCGCCGGCGATCACCCGCATGTCGCGGGCGACGGTGCCGGCGTCGAACGTCTTGCGGGAGTTGTCGTCGCCCGGCAGGAACCCCACGTCATAGTTGATCCCGTTTTTCATGATTTTTCCCCTTTTATCGATTTAAAGCCGTTTTCGAGGAGGTCGAAGGCCAGCTCGACGTCGGCCGCCAGGCGGCGGCCGGCCTCCTCCAGCGACTCCCCCGCGGAGAGCCGATGGAAGAACGACTCCTGCAGCGTGGTGACGGCGGCGGTGATCTGCGCGGCCATCAGGTGGGCGGTCAGATCGCCCTCCCGCCCATCCGCGAGGGCGGCGGCCAGCTGGTAGCGCTGGCCCATGTGCGCCCCGTACACCGCGCCCAGCAGGGACGGGCTCGACCCGATGACGCGGATCCTGACGAGCAGCGCCTCGACGTCCACCTCGCCCGCGCCCTGTCCGGCCGTCGCCAGGTAGTGCTCGCGCAACGCCTCGATCGGCGCGCGCCCCTCCGCGCGGCCGGCCACGACGACGGCGGCCATGTCCTCTTCGACCCCGTCGGTGACGAGGCACTCCTTGGTCGGGAAGTAGTTGAACAGCGTCACCTTGGCGACCCCGGCCGCCTCGGCGATCTCGTTGACGGTCACCGCGTCGTAGCCGCGTTCGTCGAACAGCCGCAGCGCCACCTCGGAGATCCGCCGCCGGGTCTGCTCCTTCTTCCGCTCCCTCAGTCCCGCCATCATGAGGACAGCGTAAACCATACCGAGTTCATTTTTGAACCCGGTATGGTTTTTTTAAGCGAGGTCACATCCGGACGACCACCGTGCTGGACACGCGGTCGTGCACGCCCCGATGGTCGCGGTCCCAGATCAGCGCGGGCACCGCGAGGCACAGCAGCACGGTGCGCACCAGCACGGGCAGCAGCCGCGGGTTGCCGCCGTCCATCGCGGCGACCCTGATCCCCGTCAGCCGGTGGCCGAACGTCTGGCCCATGAAACCGACCAGGATCAGGTACTGCAGGGCGAAGACGGCGACCGGCGCCCACGGCGACTCGGCCGGGTTCATCCTGAGCAGCAGCTGCACGACGACCCAGGTGCAGATCATCCAGTCGATGACCAGGGCCCCGATCCTGCGTCCCCATCCGGCGACCGACCCGCTGCCCTTCTCGGGCAGCCCCAGGCGCTCGCCCGGGTAGCCGAGGTCCACCCCGGCGGCGCGTACTCCGCCCAGCCAGGTCTGGGTCCAGCGAGGCTCGTTGCTGCTCATGCACTCCACGGTAGCCGCCCGATGGGCCGGTCCGGATTGTGACCCAACCGCGTCAAGAGGCGGCCATGATGTACGCCATGCCACACGGGGATGACCTTGATGCGCGGTTCAACGAGCTGGTCGCGCAGATCGACGCCGAGGAGCAGCGCAAGATGCGCACCTCGGCCGCGAAGGGGGCCAGACAGGCCCGGGCGGAGCGGCGTACCGGCAGGTTAGCCGGGGCCGATCGGGCGCGCGGCGCCGATCGATGGGACCGGCCGGGGGCGGCCGGTCCGCGCAGGATCGGGCGCGCCTGGCTCGCGATGGCCACGATCACGGCCGTGCTCGTCGCCGGGGGCGCCGTCGTCACCTTCCGCCCGGAGCTGCTCGCCCCGTCCGGCGTGGACCTGGACTCGTTCAGTACGGAGACTGGGCCCGCCCTGAACGAGGCCACCGTCGGGGAGCCTGGGGAGACCGGCGCGCCCGAGCCCGGGCAGGGCCAGGCGGCCGGGCCGTTCGACGGGTCGCCGGCGGCGGACTACGCGGAAGGCGCGGCCGGTTTCGTCATGCCCAAGGCCAAGGCGCTCGGCGGGCTGTCGAAGAAGGACGTGGCCAAGGGGCTGGAGCGGGCGCGCGACCTGCTGGCGGCGGCCCACCTCGATCGCAGGACGCTCATGGGCGGGAAGCCGGCGTCGTTCATGAAGCTGCTCCATCCTGACGAGCGCGCGCAGTTCCGCGCGCACCTCGACCGCAAGGGCGAGCGGAACACCCGGTCGTGGGTGGTGAGCTTCGCGTCGAAGACGACCGAGCTGGCCACCGACGTGATCAAGGTGCACGGCGCGTCGAAGCTGTCGGCGTACAAGAAGGACGGGCACACCGGCGCCGAGCTCACGACCAATTACCTGGTCGTCTACGCGGTCCACCCGCCGGGGGATCCCGGCCGCACGATCCGGCTGGTCAGGCACCACCAGGGCAGCGTGCTCATGTACCGCGACACGCGCGGCGCCGTCACATGGGTCGGGGAATGGGGCGGCAGCGTGACCCCGGCCGGGTGCGGGACCCGCCGCGAGGACGGATTCGTCCGCCCCCACTACCCCGGCTCGGCCCAGGACGGGGAGCGCCCGACCGGCACCCCCATCGACCCCTACGACCTCGACCAGCCACGACTCAAGAAATGTGCCGCCGCGAACAGGACGTGAGCGCCCTCGTGGGTGATCATGTGCCAGGCTGACCCTGCGTAACACGTGCGAAACAATCGAGACACCATACGGAAACGGCCACGCCCTAGCGTCGGAATGATGGCCAGTCCCCAGGGAGGTTCGAGAGTGTTCAACTCCGCCGACGACGTCCTGAAGTTCATCAGTGACGAAGGGGTGCAATTCGTCGATGTCAGGTTCACCGACCTGCCGGGGACGACGCACCACTTCACCTTCCCGGTAGAGAACTTCAGCGCGAGCGTCTTCACCGACGGACTCATGTTCGACGGCTCGTCCATTCGCGGTTTCCAGGCGATCCACGAGTCCGACATGCTCCTGTTGCCCGACCCGACCAGCGCCGTGGTGGACCCGTTCCGCCAGCACAAGACGCTCAACCTGAACTTCTTCGTGCACGACCCGCTGACGGGCGAGGCCTACAGCCGCGACCCGCGCAACGTCGCCCGCAAGGCGGAGGAGTTCCTCAAGGGCACCGGCATCGCCGACACGGTCTATTTCGGCCCGGAGGCCGAGTTCTACATCTTCGACGACGTTCGCTTCGAAACGAAGGAGAACGCCGGCTACTACTACATCGACTCCATCGAGGGCGCCTGGAACACCGGCAAGGCGACCGAGGGCGGCAACCTGGGCTACAAGCCGCGTTACAAGGGCGGCTACTTCCCGGTCCCGCCGATGGACCACTTCACCGACCTGCGCTCCGAGATGGTCCGCAACCTCATCGAGTGCGGCATCGACGTCGAGATGCAGCACCACGAGGTCGGCACGGCCGGTCAGGCGGAGATCGACTTCAAGTTCGGCACGCTGCTCAAGACCGCCGACCAGCTGATGCTCTACAAGTACGTCATCAAGAGCACGGCGCTCGAATACGGCCACACGGTCACGTTCATGCCCAAGCCGATCTTCGGTGACAACGGCTCCGGCATGCACTGCCACCAGTCGCTCTGGAAGGACGGCTCGCCGCTCTTCTACGACGAGGTCGGCTACGCGGGCCTGTCCGACACGGCCCGCTACTACATCGGCGGCCTGCTCAAGCACGCCCCGTCGCTGCTGGCCTTCACCAACCCGACGGTCAACTCATACCACCGCCTGGTCCCCGGCTACGAAGCCCCGGTCAACCTGGTCTACTCCCAGCGCAACCGCTCGGCGTGCGTCCGCATCCCGATCACGGGCTCCAACCCGAAGGCCAAGCGCATCGAGTTCCGCGTGCCGGACCCGTCGTGCAACCCGTACTTCGCGTTCGCCGCGATGCTGATGGCCGGCATCGACGGCATCCGCAACAAGATCGAGCCGCCGGAGCCGGTCGACAAGGACCTCTACGAGCTCCCGCCGGAGGAGGCCCGGAACATCCCGCAGGTGCCCGGCTCGCTCACCGACGTGCTCAACGCGCTGGAGGAGGACCACGACTACCTCCTCGAGGGCGGCGTGTTCACGCCTGACCTGATCGAGACGTGGGTGGCGTACAAGCGCGAGAACGAGGTCGACCCGATCCGGCTGCGCCCGCACCCGCACGAGTTCGAGCTCTACTACGACGTGTGACGAAGCGGTTTCAGCGGCAGCAGAACGGCCCGGCACCCTGATCGGTGTCGGGCCGTCCTTCGCAGGTGAGACTGATAATTGCGGTGCGCGATTATCAGCTCACCACCGCTCGATGCCCGGGTCGGCCAGCCCCTCCACCTGCTGCGCCGCCTCGTCAGCCCGCAGCGGGTCAGCATCGCCCACCGGCACCTGCCATTTACTTCTCCCGGGGAAGCCGCAACCCAGTCGGGGCAGTGGCGGTAGCCAGCCTCTTGGCGCAAACGTTCAGCGCCGCAGGCACAACCCACGCTCTCCGCGTGGCCTCATCGCGAGCCTTGTCTGCAGGTCGGTCATCGCTCGCCGCGAGGCGTGTGGACCGGCCAGGTATCGCATGCCGCCGGTCCCGCACAGGTAGGTCGTCGCGCCAGTCAACCATGCAAGGTCAGCCAGCCGCTGTGACCGTTCCCCGCGAGTCGCACCGGAGAAGACGAGCAGCGAGAACCAGCCCGCGTGGTAGAACTCTGCGGCCGCGCGTGCCACGCCGAGATCATGACTGCCCAAGCCGATGGCCACATGGCACCGGCGCAGGTCGTGGTGCATCTGGTGGTAGTCCCAGATGGTGCGGGCGTGCTGCCACTGCTCGTCGGTGATGACCTGCTGCTTGACGCTCACTCGGCTGCTCCCTGATCGCCCTGGCAGAGGAGGACGGGACGGCGCCAACGTCACGGCGCCCGAACTGAACGACACCCGCAACCCCGGCCTCACCGCGCATCTGAAGAAGATCTAGGCTCGCTCCCCTCCGCAACACCAGCGAAGCGACCACGGCACCATGCAGACCGGCATAACACCGCAAATACGAAGTAGCCCGGCAGGGCGTATTCGAGGGGCTGTCGCAACACGGTGATCGCTTACCGGCGGTGGCCGCATAGCGAGCCGAATGGGTTTCCGTATTCCCCGAGTTGCGGGGATGCGGGGACCCATAGCCGGAAGCCTGCCACATCCCACTCTCGGCGGCGTCGTCCTGTCACCGCGAGTGACGGCGTCCTCGGGCCGTCAGGAGATCAATCCGTTTTGGAGCGCTTGTAGGCCGTTTCCCCTACGGTGTCGATCATGGCAGCCTTCTCCGTCATCCGATCCGCCATGATCCCCTCGGCCGGCCCGATCGAGGACTTCGACATCGTCAGGCTGGACGGACGTCCGCTCCTCGTCTGTGTCGACAACGTCAGCAGCGTGTTCCTGTGGGACCCGTCCGAGGATCGGTGGAGCAAGCACCGGCTGGACATGCCGTTTCACAAGGACAGCGATTTGCGCTTCACCGAAGTGCTCGCGATCGGAGCCGTCGTCCACAATGGCCGGATCGTGATCGGCGGGGGAGCGAGCCATCAGCCGTTTGCGCAGTGGGACCTCGAGAGCGGCGCGGTGCGGGTCTTCGCGGATGAGTCGCATGCCGGCCTCGGAAAGTCGCTGGGGATGGAGCTGGACGGACGCCCCATGCTCGTCGGCGGCGACAGCAGCACGAGCCCCCGCGTGCGCGTGTACGACGTCGAGCGGCGCGAGCTACACGCGGAGCTGTGCGAACATCATTTCGACGGTCTTGGCGGCCTGACGTCGGGGATGCTGAAGGACCAGCCGGTGCTGGTGTCGGGCAGTTGGGACGGCAGCGCCGTGGTGTGGGACCCGCTCGAAGGGCGGAGCCTCGTCGAGTTCGGCTGCTACGTCGGCGGCTTGCAGGGGATCGGGCTCGTGCCGGTCGACGGACAGCCCCGTGTGGTGGCGGCCAGCCGCGATGAGGTCGTGCTCGGCGACCCCGAGACGGGCGAATGGGGCGAGCCGCTCGCCTGGCCGGACGACATCACCGAGCTGATCGAGGAGGACGAGTTCGACGACTTCATCACCTGCATGGACGCAGGGCTCGTGGACGGACGTCCGGTTGCGGTGACCGGCACCGGAAAGGGACGGCTCTACGTGTGGGACCTGGAGAAGGGCAGCGTGCTCGGCGAGCCGCTCGCCGGGCACGATGACGAGGTGTCCGCCGTCCGCCTCACCGAGCTCGACGGCCGGACAGCCGTGATCACGGCGGGGCGGGACGGGCGCCTCCTCATGTGGAGCCACGATTATGCCTGAGGACGTGACGGCATCGTACGCGGCCGACGGTGCGCGATGACGCGTCGCCCTGCCGCATGTAGGTCCGCCATCTTGCAGTGGGATATGGAGGCTGATCACGCGCTCAGACCGGCGCTTCGCAGTATATTCTCTACTGTAATACCAGGCTTATACTTATCTGGGCCTTCGTGACGATCTGCGACCTTTGGCATCCCGAATGCCCTCCAGGAAGGTTGTGTGAGTTGCAGAATTTCTTTGCACAACTCCCCGCACTCATCGGTGTCCTATTAGGCGCGATCGGAACGTACAGCGTTACCGCACTCACCGAACGCAAGAGGTGGAAACGGCAGATTGCCACACGGTGGGACGAACGTCGTGTGATCGCCTACATGGAATATGCACATGCCATCAAGAAGACCATCTCGATCTGCGTCAAGCTGGCCTCCCAGCGAGGTGTGGGCGTCGAGCTGAACTTCTTGGCCCCGGAATACTCCGATGCGGACCTGGCGGCGGCCGAGGAGGACCGGACCGTGAGCTGGGAGGCCGTGCTGCTTTTCGGCAGCGACGAAGCCATCATGGCGGGAAGAAAGTGGCACGAGTCCGTTTTTCTTTTGGAATCGATCGCCATCGGAAAAGCGGCGGATCTACCTTGGGATCTTGCCATAAAGGCGACGAGTCGTGCGCGCGGCGAATTCTATAGAGTTGTCAAGCGTGAGATCGGCATGAAGGAGACAGGGGTGCCCGGCACCTACGATTGGCAGCTCAACACTTTTCTGGGCAGGCTTCCGGCCCCTGAAGCCACCGAAATCCTTCCCGGGCATGAAGCCCGGTCCAAGCTGGACCATTCAGGTAACGCGTAGCTTGTCGAGAATCGCGGCCACCTCCGCCGCCCTGAACAGGAACCCGACGTGTGACGTGTCCAGGGTGTGAACGTCGTAGGGGTTGCCGGGAGTCAGCGCATCCGCTTCGGCGATCAGCCGGTCCTGCATGGCGATGGGCAGCGACAGGTCGCGGGTGAGGCGGATGTAGGTGCGGGCGATCGTGCCCCAGGTGCCGGCATGGACGCGGGCATCGGACGTCATCACCGCAATGGACTCGTCCGGCTGCAGGATGTTGAGAAAGGCGCGGAACTGCTGGTCGGTGGCATCCGCCATGATCGCCGCCTTCAGACCGGCGAGCAGGGCCGGGTCGGCGGTGCGGTAGTTGGCCCGGCCGGCGCCGAGTCGAGCCGGGTCTCCGACGTTCAACGCGGCGAGGGGCGCCAGCAGGTTGGCACCGAACTCGGGCGTCTGCATGTACTCGATGGGGTTGGCCAGCTCCACGCAGGACCACGCGGAGATGTACACCAGCCGATCGACCAGGTCGGGCACGGTGTTGCCCACCCCGCTGATGGTCGTCCCTCCGAGGCTGGCCCCCACCAGCACCACCGGCCCGTGCCCGGCCACGCGGCGGACGACGTCAACGACCATGTCGACGTTGTCCTGAAGGCTGACCCCGGCCAACGTCGACGGCTCGTCCGCCCACGCGGCGAGGTCTTGCGGGGCCTGGTAGGCGACCGGGTACTGCGCGTCGAGGCCATGCCCCGGCAGGTCGACGGCGAAGCTGCGGTGGCCGAGCAACGCGAGTTCGCGCTGGACGGGGGCCCACATGAACGAGCTGGAGCCTGAACCGTGGACCAGTACGAAGGTGGGGGCGACAGCGGACGCCGGTCGAGGGCCGGTTGAGGTAGATGACACGTCTACTCACCTTCCGGCGGTGAGACGAACGACCCCATCTGCGGCACCGTGTAGATCAGCCCCTCGTCCCGCAGCGCGGCCACGACCTTCCTGGCCGTCCCCCGCGCGATGCCGAACTCCCCGACGAGTTGCGTCTCGCTGGGGATAGGCTGACGCGGCCGGTAGGTGCCGTTGCCGATGCGCGCACGCAGGATGTCGGCGACCTGCTTCCAGACGGGACGGTCCGCGGCGAACTCGATCATAGCTCGACCGTAAGCGAGCATACTCAAGGCTTCATGTTCGAGTACGAGTATGTACGAGCATGGACGAGCAGGCTAGAGTCAGGGCTCTCAGGAGTTCAGGAGGGCCGACACTGTGGACATCTATCCCGACTTCCATGGCCCGCACGCCGACGGGCACCAGCCGGACGCCGAGGCGATCGCGTGGCAGCATCCCGCGCCGAGGTCTCACAGCGTGCGCATCGTCCGGCGCACGTGCGACTGCCGCGAAGAGATCTACGAGTTCTGCGCCGGAGGCGGGCTCGCCTGGATCCGGACCACCGACCGATCCCCCTCGGCCCCCGTCGTCCGCGAAAGCCACCCCAGCCCGTACGGCGACGCGCTGGAACTGTGGCGGAAGATCATGAACGGTGCGGCCCGATAGCCGGTCACGGGTGGTACTGCTGAGAGAGCGTCGTGATCTCCGTGCCGTCCGAGGGGTCGGCGGAGGCGGTCTTGAAGGAGCGGAAATGCGGATCGAGACCGCCACGTTCCAGGCTCAGCTCGGGCGTGGCGCGCAGCAGCTCGACGAACGCCCCGACGCCGTAGTGTGCGGGCACGGGGCCGTTGCTCATGTCCATGAGGATGACCGTGGCGCGCCGGGCCAGCCGGTAGGTCTTGGCGGGGCCGGCGGCGGGCTCGTAGTAGCCGTCGTTGGCGACCCTGGGGCCGCAGACCAGGATGGACGGTCTGGCCTTCAGCACCACGCGATCGCCGTCGACGCTGACGCCGCTGATGGTCAGCACGTCGGAGACGGGTACGCGGTGTTCGCCGCGACGATCGCAGACCTTGGGACGCGGACGGGCCTTTAGACCAGTGGTCGCCGTCGGCTTGGGAAGGCCGGCCGGAGGCGAGTCGGACGACGCCCCCGAGACGGGCTGCCGCGGTGCGACGGTCTGGGTGACGGCAGCCTGCGTCCCGGCGGTCTGGGCCGAACAACCGGCCACCGCCAGCACAGCAGCCGACAGCGCGATCACGCGTAGTGAGCTCATGGTGGACCCCGGATCCCAGCGATGTTGATCGTTGGGAGTACGACGACGCATCCCGCGAGAAAGTTCGCGCGACACTCCCGTACGCCCGTCGCCGATCACTTTTCGGCCGCGACAAGACTTCCGACAGCCACCTCGCCGGCCTTCAGCTCCACAGCCCCTGGCGGTCCTAAGGACCTGGCGGCGGAGTGAAGATGTCGTGAGTGCCGATCCTGCGCCAGACGATGTGCACTTCACCGGGGACCCGCTCAGCGCCGTAGCTGAAAGTGGCACGGCCGTCAGGCGCCCAGGTCATCTCGAATACTCCCGGATAGGCGGTTACGCCCTTCACCCGGAGCCCGCCACGAAATGGCCCGTCGGCGAGAATGTCGGGAACGAACGCTTCGGTGATCACCTTACGAAATCTCGCCGCTCAAACCGGTCGGCCGTGTCGAACATTGGCATCAGTCGTCGGTCGACTCAAGGTGAGTGAACATGTCTTCGGCAGAGCGATGGAACGTGGAGCGACCGGAGGCGATGTCGGCTGCGGCCTGCCCTTCACCCGCCTGCCATTCAGCAGTCCAAAACCATGCCTGGTCAGCCGGAATCGACACGAAGCCACGAACGGTCACACTGCCATCATCATGCATGGCGAACTCGATCTCGTCCCCTTCACCGATATGCAGCGCCTGCCGGATCTCTTCAGGGATGGTGAGCTGTGCCGTAGGCCGGCCCGGTCAGCTGAAGTCGAACCGGGGTGCAGAGGCCGTCAGGATCGCCGGCTTCGGAGGGGTGACGGGCCACAGTGTGGTCAGCTCGCCGGAGAGGGCGGTCAGGAGGGAGTCGATGTCCGCGCGTGCCGAGTCGTGCAGCGCCTCCGCGACGATCAGGACGTCCGTGGTCGTGTCGCGGACCGCCGAGAGGCCGCTCTGGCGGTTGGTCCAGCGGCGGGCGTGCGCCTGGCCGGCCGCGTCCGCGAAGATCACTTCGCCGGCCGGCGGGTGCTCGGTATCGCCGGAGAACGTCACATACGTCTCGTCGCCCGCCGCGTGGCGGACCTCGACGAAGCCCGAGACCTGCGAGACGTCGAACACGGCCACCGGGATCGCGTACGCGATCGACACCGCGTTGCAGAGGTCGATCAGCGGGTGGAGCGTCGGCAGGGAGCCTTCCTTCCTGAAGCGGCGCAGCAGGGACTCCGAGGCGCATCGGTATTGGGTCGGTTTGAGGCCCATCCTGGAGAAGGCGCGCCGCCACGCCTGGATCTCCGGCAGCTCGCTCTCCGAGGCGCTCGCCAGGCGCTTCGCCGCGACCTCGGCGAAGCCGGCGACCCGGTCGTGAGCGGAGACGTCGCCGGTGATGCCCGCCGCGTGCAGCGCCCCCGGGACGAGCTCGGGGAAGTCTCGCCAGATGTCATCGGAATGCTGGAAATACATGGGTCACTCCGCGGCGGCAGGTACATGTGATCGTCTCCGCGAGCCTACAGCGCCGTAGCAGAGGCAGGTCAGGGACACCAGGACGGCGGCCGCGAGCAGGGGCCGGGACAGGCCGCCGAGCACCGCCACGCCCAGGGTCGCGCCGACCTGGCGGAACGCGTTCAGCACGCCGCCGGCCGTGCCCGCCGTACCGGGAGGTGCGCTGTTGACCATGCCCGCCATCAGCGCGGGCAGCACGAACGACAGCCCGAACCCCATCACGACCAGCCAGGGCACGAGGACGTCGGTGAGCGCGAGGCCCGCCAGCCCGATCGCGAGCAGCGCGAGGCCGCAGAAGATCGGCGGGCGCGGGCCGTAGCGGGCCACCAGGCGGCCGGTGAGCAGCGGGTTCACCGTCATGGGGAGCGTGAGCGGCAGGAACGCCAGGCCGGCCGCCATCGGGGTCAGCTGCCGGGTGTCCTGGAAGAACAGGGTGAGCACGAACAGGGCGCCGGAGAAGGCGAAGTTCGCGACCGCGCCCGCGAGCAGCTCCGGCCAGGTGGCGGCGAGCAGGCCGCCGGGCAGGGCGGGGGCGTGGCTGCGGCGTTCGGCGAGCACGAGGCCGGCCAGCGCGGCCAGGGCGAGCAGGCCCGCCACGAGCGAGGAGTCGATCAGTGCCTCGGCCACGAGTCCCAGGAAGACGCAGGCCAGGACCTGGACCCACCAGTCGATCAGCCGGTGCCCGCGCGGCGACCTGGCCCGGCGCATGGCCAGCAGGCTGATCAGGGCGATCGGCGGGTTGATGAGGAAGACGGCGCGCCACCCGTACAGGTCGACGAGGACGCCCCCGAGCAGGGGGCCGACGGCGAGAGCGCTGCCGGTGATGGCCGCCCACAGGCCGGTGGCGCGGGCGCGCGCGGCGGGGACCGGGAACATCTCGGCGAGCAGGCCGAGCGAGCCGCCGGTGCAGAGCGCGCCCGCCACGCCGAGCAGGGCGCGCAGGGCGATCAGCACGCCGAGGTCGGGTGCGGCGGCGCTGAGCAGCGAGAGCACGCCGAAGGCGGCCACGCCGGCCTTGAAGACGCGGGCCGCGCCGTACCGGTCGGCCACCGCTCCCCCGGCGAGCAGGCAGGCGGCGAAGGCGACGGTGTACGCGTTCACCGCCCACTGCTGGCCCGCCAGTGAGCCGCCGAGCGAGGCGCTCAGGTCGGGCAGGGCGATCGTCAGGACGGTGGTGTCGAGGATCACCAGGAAGTAGGCAAGGGAGAAGCCGAACATGCCCCTCAGCCTGCTGAAACAGGCCCGGCCGGCTCAACAGGCGCAGCCTCAGGGGGCATTCGGGAAAGCCGTATGCTGACATGTATGGAGTTGCGGCAGTTGAGGGGGTTCGTGGCGGTGGCCGGGTCCGGCACCGTCACCGCGGCCGCGAACGTGCTGGGCCTGGCCCCGGCCTCGGTGTCGGAGCAGGTGCGCAGGCTGGAGCGCAGCCTCGGCGTGACGCTCTTCGAGCGCACGCCGCAGGGCATGCGGCTGACCGAGGCGGGCACCGCGCTGCTCACGCGGGCGCAGGGCCTGCTCGACCACGCCGACGAGGTACGACGGGCCGTGACGGGCCGGCGCGGGCGGGTGCGGATCGGCGCGCTGGAGATGCTGGCCGCGGCCAAACTCCCCGCCGTGATCCGCCGCCTGTCAGAACGCCGCCCCGACCTGGACGTGGACGTCCACTCGCTGACCAGGCAGCCGCTGCTGGCCGAGGTGGCGGACGGCCGGCTGGACGCGGCGCTGCTGCTCGACTGGGGCCCGCGGGTCGGCGGGCTCGGGTTCACGCCGCCGGCCGACCTGGACCACTTCGACGTGGGCGAGGTCAAGCTGTCACTGGTCGCGGCACCGGGCGGCGACCGGGAGCCGCTGCTGGTGAGCGCACCGGGCTGCTCGATCCGGCTGGCGGCCGATCAGGCGTTCGGGACGGACCTGCCGCGCAGGGAGCTCACCAGCATCGCGACCGCGCGCGAGTGGTCGCGGCAGGGGCTCGGCTCGGCGTTGCTGCCCGACTTCGCGCTGGGGTCGGATCTGGCCTCGGGCGCGCTGGTGGAGCTGGACTGCGACGCGCCGGCGCTGGCGTTGCGGCTCATCTGGCTGCGCAGCCGCGAGCCCGCACTGCGCGACGTCCTGTACGCCATGAGCACCTGACCCCGGTGAAGCCGGCCGCCGATGAGCTCACAGGACGCGGCTGAGGAACGCCTTCGTCCGCGGGCTGGTCGGGTTGTCGAGCACGTCGGCGGGCGTACCCGACTCGACCACCACGCCGGCGTCCATGAACACCACCCGGTCGGCCACCTCGCGCGCGAACCCGATCTCGTGGGTCACCACGATCATGGTGAGCCCGTCCTCCGCGAGGCCCTTCATGGTGGCCAGCACCTCGCCGACCAGCTCGGGGTCGAGGGCGCTGGTCGGCTCGTCGAACAGCATCAGCTTGGGCCGCATCGCCAGCGCCCGCGCGATCGCCACCCGCTGCTGCTGCCCGCCGGACAGCTGACGGGGGTAGCCGGTGGCCTTGTCCTCCAGGCCCACCCGGCGCAGCAGCGCGAGCGCCCGTTCCCTGGCCTGCTGGCGCGGCTCGCCGCGGACGCCGACGGGCGCCTCCATGACGTTCTGCAGCACCGTCATGTGCGGGAACAGGTTGAACTGCTGGAAGACCATGCCGATCTCCCTGCGCTGGCGGGTGATCTGCCGCTTGTGCAGGTGCCGCACCCGGCCACCGGACGCCTCGAAGCCGATCAGCTCGCCGTCCACGTGGATGGCGCCGCCGTCGATGGTCTCCAGGTGGTTCACGCAGCGCAGGAAGGTCGACTTGCCCGACCCTGACGGGCCGAGGATGACCACGACCTCGCCCGGCTGCACGTCCAGGTCGATGCCCTTGAGCACCTCCAGGTGGCCGAAGTGCTTGTGTACGGCGCGGGCGTGCACCATGGGGACGCTCACGGGGTCACCTCCGGGGGACGGCGGCGGCGGAAGGCCACGAAGGACCAGAAGCTCTGCGGGGCGTTCCTGGTGGCGCCGCGGGCGTAGTGGCGCTCGATGAACGACTGGCCGACGTACAGGACGGAGGTGATCACCAGGTACCAGACGCAGGCCACGATCAGCAGCGGGATGGTCTGGAAGGTGCGGTTGTAGATGGACTGCACCGTGTACAGCAGGTCGGCCAGGGCGATGACGCTGACCAGCGAGGTGGCCTTCAGCATGCTGATGACCTGGCTGCCGGTGGGCGGGATGATGAAGCGCATGGCTTGGGGCAGCACGATCCTGCGGAAGGTGCGGCCGTTGCTCATGCCCAGCGCCGAGGCCGCCTCGGTCTGCCCGGGGTCCACCGACATCAGGCCGCCACGGATGATCTCCGCCATGTACGCGCCCTCGTTCAGCCCGAGACCGAGGATGGCGGCGAGCAGCGGCGTGATGAGCACGTTGGTGTCGGCGCTGACGAACTCGGGCCCGAACGGGATGCCGAAGGAGATCTCCGGCAGCAGGTACGACAGGTTGTACCAGAGCACGAGCTGCACCAGCACCGGAGTGCCACGGAAGAACCAGACGTAGAGCCCGCAGGCGCCGCGCGCGACCGGGTTCTCCGAGAGCCGGCCGATCGCCAGGAGCACGCCCAGCACGACGCCCACCGCCATGGCGATCACGGTGAGGAGCAGCGTGGTGAAGATGCCCTGGCCGATGAGCTGCGCGTTGACGTAGCGGCCGACGACGTCCCACTGGAAGTTGGGGTTGGTGACCAGCAGGCTCACGAGCTGCGCGGCGAGCACGAGCAGGACGATCGAGGCCACCCAGCGCAGCGGATGACGGGTGCGGGCGGCGCCCGCGACGTCGATCTCGGGCAGGCTCATGACTTCGCCAGGTTCACACCGGCCTGGTCCAGCTTGTTGTCGGTGGTCCCCCACTTGTCCATGATCTTGGCGTACGTGCCGTTGTCGATGAGCTTCTGCATGCCGTCCTTGAGCACGTCACGCAACGGTGAGTCCTTGCCGACGACCGCGCCCTGGTAGAGGTCGTCGAACCCGTTCGCCTGGCCCTTGCCCGCCAGCTCCAGCTTGCCGCCGGCCTGGGAGACGAAGTAGGTGAGCGGCGCCTGGGAGGAGAAGAACGCGTCGGCGCGCCCGGAGCTGACCGCCAGCACGGAGGTCGGCTGGTCCTTGTACGACTGGACCGTGATCTTCGGCTTGCCCGCCTTGGCGCAGGTGTCCGACTGGCCCTTGATCACCTTCTCGGCGGAGCCGCCGGCCATGACCGAGATCTTCAGCCCGCACGTGTCCGCGACCGAGCCGATCTTGTCTGGGTTGCCCTTCGGCACCGCGAAGACGACGTACTCCTTCACCCAGTCCACGAAGTCGTTGGCCTTCTGACGGTCGGGGAAGTCGCCGACCGGGCCGATCGCGAAGTCGTAGCGGCCCGAGGCGATGCCGGTGAGCGAGCTCGGCAGGCCGTCCACGGTGACGTGCTCGATCTTGACGCCGAGCAGTTGGCCGAGCGCGTCCGACATGTCGGCGGCGGCGCCGGTCAGTGACCTGCCGTCCGCTCCGGCGATCTCGTACGGCGGGAAGGAGCCGTTGTTCACCGAGATCAGCTTGCCGGCGGTCTTGACCTTCTCCGGCAGCCGGTCGTACAGCGCCTGGTCCTTGGTCTGCGCGGCGGCGCTCTCCCCGGCGGGCTGCTGGGAGCTCAGCGCGCCCTCGGCCTCCTCCGGGTTGGCGCCGCAGCCGGCCACCAGGAGGGCCGCACCGAGCAGGGCCGCAGCGGCGTAGTTCTTAGGCATGTCGCTCCAATCGCGGGTCCACGGCGAAGCGCCGGTTCTCGAGGACGGGCAGGCTGAGCCGGGCGGCCGCGAGGTCCTCGGCCGAGGCGTCGGCCCACAGCAGGCCGGGCGCGTCGCCGAGGCGGGCCCGGGTGATGCCGAGCGGGTCGACGACCATGCTCGCGCCGATGTTGCGCCGGCCGCATTCGCCCGAGGCGGCCACGTAGCAGGTGTTCTCCAGGGCGCGGGCGGTGACCATGACCTCCCAGTGCCATTCCTTGGCCGGGCCGCGCACCCAGGCGGTGGGCAGCGCGATCACCTGGGCGCCCTGGTCGGCCAGGAGCCTGGCCAGCTCGGGGAACCGTACGTCGTAGCAGGTCATCATGCCGACCTTCCAACCGGCGCAGTCGATCACGACGGGCGCGTTCACGCCGGGGACGACGTTGTCGGACTCGCGCCGGCCGAAGGCGTCGTACAGGTGCAGCTTGGTGTACGTCGCGACGATCTCGCCGTCCCTGGCGGCGACCAGGACGTTGTACACCCGGCCGTCCTCCGCCGGGGTGTGCACGCCGACGATCACGGTGGTCGCGGAGCCGCGCGTGTGCTCGACCAGCCCGCTCACGAACGGCCCGTCCAGCGGCTGGGCGGCCTCGCGGATGCGCTTGGGCTCGTCCACGAAGAGCGAGAGCGAGCCCTCGGGCAGGACGAGCAGGTCCGCGCCGCCCGCGACGGCCTGGTCGATCAGCTCCTGGCAGGTCTTCAGGTTGGCGGTCCAGTCCTCGGCGGACGCGAACTGCCCCACGGCGATTCTCAAGGTGCTCATACGGGGAAGACCTCCTCGGGGGCGATGCGGCGGGACGAGATGCCCTGGGCGTGCAGTTCCGCGCAGAAGGCGGCGACCATGGCGGCGTTCTGGCCGGCGCCGTACGGCATCCAGTCGGCACCGAAGGTGCGGGCCGTCCCGGTCAGGTCGGCGAGCAGCCACGGCGTGGTGTCGGCGAGCAGCCGCCGCCGCGCCAGCCAGTGCCACTTGGACGCCTCGAACAGGTCCTGTACGGCCTGGGGCAGCCACGGGGCGCGCTCGACGCTCTCGCGCTTGAGCGTGACCAGGTGGATGCCGGGAACGAAGCCGGTCTCCTGGTAGTAGGCCAGCTCGGCGGCGCGGTGGTCGGGCAGGAGATGGCGGAAGCGGCTGTCCGGGGTGAAGAACTCCGCGGGCATGAACGGCGTCATGATCGCGTCGAAGCGGCCGTCCGCCAGGCCCTCGGCCAGGGACTCCTCGGTCAGCGAGACGTTGTCGGGGAACGGGACGGGACCGACGCGGTCCTTGCCCGTCTCACCGGCGACCAGGGGGCCGACCGTCCACTCGACGCCCTTGACGTCCACGCCGGCGGCCCGCAGCAACGCCCTGGTCCACGTGTTGCCCGAGTCCGGCCAGCCGGTCAGGCCGATGCGGGCGTCCTTGAGCTCGTCCAGCGAGGTCAGCTCGCTGTCGCGGCGGACGAGGACGCAGCGGTGGCGGAAGCCGCGCATCACGAACACGGGCAGGCCCACCAGGCGGTCGTCGCCGGCCGCGCGGCCGAGCACGTACCTGCTGAAGGAGGTCTCGCCGCCGTCCAGCTCCGGCTCGCTCAGGACGTCGGGAGTGACGGCGCGGGAGTCGAGGTCCAGCTCGAAGCCCTCGGGACGGACGTCGCCCGTCGCCACCGGCACGAGGTGATCCCAGTCCCGCAGTCCCAGACGAATTCTGGTATTCGCCACAAACCCCCCAAACGGTTCTTACTTGCCGTTAATTGCCAGAAACCATATGTTCAGGAAACAAGAGAACACAAGGTGATCTTTGTTCCTGAACAAAGATTTACAGCCTGAAACAGGATTGCAGGGGGCAATGTGGACGCCGGATGGCTGGCGCAGCGGATCGGCGAGCCCAGCGCGCGGGGCATCGCCGCCGCTCTGACCGACCTGATCAGGGAAGGCACGGTCACCGCCCAGACGCGCCTGCCGACCGTCCGCGGCCTGGCCAGGGAGCTCGGCGTCAGCTCGGGCACCGTCGCGGAGGCCTGGTCCGAGCTGCGGCGGCGCGGGATGATCCACACTGAACGCCGGCGCGGGACGGTCGTGCTCGGGCCGCCCGACGTGCCCCGCCCCATCCGGTACGAGCGCATCGGCCACTGGGGCGACCGGCTGGCCATCGACCTCGCGATCGCCTCACCCGACCCGGCGCTGCTGCCGCCGCTGGACTCGGCCCTGCTCGCGGCGGCGCACGCCGACGGGCTCAACGACTACGCCCGCGAGACGATCACGCCCCGGTTGCGCGCCGCCGTCGAGCCGGCCTGGCCGTTCGCCGCGCAGAGCTGGCTCGCGGTCGGCGGCGGCTACGAGGGCGTCCAGCTCCTGTGCCAGACGACCGCGCTGCCCGGCGACCGGATCGCGATCGAGGAGCCGACCGGCGCGCGGCTGCTGGACATCCTGGAGACTATCGGCGTCCAGATCATCCCCGTGGCCTGCGACGAGTCGGGCCCCAAGCCGGACTCCCTGGCCAAGGCGCTGAAGGCGCGGCCGGTGGCGTTCGTGTACCAGCCGCGCGGGCAGTCGCCCTGCGGCCACGCCGTGACCCCCGAGCGCTCGGCGGAGCTGGCCGCGCTGCTGGAGCCGGCGGCCACGCTCATCGTCGAGGACGACGGGATCGGCGAGCTGTCGGTCTCGCCGATGGTCAGCATGGGGACGCGCTTTCCCGGCCGTACCGTGCTGGTGCGCTCCTTCTCCAAGTCCCACGGCCCCGACCTGCGCATCGCGGTCATCGGCGGGGCGGCGGACGCGGTCGAGCGGGTGCGCGTGCTGCGCAGCTTCGGCACCGGCTGGACCAGCAGGATTCTCCAGGACACGCTGGCGCACCTGCTCGGCGACGCCGGCGTGCGCGAGCGGGTCGAGCACGCCCGCGCGGTCTACGCGAGCCGCCGGGCGCGGCTGGCCGGCGAGCTGGCGGCGCGCGGTGTGCGTACGGGCGGGAGTGACGGGCTGGTGCTCTGGGTGCCCGTACGGGAGGAGTCGGCCGCGCTGGTCACCCTGGCCGCGCACGGGATCTCCGTCGCGGCCGGCAGCCGGTACGTCATCGACCCCGCGCCGACCCCCCACGTGCGGCTGGCCACGGCCAGGCTCACCGACGACCCGGGCAAGCTGGCGGAGCTGGCCGACGTCGTCGCCCTGGCCGCCAGAGGCGGGTCATGACCGCCGCGTCTTGATACCCGTGATCCGCCGGAACACGTCCCACCAGAACGGCGCCCCGAACAGCAGCGCCACGTACGTCAGCAGGAAGCCCGGCCAGTGGCTCGGCGTGGTGAGCCGGTCCCACCACAGGCCGCCGTTCCAGTGCACGGACGGGTCGCCCTGCTCCGGGATCGACACGCTGACCAGCGCCTGGTCGAGCATCTTGACCAGGGCAGGCTGGCTGAGCGTCTCGGTGACGCACGGCACCGGATCGCCGCCCGTGCACCGCGCCTTGAGCTCGTTGTACGCGTCCGGCCCCGCCTCGGCCACGGCCGTCACCGAGGCGCGGAAGGCGTTGTCCCGCAGCAGCGTCTTGCCGTACTCCAGCCCGTCCATCGTGAACAGCAGCGTCACGGCGACGCCGAGCACCGCCACCACCCACTTCACGTAGCGCTTGTACAGCATGGACAGCCGCTGCATCTCCCCGTCGAACCAGGTCTCCACCCCCTGCCTGAACCGGTCGAGGTCGCGCTGCGCCGTCTCCCACACGCCCTTGAGGTGGCCGTAGAGCGGGCTGCGCATCGCCTTGAGCTTCTCCAGGAACCCCTCGACGCCGCCCGGCTCCGCCGCGGCCATCTCCATCAGGGCGACCGCGAAGCGCCCTGGAGGGATGTTCGCGATGCTGGTACGGCCCTTCATGGGGTGGTCGATCTCCTGGACCCGCTGGTAGAGCAGCTTGACCATGGCGTCCTCCGCCTTGGTCTCCTGCGCGGGGAGCACCCCCGGCTCGGCCGGGGCCGGCTGGTCGCTGTGCTTGGGGCGCGGGTCGCGGACGAAGGGCAACGCCGCGAAGACGTCGCGCAGCCTGGCCGGCAACCATGACTTGCCCTGGGCGTCCGAGCCGTCCAGGGTGTCCCTGAGGTAGGCCCACAGGAACTTGCTGCGAATGCCGAGCAGCCGGACGAACGCCTCGTTGAGGCCGCTCACCAGCAGCGACAGCAGCAGGAACGACACGACGAGGCCGAGGGCCAGATCCACATAAATGGATAACACCGCGCATTGATACACCCGTTCGCGGTCATTGATCAAGCCCCGTAGAAGACCCGATCCACCACGCGCCGTGCGCGCCGGGTCACGCGACGGTAGTCGTCGAGGAAGTCCTCCGAGCCGTCCGGCGGGTAGCCGAGCGTCCTGGCGATCAGCCTGCGCTCCCCCGCGTCACGCGGGACGCTGTCGCCGGGACGGCCCTTGACCAGCATGATCGCGTCACGGATGCGGGAGGCGAAGCGCCACGCCTCGCCGAGCACCTTCTCGTCGGAGCGGCTCAGCAGCCCCTCGGCCACGGCCGCGCGCAGGGCGTCGAGCGTACGGGTGGTGCGCAGCGACGGCAGTGTCCCGGCGTAGCGGAGCTGCAGGAGCTGGGCCACCCACTCCACGTCGGACAGCCCGCCGGGGCCGAGCTTGGTGTGCAGGGCCGGGTCGGCGCCGCGCGGCAGGCGCTCGGCCTCCATGCGGGCCTTGAGCCGCCTGATCTCCCTGACGGCGTCGTCGTGCAGGCCGTCCTGCGGGTAGCGCAGGTCGTCGATCATCGCGACGAACTCCCTGCCGAGCGCCGCGTCCCCCGCCGAGAACCTGGCCCGCAGCAGCGCCTGCGACTCCCACGGCGACGACCAGCGCGAGTAGTAGGCGCGGTAGGAGGCAAGGGTGCGCACCAGCGGGCCCTGCCTGCCCTCCGGCCGCAGGTCGGGGTCGATGATCAGCGGCGGGTCGGGGGCGGGCAGCGAGAGCAGCCTGCGCAGCTCGTTCGCCACGGCGTAGGCGGCGTCGGTGGCCTCGCGCTCCTCGACGCCGGGCAGGGGCGAGTGGACGAACATGACGTCGGCGTCGCTGGCGTAGGAGCTCTCCATGCCGCCGAGCCGGCCCAGGGCGATGATGGCGAACGAGGTGACGTTCCTGGCGCGGACGAGGGCGGCGTCGAGTGCGGCCTGGAGCGTCACGTCGGACAGGGACGACAGGGCGTGCCCGACCGTCTCGATGTCGATCAGGCCGAAGATGTCGGCCACGGCCGTCCTGAACAGCTCTTTGCGCCGCAACGCCCGCACCGCCGCGACCGCGGTCTCCGGGTCGCCGCCGTTGGCGGGCGCGGTGTCGCCCGCTTGCGCGGGGCTTTGTGCGGGGCTTTGTGCAGGGCTTTGTGCAGGGCTTTGTGCGGGGCTTTGCGTGGGAGTGCCCGTGGGGACGTGCCTGGACACCGCCGCCGACGCCTCGCTCAGCAGCGACTCCTGCGGGCGTACGGCCAGCTCCGCGTCCGAGCCCAGCATCGCGACCGCGTCGGGCGCGTGCATGAGCAGCCCGGTCGCGTAGCGGCTGGTGCCCAGCACGCGCGCCATCCTGGACGCGACCGCCGTCTCGTCGCGCAGCAGCCGCAGGTACCACGGCGTGCTGCCCAGCTTGTCGCTGACCTGCCGGAACCCGAGCAGCGCCGCGTCCGGGTCGGGCGTGTCGGCGAACCAGGCGAGCATGACGGGCAGCAGCGTGCGCTGGATCGACGCCCGCCTGGACACCCCCGTCGAGAGGTTGGCGATGTGCCGCAGCGCCCCGGTGGGATCGACGTAGCCGAGCGCCTCCAGCCTGGCCTTGGCCGCCGTGGTCGACAGCCGCGCCTCGGACTCCTGCAGCCGCGACACCGCCTGCAGCAGCGGCCGGTAGAACAGCTTCTCGTGCAGCCTGCGCGCCTCCATCGCGTGCCGCCGCCACCGCTCCGTGAACTCCCCCACCGGATCGGCCGTCATCCCCAGCGCCCTGCCGAGCCTGCGCAGGTCGGCCTCGTCGGTGGGCACGATGTGCGTACGCCGCATCCGGTGCAGTTGCAGCAGGTGCTCGACCTGCCGCAGGAACGTGTACGCCTCCGCCAGCCCGCGCGAGTCGTCGCGCCCGACGTAGCCGCCCCGCGACAGCGCGGCCAGCGCGGGCAGCGTGGCCCTGCGGCGCAGCAGCGGATCGAGCCGGCCGTGCACGAGCTGCAGGAGCTGCACCGCGAACTCGATGTCGCGCAGCCCGCCGGGACCCAGCTTGAGCTGGCGTTCGCCCTCGGGGCGCACGTGGGCCTCGACCCGGCGGCGCATCGCCTGCACATCCTCGACGAAGTGCTCGCGGGTGGCCGCCGCCCACACCATGTCGTTGACCGCCTCGACGTAGGCGGAGCCCAGCTCCAGGTCGCCCGCCACCGGCCGGGCCTTGAGCAGCGCCTGGAACTCCCACGTCTTGGCCCAGCGCTTGTAGTAGGCCAGGTGGCTGGCGAGCGTGCGCACCAGCGGCCCGGACCGCCCCTCCGGCCGCAGCCCCGCGTCCACCTCCCACAGCGAGCCCTCGGGCGTGGTCGCGGTGCAGGCCCGCATCATGGCCTGGGCCAGCCGGGTCGCGGCGCGCAGCGCCTTGGTCTCGTCGGCGCCCTCCCGCGGCTCGGCCACGAAGATCACATCGACGTCGCTGATGTAGTTGAGCTCCCTGGCGCCGCATTTGCCCATGCCGACGACCGCCAGGCGTACCTCGCTGTCGTCCACCTCGGCCCGCGCGATGGCCAGCGCGGCCTCCAGCGCGGCGCCCGCGAGGTCGGACAGCTCCGAGGTGACCTCTCCCAGCCCGGCCTGCCGGGTCAGATCGCGGGCGGCCAGGTGCGTGAGCCTGCCGCGGTAGGCGACGCGCAGCGCGACCAGCGTGTTCTCGCCGGTCGCGCGAGGCTCGGGGTCGTCCGGGTCGGCGCCGACCGCGCACAGCAGCTCCGCCCGCGCGTCACCGAGCTCCGGCCTCGCGAGCAGCGCCACCTGGCCGGGGTGGCGCACCAGGTGCTCGCCGAGCGCCGCGCTGACGCCGAGCACGGCGAGCAGCCTGGAGCGCAGGTGCTCGTCCTGGCGGAGGGTGTCGAGCACGGCCGGTTCGCGCTCGGCCAGGCGGGTCAGTGAGATCAGCGCCTGGTCGGGGTCGGCCACGGTGACCAGGGATTCGAGGAGGTCGTCCAGCTCGGCGCCTGCCTGCCGGACGAGCTGGGCGGCCCTGGCGCCGTCGGCGAAGCCGAGCTTGGCGAGCCTCGCTGCGGTGGATTCGATCCTGGGCACCCCTCCATCTTGACAGCATCCCGGCGTTTCGCCGTAGAGTTAAACGCAACGTTGCGTTGCGTTTCGCGTTTCAGCGGAGGGGGCAAGGATGGGGTCTTCCACGGGAAGCAGGGCGGCGGGCCAGGCTGCCGGGGCGGGGGCGCGTCGGGCGGCCGGCGCACGGGCGGGCATGGGGGCCGGCATGAGGGCTGTGCCGTGGACGGTGACGTGGGGGTTGCTGGCCGCGTGGACCGTGCACGACGCGGAGGAGCTGGCGACCATGGCCGGGTGGGTGCGCACGGCCCGGCCCCGGCTGGAGTCGCGGTATCCGCGGGTGCCGTGGGACCGGCTGGAGGTGTCGCAGCGGCACGTGAACGTGGCCATCGGGCTCATGGGCGTCGCCATGGCCGGGGCGTCGGCGTTAGGAGCCCGTACGGGCGGGCGCAGCCCGGTGTTCCAGGCGGCGCTGGCCGGGTTCGGGCTGCACGGGGTGGCGCACCTGGCGCAGTCTGCCGCGACGCGCGGCTACACGCCGGGGGTGGTCACCGCGCCCGTGGTGGTGATCCCGTTCTCGGTGTGGGCCTGGCGGCGGCTGCGTTCTGCGGGGGTGCCGGTCTCATCCGGGCGGTCGGGGTGGGCGGCGGTGGCGGCGCTTCCCGCGCTGCTCGGCGGCGTGCACGTGCTGGCGCACGCGCTCACCAGGCCCCGTAGCAGGGCTGGAGCCGTCCGAACCGAAGCCGTCCAGGCCGGAGCCGTCCGAACCGAAGCCGTCCAGGCCGGAGCCGTCCGAACCGAAGCCGTCCGAGCCGGAGCCGTCCGGGCCGGAGCCGTCCAGGCCGGAGAGTCGCACCCGCGACGACGCTTCCTCGGAGGCGACCGCTGGTTCTGACCGTCGCGGGCCCGCGCTCCCCAGCGCGCGCTCCCCCAGCGCGAAGGCCCTCAGGCGCGAGCGCCCTCAGGTACGACCGCCGGCCCTGACCACCTCCGCGAACGCCGCCGCCATCGGCCGCCAGGTCGCGACGAGCGCGCCTTCGGCGGCCTTGACCTCGGCGTTGAGCTCGCCGGCCGCCGCCAGCCCGGACTCCTCGGTCCAGGAGCAGAAGATCTCGGGCGTGGCCTCGGGGTGGAACTGCACCGCCCAGGCCGTCTCACCGAGGCGGTAGGCCTGGTTCGGGTACTGGGAGCCGGTCATCAAGGGCACCGCGCCATCGGGCAGCCGCGTCATGGCGTCCTGGTGATACTGGACGGCCACGGCCGTACCGGCGCCCGACAGCAGCCGGTCGGAGGCGGCGGCCGGCAGGGCGACCACTTCGCGGGCGCCCACCTCCAGCCCGTTCGCACCCCGCTCGACCGTGCCGCCGCAGGCCATGGTCAGCAGTTGCGCGCCCAGGCAGATGGCCAGCGTCGGCGTGGCCTCGTCCACGGCACGGCGCAGCAGGTCGCGGGTGGCGGGCTGCCAGGGGCTGCGCTCGTCCTCCCAGGCGGCCGCCGCACCACCCAGCACGATCAGACCGTCCGCCGGCCGCACGGGGATCTCATCGCCCAGGTACGGCCGTACGACGTCGCAGGCCAGCCCCAGCCAAATACCCGAGCCCTGCCTCAGCCTCATGCTCGATCACCGTGATGCGCATATCGGCAAATTATCCGAACTTTCCCACCACCCTCGCCACCCGCGACGGGCCGGACTTCCCACGCCCTCGCCACTCACGGTGAGCCGGGCTCCCCACTCCCTCGCCACTTACGATGGCCGGGCTCCCCACACCCTCACCACCCACGACGGCCGGGCTCCCGACGCCCCCACCCAGGGCCGGGCCTCACCCCCTCCCCCGCTCGCGAGCAGGGCGGCATCGACGCGGAATCTTTGCCCACCGGCCCAGGCCACCCCACCCCGTTTGTCCTTAAGCTCCGCCTATGAGCTTCACATTCGAAGACCTCGACGGCCTGCGCATCGGCAGAGCAGGATCAGGCCCGCGCACGATCATCGCGGTGCACGGCATCACCGCCTCACTCATGGCCTGGGGCGCGGTGGCACGGCGGCTGCCAGAAGGCTCGTCGCTGGTCGCGATGGACCTCCGTGGCCGTGGTCACAGCGCCGCGCTGCCGGGCCCGTACGGCCTGCCCAGGCACGCCGAGGACGTGCTGCGCGTCGCCGACCACGTCGGCGCGGGCCCTGACGCGGTGCTGACCGGCCACTCGATGGGCGCGTACGTGGCCGCGCTCGCCGCCGCCGAGCGGGACTTCGGCCGGGTGGTGCTGGTGGACGGCGGGCTGCCCCTGCCACCGCTGCCCGAGGGGATGGACGCCGACGCCGCGACGGAGGCGTCACTGGGTCCGGCACTCGCCAGGCTGCGGCAGACGTTCCCGTCGGCGGAGGCGTACGTCGAGTTCTTCAGGGCGCATCCCGCCTTCGCCGGACATTGGAACGCCGACGCCGAAGCGTACGTACGTTACGACCTGACCGGCCCGGAGGGCGCGCTGCGCTCACGAGCCGTCGGCGAGGCGGTCCTGGAGGACGGCCGGTGGATCCGGCTGGAGGCGGACCGGATCGCCGCCGCGCTGCAGGCGATCAAGTCCCCGCTGCACCTGCTCAGAGCACCGCGCGGGCTCCTCGACCAGGAGACCGGCATGCTCCCCGACGAGCTGGCGCTGCCCTGGGCCGCCCGGCTGCCCGGCCTCAGGGACGAGCTGGTGCCGGACTGCAACCACTACACGATCCTGTTCGACGACCGCTGCGCGACGACCGTCACGGACCGGCTCACCTCCCCGGCCTGACCAGCCGATGTGGCGGCACCGATCTACGGAGCCGCCACACGAACGTGGCATGACAGCCGATCTCCGGACCCGCCACACGGTACGGCGTGACGGCTGACTAACGTGGAGCGATCCACGTGGCGCGAGCGGCGGCCACGATCGTCCCGTCCGCCTCGTAGATGGCGCTCTGACCGAACATCTTGCGCCCGTCACGACCGGTCGGCCGCGCCACGACGGAGTATCGCCCGCCGGGCGTCACCGGGCGGTGGATCTGCACCGCGAGCCGTCCGAGCAGCGCCGTCTCGCCAGGGCCGAAGTGCGCCCAGCCGGTGATGCAGTCGAGCACCGCGCCCACGATCGAGGCGGGCACCCCGTCCTCGCCCGTCACCGTGAACGGCACCCGCCAGCCGGCCGCCACCAGATCCGTGCCCTCGACCGGGCCGGGGAAGATGCGCAGACCGTCACCGGGCTCACGCAGGCCGCAGGCGAAGCACTCCGCGAACGGGTGCGCCTTCAGGCCCACGAACCCGGCCTCGGCCCGGGCGGCGTCGTTGAACGGCACGAAGCCGGGGCCCTCCAGATCCTCGGCCACGGGGATCGCCTCGACCAGCAGCTTGTCGCCGTCGAAGAGGGACACGGAGTTGGCCACGTGCTCCAGCCGCAACTCGGTCCCCAGAGGCGTTGGCGCATGAAGCGTGACCTCGACGGCTGATCGACCACCGTTCAGCGCTTCGGCCATGGTGCCCGCTATCCAGCCGCCGTTGGCGACGCCCACGGGTCCCCGGAAACGCTCGGGAACGGTCAACACGGTCTGCAGGGCAGCCGTCGTCATGCCACACCCTCCTATATCGCCACACAAGGCGAGAAGTCCGGAAATATCATAAGAAGCAGGCCGATTTTACTGGACTCCCGGTTTCGCCAGATGTCGGGGGTCCTGGCGCCGCTCGATACCACTACGTAACGCCTCGAAGGGGCCCGAAACTTCCCCACCCAGGCATCCCTGCTACCAGGGGTACCGGCACGTTACGCACCGCACATGGCGCGGATGTGACTCGGGGGTCAGAAGCAACGAAAATCGGCCTCACTCCGGACCGCTGGTGGAGTGAGGCCGATCAAGGCGTTGGCTGTACCTTATCCCGGATTTCCCACGTCCCGCGACCAATCCCCCGATACCGGCCCGCCACAGAAGCACAGGCGTACGGCCAGTTGAAGCCCACAGCGGCGGGCCGTCCGACCGCAGGAGGGCTACTGGCGGCGGACGTGATTATGCACACTGTCGGCATGGACCGGCTGACCTCATGGGAGCGCCGCACCAGCGGCGGGCTCCTCATCATCGGCACAGGTTTCTTACTCGGCTGGGCAGTCCCCGTCATCGTCCCGGGCCTGTCCGCCCCCGCGCGCACCGCGTTCTGGTACCTGCAGATCATCACCTGGGCCCTGTTCACCGCCGACTACGTGATCCGCGTCGCCCTGGCCCCGCAGCGCCTGCGCTTCCTCATCAGGAACATCCCCTCCCTTCTGGTCGTCCTCCTGCCGCTGCTCCGCCCGCTGTGGCTGCTGCGGGCGCTGCTCCTGCTGCACGTCATCGCCGAGCGCGTGAAGGTCCCGCTGCGCCTGCGCGCCGTCGTCTACGTCAGCGGCACCGCGATCTTCCTGGCCCTGGTCGGCAGCGTCGCCGTCCTGGACGCGGAGCGCGTCGACCCCGGCGGCAACATCAAGACGGTCGGCGACGCCCTGTGGTGGTCGCTCACGACCATGACGACCGTCGGGTACGGCGACCGCTTCCCCGTGACCTCCGAGGGCCGACTGGTCGCGGCGGGGCTGATGCTCGCCGGGATCGCCCTGCTCGGCGTCGTGACGGCGGCCATCGCCTCCTGGTTCGTCGAGCGCTTCGAACGCACGGCCGCACTCGACCGCCGCACCGAGGCCGAGCTGGCCGAGGTGATCTCAGAGCTCGCGGAGGTGCGCAAAGCCCTGGTCGACCTCGGATCCGCGCAGAGCCGGTTGCACGAAGAGGTGACCTCGCTCACAGCCAGGCTCACCCCGTGAACAAGATGATTTGCCCCGAAGGTGCGCACGATCGGCCAACCTCGGAGAGTCTGGAACCACACGCCCTATGCTGGCGCGGCAGGGGACGACGATCTGGATGTTACGGGGTGAGCCTGTGCAGGGGGCGATGTTGCGGTATCCGCCCGGGTCTCTGGTCATATTGACCGGGCTGCCCGGCGCGGGCAAAACCACCCTGCTGCAACGCCTGTACGGGTTGCACGGCGCGGAAAGCCTGCCCGTCACCGTCGGCACGGTCGTGGTGATCGACTCGGTGCAGTCCAGGCAGCACTGGTACGGCAGGCTTGACTGGGCCCCCAACCCGCTCCGCCGGGCCGTCGTCTTCGCCACCCACCTGAGCCGCATCCGGCAGGCGCTGACCCGCGGCCACTCGGTCATCGCCCACAACCGGGGCTGCGCCCCGTACGTGCTCAGAGGTTTCGCCTGGCTCGCCCGCCGGCACAGCACGACCTTCCACCTGCTCCTGCTGGACGCGCCCGCCGAGGCGGCGCTGGCGGGCCAGCGAGCCAGGGGCAGGGTGGTCGCGGCGAAGACGTTCGCCCGCCACCAGCGCAGATGGGACAGCCTGGTGACGCGGGTGAAGACCGGCGACCCGGCCCCCGCCGCAGGCGCCCAGATCGTGGATCGGGCCGAGGCGGCGCTGCTGGAGGCCATCCTGTTCGACGAGGCCCGCACCGGCGCCCGCCCCACCGGAGGCAACCGCCACCCTTCCGGCTGACCCTTCTCCCCTCGGAAAACACCGAGCAGCACCGGGGCGACGTGACGTAGTCCGCCGCAGGGACCAGCAGATCCGCCCCTAAAGCGGCAAGCCGGAAATTCCCGATAACGGAATAACTTCATTCTCACCAAACACATGGATCGCTCCATACGCTTGCCGAACACGCATAAGCGGGGAGATTTCCACACCATCAGCCACGGGGAGGCGCGGGTGTAGCTGAGTGTGCTCGCACACCCGTCATATCCGCTGATGGCGGTCCCTCTTTCGACAGCCGGTCCGTTGCAGAACCGGCTTACCCCCCTCGGAGGACCAGTGAGACTACGGTCTCTGCTGGCGGGCACCTCTGTGCTCGCCATCACCATGACGGCTGCTCTGGCCGTCAGCACTCCCGCGCAAGCGGCCACCGGCGACCCTGAAGTCGCCAACAGCGTGACGTCCGACGTGCGGAGCGGCGAGAAGGTACGCGCCATCGTCGAGCTCAAGCACGGGGAGAGCGTCGCCGCCGTGGCCAAGACGGCTGAGAACGCCTCGGCTGACACCAAGGTCGTCGACAAGACGTCCTCGGACGAGTTCCTGGTCGCCACCCTCGACAAGGCGACGCTCAAAGAGCTCAAGACCGACGACCGCATCGAGGCCATCTACGAGGACACGCTGAGCGCGGCCTCGCTCGACGTCAGCACCAAGCTGATCGGCTCGGACAAGGCCAACGTGGCCGGCTGGACCGGCAAGGGCTCCACGGTCGCGATCCTCGACACGGGCATCGACCTCGACCACCCGTTCTTCGCCGGCCGGATCGTGGGCGAGGCCTGCTTCTCCACGAACGACGGCAACACGTACTACCAGGCCCAATCGCTGTGCCCGAACGGCCAGACGGCCCAGACGGGCACGGGCTCGGCGAACGCGGAGACCGCGAAGTGCGTCGGCCCCACCGGAAATCTGTGCTACCACGGCACGCACGTGGCCGGCATCGCGGCGGGCAAGAAGACGACCGGCGCGCCTTCCGACGGCGTCGCGCCGGAAGCGGGCATCCTGCCCATCCAGGTGTTCACCAGGCTCAACGGCAACGCGTGCGAAGAGGTCCTGCACGTCGCCAAGCCGTGCGTCGGCAGCTTCACCTCCAACCAGAAGGCCGCGCTGCAGTACGTCGACAGCGTTCACGCGGGACTCAAGATCGTCGCGGCCAACATGAGCCTCGGCGGCGGCCCTAAGCAGACCACGCACTGCGACAACATCCCCGGCGCCAACGGGCTCAAGGATGAAGTCGTGACGCTGCGGCAGTTCGGCGTGGCCACGGTCATCGCCTCGGGCAACAACGGATTCTCCGATGGCGTCATCAGTCCGGGCTGCCTCTCGGCGGCAGTCACGGTCGGCGCCACCGACGACGGTGACGCCGTGGCCAGCTTCAGCAACGCCGGCCCCCTGCTCGACCTGTTCGCTCCTGGCATGCAGATCAACTCGGCAGTGACGGGCAACGGTTACCAGAGTCTGAGCGGCACCTCGATGTCCACCCCGCACGTCGCCGGCGCCTTGGCGGTCATGCGGCATGCGTACCCGAGCCTGCCCATCGAGGCCCTCGTCAGCAAGCTGCAGGAGACCGGCAAGGCCATCACCTACGCCAGTGGCGGCGCTCAGGTGACGACCAAGCGGATCGACCTGGCAAAGGCCACACCGCCCAAGCCGACCCAGTCCCCCACACCGACCCCCACACCGACCCCGACGGTCACTCCGACAGTGACGCCGACGCCGACCGTCAGCCCGACGGTGACGCCGACCGCCACTCCGACGTCCGCCAAGCCGCAGCCCTCCCCCACCAAGTCGCACCCGACGGACGACCCAGGTTTCGACGACAACCCGAGCCTGGGCGGCGATCCGATCCCGGTTCCCGACACATGCGTGCGCGGCAAGGGCACCAAGCCGCTGAGCTCCACGTCCTGGGCCACCGAGATGCTGCGCAACAAGGGCTCCCTGAGCGACTCCACGCTCACCTGCTACCTCGCGATCGCCCAGAACGGCAGCAAGGTCTTCGCCGAGCTGAGCAACGCCGGTTCGCTCAGCAAGGCGTACAAGATCCTCAAGCCGAAGAGCAAGGCCGCCAAGGCGCTGCTCGACCGCGAACTACTGGCCGCCTGGCTGAACTACGCGCACGGCGTGTACAACGGCTCGGCCAAGGTGCACGGCAAGACGACGCTGAAGCAGGCGGTCGGCACCGCGGAGAGGCACCGTACGGGCAAGGCTTCGGCCGCCCAGCTCAAGAAGACCGCGGTGTACCTGTACAAGTACGTCAATAAGTAGAAATTTCGGGTTAAAGCGGGTCACGTCCACGGCGTGGCCCGCTTTTTTTCGTCGGGGCGTGTCGATCCGGGCAGAGGTCGTTCGTGTAAGGACTGAGAACGAGGACCGCGACGAAAAGGAACCTCTTATGAAGCGCTACCTGCTCACCATGTTCCAGCCCGACGGCGACCCGCCCCCGCCCGAGATCCTGGACCCCGTCATGCGCGACCTCATCGCCCTCGAACAGGAGATGAAGGCCGCCGGCGTCTGGGTCTTCTCCGGCGCGCTGCAGCAGCCGGGGCAGGCGGAGGTCGTTCAGCTGCGCGGCGGCGAGGTGCTCACCACCGACGGCCCCTACACCGAGGGCAAGGAGCACGTCGGCGGGTTCACCGTCATCACGGCACCCGACATGGAGGCCGCGCTCGGCTGGGCCCGCAAGATGGCGAAGGCGGTGGCCCTGCTGCCGATCGAGGTCCGCGAGTTCCAGGGCTGAGCACAGGGCCGGGGCGGGCACTCACCGGGCCCGCCCCGGCCACCGGCTTCACGTCATGATCGGGGCGGGCACTCAGCGACCCGCCCCGGTACGGCTACAGGACCGGCAGGTAGCGGCCGAGCTCGAACTCGGTCACGTGGCGCCGGTACTCGCGCCACTCCGACCGCTTGTTGCGCAGGAAGAAGTCGAAGACGTGCTCGCCCAGCGTCTCCGCCACGAGCTCGCTGCGCTCCATGACCTCGATCGCGTCGTTGAGCGACCCCGGCAGCGGCTGGATGCCCAGGGCGCGGCGCTCCGCGCTGGTCAGCGTCCAGACGTTGTCCTCGGCGGCGGCGGGCAGCTCGTAGCTCTCCTCGATGCCCTTCAGCCCGGCCGCCAGGATGAGCGCGAAGGCCAGGTAGGGGTTGCACGCCGAGTCGAGCGAACGGAACTCGATGCGCGTCGAGCCGCCCTTGTGCGGCTTGTACATCGGCACCCGGACCAGGGCCGAGCGGTTGTTGTGGCCCCAGCACACGTAGGAGGGCGCCTCGCCGCCCAGCCCGGCGATGGCCTCGGCCCCGCCCCAGAGCCGCTTGTAGGAGTTGACCCACTGGTTGGTGACGGCCGTGATCTCGGCGGCGTGCTTGAGCAGCCCGGCGATGAACGACCGGCCGATCTTCGACAGGCGGTAGTCGGAGCCGGCCTCGTAGAAGGCGTTCCTGTCGCCCTCGAACAGCGACATGTGCGTGTGCATGCCGGAGCCCGGGTGCTCGGTGAACGGCTTGGGCATGAACGAGGCCCAGATGCCCTGCTCCAGCGCGACTTCCTTCATGATCAGGCGGAAGGTCATGATGTTGTCGGCCGTGGTCAGCGCGTCGGCGTAGCGCAGGTCGATCTCCTGCTGGCCGGGCGCGCCCTCGTGGTGGCTGAACTCGACGGAGATGCCCATCGACTCCAGCATCATGATCGCCTGGCGCCGGAAGTCGTGACCGGAGCTGTGGGGCGTGTGGTCGAAGTAGCCGCCGGAGTCGATCGGCTCGGGCCGCACGCCCGGCTCGGGACGGTTCTTCAGCAGGAAGAACTCGATCTCCGGGTGCGTGTAGAAGGTGAACCCCATGTCGGCGCACTTGGCGAGCGTGCGCTTGAGGACCCAGCGCGGGTCGGCGTGCGACGGCGAGCCGTCGGGCATGAGGATGTCGCAGAAGATGCGCGCCGCGCCGGGCGTCTCGCTGCGCCACGGCAGGATCTGGAACGTGGCCGGGTCGGGCTTGGCGAGCATGTCGGACTCGTAGACGCGGGCGAAGCCCTCGATGGCCGAGCCGTCGAAACCGATGCCCTCCGCGAACGCGCCCTCCAACTCGGCCGGTGCGATCGCTACTGACTTGAGGAAGCCGAGCACGTCAGTGAACCACAGCCGGATGAACCGGATGTCGCGTTCCTCGAGCGTGCGGAGCACGAACTCCTGCTGGCGGTCCAAGGCATCCCCTCAATAAGACAGAACAGGTCTCCTATCAGGATGCCGTGTCCGTGTTTCGCACACGTTACGGGGGGTGCCGGTGCGAGCCTCGCTGACAAAGGGCCCGCCCAGACTTACTGTGATCACGCAGTTAGTCTCGGGGGAGGCATTGGTGGCTATCGACCTGCTCAATCACAAGCTCGATCGGGCGTTCGACCACATCGACGCGTGCGGGAACGGCGTCGTCGAGCGTGAGGATCTGCTGGGGCTGGGCGCCCGCATTCTGGTGGGCTTCGGGGAGTCCCCCACGTCGGTCACCGGGGCGAGCCTCGTCGACAGCTTCGACGGCATCTGGGCCACCCTGTCGTACGCGCTCGAACGCGACGGCGACTCCGGCATCGCGCGTGCGGACTTCCGTACGGGGATGGCGGCGGCGTTCGTCAGGGGAGACCGGTACGACCCGGTGTTCAGACCCGCCACCGTGGCGGTGGCGGAGCTGTGCGACAGCGACAGGGACGGAAGCATCCGGCCCGGTGAGTTCCGTACGATGCTGTGCGCGTTCGGCATCGCCTACGACGACGTGGACGAGGCGTTCGACCGGCTGGACCGGACGGGAAGGGGCTCGCTCACCGTGGACGAGCTGGTCCTGGCCGCCGCCGAGTTCTACCGCAGCGAGGACCCGAACGCGCCCGGCAACTGGCTCTTCGGACCGCTGTGAGCACCACGATGAGCACCACCGTGTTCGCCACGGTACGCACCGCGCTGCGCTCGGCGCTGGCCTCCATGATGCCGCTGCCTCGCAGGGGCGGCTCGGCCGCGCTGGCGCTGCTGCCGCTCATCGAACGCGTGCCCGCCATGGCGGCGCCGTGCAGGATGCACCCGGCCGTGTACGCGATCGAGGCCGCGGTCATCGACTGGGCCAGGCGGACCGGGCTGCGGGCCGATCCGGAGGTCGGGTTCCACCGGATGGCCGGCCGCGCGTTCGCCGAGTTCGACGCCGCCGCGGCCGCCCTGTTCGCGCAGTGGCTGACCTGGCTGTTCCACCTGGACGACGAGCTGGACGAAGGCTCGTGCCCGCTGGACATCTTCCAGGGCATGCTCAAGGGCGCCTCGCGCCATCCGCTGGAGGCGGCCTTCGCCGACCTGTGGCGGGTGACGAGCTCGCGGATGAGCGACCAGTGGCGGGCCAGGTTCGCGGTGGGGCTGCAACGCCAGCACGACGCCTGCCGTACGGAGGCCGACAACAGGGCCTCCGGCCGGATGCCGACGCTGGAGGAGTATCCGGCGCTGCGCAGGGGCACCGTGGGCCCGTACGTCTACGACCTGGTCGAGCCGTGCCTGCGGGTGGAGGTGCCGGCCTGGGTGCACGAGTGCGACGCGTGGCAGCAGCTCGTGGACGCCTGCAGCGACGTCACGGCCTGGTGCAACGACGTGGCCTCGCGGCCGAAGGAGCGCGGCGACGTGCACAACTTCGTGGTGCTCGCGATGCGCCAGCTCGGGCTGGGCGAGCGGGAGGCGATCGCCTGGGTGCTGGACCGCATCGCGGCGCGCTGCCAGGACATGCGCAAGGCCGCCAGGCTGCTGCCGCTGGACGACCTCGGGCCGAAGGAGGCCAGGGACGCCGCCAAGGTGGCCTGCGCCTACCTCGCCGCGCCGCGCGCCCACCTGGACTGGCTCCTGGAGTCCAAGCGCTACGCCTGAGAGCGGGCGGCCCTCCATGGGTGCTCAGCGGGCGCTCAATGAGAGCTCAGCGGGCGCTCAATGGGCGCCCATGGCGGTGCCGCCCGCGAGCATGTCGCCCGCGGGGGTGCGGCGGTAGACGACCTGTTTGCCGACCCGCATCCCCACCGTGAGCCCGCCGCCGCTGAGCACGCCGAGGTGCTGGCTCACCGCGCCGGGCGTCAGCTCCATGCGCCCGGCCAGGGCGGAGGTGGTGCTGGGCTCGGCGAGCGCGAGCAGGATCCGCGCCCTGCTCCTGCCGATGAGGGCCGCCAGCGCGCCGGGCGCGGGCGGCGGCCCCTGGTCCCACAGGGTGCCGACGCCGAGCACCGGGTAGACCAGCGTCGACTGGTACGGCGCCGACATCACCGCCACCGCCGGCCACCAGAACGCGCTCGGCACCAGCACCAGCCCGTCGCCGTGCAGCCCGCCCAGCATGCACCACGGCCGGTCGACGATCAGCTGCTCCCCCGTCCAGACCACGGCCGGGTCGAGCCCGGCGAACAGCTCCCGCGCACCGCCCTGCGCGAGCTGCCGCGATCGGCGCAGGACGTCGCGCTCCAGCAGCCCGTACACGCGGGGCCAGAACTCGGCGAAACACGTCTCCCAGTACCGTTCGAGCGCGTCCGCGACCCGGGCCACGCCCGCCTCCGGGTCGGCCGCGAACCGCTCCAGCAGCGCCGGGTCGGTCCCCGCGATCTTCGTGACCTCCGCGCGGGCCAGCTCGGGCGGCGCGCTCCTGACCCGTTCCAGCTCGGCCCCGAACTCCGGCATCGGCGTGTCGGGCGGCGGCGTGATGAAGTCGGCGATGTAGCCGCTCGGCGGCACGAGCGCGAACAGCTCGGCCAGGTCCAGCCCGTCGATCAGGGGCCGGACGGCCTTGATCCACGGCAGGTGGATCGACTGCCTGGCGGGCCCCTGGAGGGTGCGCAGGCTCGCGACGAGCTCCCACATCGGGGAGAACGCGAACCGGATGCGCGCCACGTCCTCCGGCCTCAGCACCCAGGTTATGGACATCCTTTTAGTGTGCACTAAATCGTTCGCGCAACAAAAGCCCAAATATCAGTCTTATCGCGTGTCAACCGTCTCCGTCGGACCGCCGCCCCAAAAGCAGTCCCAAAAGCAGGCCCAGAAGGCCGCGCAGTTCTTCCGCGCCCAGATAGGCGGCCTGCCGCGCCCGTTCTGGGCCCTGTGGGGCGGCACGGTCGTGAACCGCCTGGGCACCATGGTCATGCCCTTCACCGGCGTGTACCTGACCCAGAGCCGCGGCCTCTCGCTGGCCACGGCTGGCCTGGTGATGGGCGTGTTCGGCGCGGGCTCGCTGCTGTCGCAGCTCCTCGCCGGGGTGCTCACGGACCGGATCGGCCGCCGGGCCACGCTGTCGGGCGGCATGCTGGCCACCGCCGCGTGCATGCTGGCGCTCGGCTACAGCACCTCGCTGCCCGCGATCCTGGCCGCGATGTTCCTGCTCGGCCTGGTGATCGACGTCTACAGGCCCGCCTCGAACGCCCTGGTCGCCGACCTGGTCTCACCGGTCGAGCGGCCCCGCGCGTACGGGCTGCTGTTCTGGGGGATCAACCTCGGCTACGCGTTCGGCATGACGGCGGGAGGCTGGCTGGCGGGGCTCGGGTTCGTCTGGCTGTTCTGGATCGACGCGGTGTCGAGCGTGCTCTTCGCCGTGCTGGTCTGGCGGGCGGTGCCGGAGACCAGGCCGGAGGCGCGGAAGTCCGCGGGCGGGTTCGGCGTGGTGCTGCGCGACCGGGTCATGGTCGGCTTCACGCTCGTCATCCTGGGCAACGCGCTGGTCTACTCGCAGACGATGACCATGCTGCCGGTCGCGATGACCGAGGTCGTGAAGCTGTCGCCGGGCCAGTACGGGCTGGCCATGGCGCTGAACGGGGTGCTGATCGTCGTCGTGCAGCCGCTGGTGTCCGGCTGGCTGGGGCGCAGGGACGCGGCCCGTACGCTGGCGCTGGGCATGGCCGTGATGGGCGCCGGGTTCGCGATGACCGCGTTCGTCACGAACACGCTGGGCCTGATCGCCACGATCGCCGTGTGGACCGCGGGCGAGATCATCACGGCGGGCATCCCCGGCGCCGTCGTGGCCACGCTGGCGCCGGCGGAGCTGCGCGGCCGGTACGCGGGGCTGTTCGGGTTCGCCTGGTCGCTGGCCGCGGTGCTGGCCCCGCTGCTCGGCGGGCCGCTGCTGGAGATCGGCACGGGCGCGCTGTGGTTCTCGGTCGGCGGGGTCGGCGTGCTGTCGGCGGCCGGGCTGCTGCTGCTCGGACCGGCGATCCGGCGGCGCTGACCGGCGCGATCCTGGTGCACAGCCCGGCCGCGGCTGGTGATCGTCCGGCAGCTCACCCTGGGCGTGCTGCTCTTCCCCTATGAAATTTCGCCATATACCCAGACACGATCTCCCTCTACAGTTACGCCTGACATGCTGACCTTCACCGCGCTGGGACCGTTCCAGGCCTGGTCCGACGGCGCCTCCCTCGACCTCGGCGGCCAGCGGCAACGGGCGGTGCTCGCGCGCCTGCTCGTGGCCGGCGGCCGCGCCGTGCCCGTGAACACCCTCATCGACGAGCTGTGGCCGGGCAGCCCGCCCGCGCAGGCCCTGTCCACGATCCAGGGCTACGTGTCCCGCCTGCGCCGCGCGCTCGAACCGGACCGCGCGCCGCGCGAGGAGGCGGGCGTGCTGGTCTCCGCCGCGCCCGGCTACGCCCTGCGGGCGGCGCCCGAGCAGGTGGACGCGTGGCGGTTCGAGGCCCTGGTGAAGTCGGACGGCGATCCCGCGCGGGTGTGGGCGGCCATGGACACCGCGCTGGGGCTGTGGCGGGGGCCCGCGCTGGCCGAGTTCGCGGAGCTGAGCTGGGCCGCCACCGAGGCGAGCAGGCTGGAGGAGCTGCGGCTGATCGCCGTCGAGCGGCGCGCCGGCGCCGGGCTGGCACTGGGCCGGGCGACGGCGCTGGTCGCCGACCTGGAGGCGCACGCGTTGGCGTACCCGCTGCGCGAGGAGGCGTGGCGGCTGCTGTCGGTGGCCCTCTACCGGATGGGCCGCCAGGGCGACGCGCTGGCGGCGCTGCGCAGGGCGCGCGCGGTGTGGCGGGACGAGCTGGGCCTCGACCTGTCGGCCGGGCTCAAGCGCCTGGAGGCCGACATGCTCGCCCAGCGGCTGGAGGAACCGGCCGCCGCCACCCCCGCAGCGCACGACTCAGGCCGGGGGAAGGTGCTGCGCGTCCTGGTGGCCGACGACCAGGCCCTCGTCCGCGCGGGGCTGCGGGCGATGCTGGACATCGAGGCCGGGGTGGAGCTGGCGGGCGAGGCGGGCAACGGCGAGGAGGCGATCACCGGGGTGCGCGAGACGCGGCCCGACGTGGTCCTGCTCGACATCCAGATGCCGCACCTCGACGGCCTGGCCGCGGCCCGCAGGATCCTGGCCGAGGACCGGCCGCCGAAGGTGGTGATGATGACCACGTTCGGCAGCGACGAGAACCTGTACGCGGCGTTGCGAGCGGGGGTGAGCGGATTCGTGCTGAAGACCTCGGCCCCCGAGCAGTTCCTGGCCGCGATCAGGGCCGCGGCGGCCGGGGACGCGCTCATCGACCCGGCGGTCACCACCCGGCTGATCTCGGCGTTCACCGGGCGCACCGACCCGGCCTCTCCCCCGGCGCTGGCCGGGCTCTCCGACGCCCGGCTCGACGTGCTGAAACTCGTCGCCAGGGGCCTGACGAACCGGCAGATCGGCCAGACGCTCGCGCTGTCCGAGGAGGAGGCGGGCGTCATGGTCAAATCGCTGCTGGAGCACCTCGGGCTGTTCGACCGGGCGCAGCTCGTGATGGCCGCGTACGAGTCGGGCCTGGTCACGCCCGGCACCGCTGTCACGAAATGAGGTTCTTTTCGTCGCTTTGACGATAAAAATCATGGCGTATTAGGCTGGTCATGTGGCACAACTGCGCATTGCCCTGGCACAGACGAATCCCATCGTCGGCGACCTGACCGGCAACGCGGAGCGGCTGGTCGCGTGGACCCGCGACGCCGCCGAGCGCGGAGCCCATCTCGTCGTCTTCACCGAGATGTTCCTGACCGGCTACCCCGTGGAGGACCTCGTGCTGCGCACGTCCTTCGTGGACGCCAGCATCAGGACCCTGGAAGAGGTGGCGCGCACGCTGGAGCGGGAGGGCCTGGGCGAGCTGCCGGTGGTGGTCGGCTACGTCGACCGCGCCGGCCTGGCTCCCCGGGTGGGCCAGCCGAGGGGCGCCCCGCTGGACGCGGCCGCACTGCTCCACAAGGGCGAGGTGGTCGCCCGCACGGCCAAGCACCACCTGCCGAACTACGGGGTGTTCGACGAATACCGCTATTTCGTGCGCGGCGACCGGCTGCCGATCTTCCGGCTGCACGGGGTGGACGTGGCGATCGCGGTGTGCGAGGACCTCTGGCAGGAGGGCGGCCCCGTGGCCGTCGTGGGGCAGGCGGGAGCCGGGCTGCTGGTCGTGCCGAACGCCTCGCCGTACGAGAAGGAGAAGGACGACGTACGCCTGGAGCTGTGCGCGCGCAGGGCGCGCGAGGCCGGGTGCGCGCTCGTCTACGTCAACCAGGTCGGCGGGCAGGACGAGCTGGTCTTCGACGGCGACTCGATCGTCGTGGACGGCTCGGGCGAGCTGGTGGCACGCGCGGGCCAGTTCACGGAGGAGCTGCTGGTCGTCGATCTGGACGACCTTCCGGTCTCCGGCGCTCAAGCCGGTACGTTCCCGCACGACGCGGGCGACGGCTCCACGATCACGGTCGACCGCCTGGTGCTGTCCGGCGAGCCGGTCGAGCCGCGCGAGCCGCGCGAGCCGGCGCCCGGCAGGGTCGCGGAGCGGCTGGACCTGCACGCGGAGGTCTATTCGGCGCTCGTGCTCGCGGTCAGGGACTACGTGGCCAAGAACGGCTTCCAGTCGGTCATCCTGGGCCTGTCGGGCGGCATCGACTCCGCCCTGACGGCGACGATCGCCTCCGACGCCATCGGCCCCTCCCGCGTCCACGTGGCGCTCATGCCCTCCCGTTACTCCTCCGACCACTCGCTGGCGGACGCGGAGGAGCTGGTGCGCAGGCAGGGCGTCAACGCGCAGGTCGTGCCGATCGCCGAGATCGTCAACGCCTACGAGAAGGAGATCGACCTGTCCGGCCTGGCCTCCGAGAACCTCCAGGCCAGGGTGCGCGGCATGATCCTCATGGGCCTGTCCAACGAGCACGGCCACCTGGTGCTGACGACGGGCAACAAGAGCGAGCTGGCGACCGGCTACTCGACCCTCTACGGCGACTCGGCGGGCGGCTTCGCGCCGATCAAGGACGTCCCGAAGACGATGGTGTGGGAGCTGTCCAGGTGGCGCAACGCCCACTCGGAGCCGCAGTTCCTGATGAGCGCGGAGCGCCCGATCCCGGAGAACTCCATCTCCAAGGAACCGAGCGCCGAGCTGCGGCCCGACCAGCGCGACACCGACTCCCTGCCCCCGTACGAGGTCCTCGACCGGCTGCTCGACGACTACGTGGAGAAGGACATGGGCTCGCAGGAGCTCATCGCGGCCGGCCACGACCCCGCCCTGGTGACGAGGGTGATCAGGCTGGTGGACCTGGCGGAGTACAAGCGCCGCCAGTATCCGCCCGGCCCCAAGATCACCCCCAAGAACTTCGGCAGGGACCGCCGCCTGCCGATCACCAACCGCTGGCGCGAGACCACCGGCTAAGGGCTTGCCTCAGACGCCTGTCTCAGACACGGTCGGCGGCGATGAGCAGGTACTGGAAGCTGCCGTTCTTGTACGCGTCCAGGAACGCCTGCTCGATGCCGGTCGCGAGCTGGGTCCTGGCCCGCAGCTCCCAGTAGGGGATGGTGGCCGCCGTGAGGTCGATCACGCTGACCGGCACGAGACGGTTGGCCGCCATCTCCTTGAAGTAGGTGCTGCGTGAGTGGATGTCGCAGATGTAGTGGGCGTTGATCTGGCTGATGGCGCGCGACGGCAGGCCGTAGGCGTCGTTGTAGCAGCCGGTGATGGTCACGTACCGGCCGCCGCGGGCCAGCAGCCGGGAGTGCGCGGCGAACAGCAGGGAGAGCTCGACGTACATGGTGCTCTCGTTGTTCCAGATCGCCTGGAACGAGCCCGCCTCGAACCCGGTGTCGAGCATGTTGCGGAAATGGAAGCGCACCTTGTCGTCCACGCCGCGTTCCTTGGCCCGCTCGTTGGCGAAGGACACCTGGGACTCCGAGATCGACACGCCGTCCACGCTGCAACCGTGCCGCATGTTGACGAGCAGGCTGGAGCCGCCGCGGCCGCAGCCGGCGTCCATGACCCGATGATGCGGCCGCAGGTCGCCGAGCTGCCCGATGAGGACGTCGGCCTGCGCCTGTTCGAGCCGGTGCAGCTCCGCGACGATGCGTTCCTGGCGGGTCTCCTCCGGGCCGTCCAGGACGGACCAGTCCGCCTCGCCGATGCCGTAGTGGTGGTGGTAGATGCCGTCCACCTCGCCCAGGCGCAGGTTGACCGGGTTGCGCTCGGCGTTCCAGTAGTCGGCGACGGAATGCTGGTAAAGGCTGCTGAGTACGGGGTTCGCAGTCACCTGACGAGCTCCTTTCCTGAGGGAATTCACGATTTGTAGCGGCTGCTGGAGCCGTGCCATTCGAGACATCCGGCCATCCATCCCTGTGCGCCGCGCAGGAACCGCTGCAGCTCGGCGCACGGAACGGCGGACAGCGCCCGCTGGCTGGCTTCGAAGCCCTTCACGAAGTCGTTGTGCATGTGGACGGCGGCCTCCGTCGCCTCCCGGATCGAGCACTTCTCCTCCCCTGCGATGAGGAGGACCACGTTGGCGTCCGGGAGCTCGTCCGCCGCCTCCTTGGCGACGGAGTGGAGGTCGTTGACGATGACGCTCGCGGTGCCCGCCTGCATGAGGGCGGTGTGGAAGCGCCGGTCGCCGAAGAGGTCGGCGGGCAGCTCGAACCCGGCGACGATGTCGATGAGCGTCATGGAGGTGTAGAAGCTGTCGTGCTGGCGGGCCGCGAGGTAGCGCCACACGGGCGGCGGCGCCTCCAGGTAGCGCCACGCGGCGTACGCGGTCCAGCTCACGTACATCTGGGAGGTGATGTTGCAGATTCGCATCCTCTGAGCGGGGCTGGCATGGCGGCTGACGTGGCCGACGGCCGATCGGAGCGCGACCAGGACGGGATCCGCCTCGATCGCCTCCTCCAGCTGCCGGGTGTAGTCGCCGGCCGGCGGGGGCGGGTCCATGGCCGAGGTCACCAGGGCGAGGCGCGGGGGCAGCTCCGTGGGCGTCGCGCCGAGGTCGGTCTCGTCGGCGTAGTAGTCGTCCGACGCCCACCAGGCCGCGTTCATCTGGGCGCCGACCAGCAGCAGGTCGGGGTCGTCGCTGTCGGGATGCGCGAGCATGGCCAGCCGCCCGAACCCGGTGTCGCCGAACGTCTCGATCTGCCCGGCGTAGATGCCGGTCCGCTCCGCCCACGCCACCAGCCGCCGGTTCACCTCCGCGCCGAGCGCCTCGTCGTCGCGTACGGTGTCGGGACAGTACAGCGGCGGGTACGACCCGTCGCCCCACTCACGCTCGCGGTAGGGCAGCGGCGCGAGGTCGGGCAGGGCCCGGCGGACCGGCGGCAGGGCGGCGGGCCGATGCCCGTCATCAGCACCATCTTCTGGGCCGTCTTCTGGGCCGTCTTCTGGGGGGTCCTCCGCTTCCGCCGGCTCTGCGGGTGCGGGCTTCCGCAGGTCCTGGAGGCGGAGCGTGGAGGTCCCGAGGCCGCTCGGAGCGACCGGCACGTGCACCGCTCCGGCGGCCTCGCTCACGGCGGGCCGCAGCGCGTCGGCCCAGCGCAGGGCGGCGGCGCCCAGGCCCGTCGGGCCCGTCGGGATGGGCAGCGGGTCGGGAGTCTGGTACGCGGGCGGTGCCGCGACCTCATCTGGCATGACGCGTCTCTTCTTCCTTTCGATCCTGGACTGGCCGGCCGGTCAGGAGCGCGGGGCCGCGATGTCGACGTTCTCGAGGATCCCGATCGCGTCCGGGACCAGGATCGCCGTCGAGAAGTACGCGCTGACCAGGTACGACATCACCGCCTTGGCGTTCACGCCCATGAACCGGACGTTCAGCCCCGGCTCGTACTCCTCGGGGATGCCGGTCTGGTGCAGCCCGACGACGCCCTGGTCGTCCTCGCCCGTGCGCAGGGCCAGGATCGAGCTGGTCTGGTGGGCCGAGACCGGGATCTTGCCGCAGGGGAAGATGGGCACGCCGCGCCAGGCCGGGATCTCGTGGCCGTCGACGTCGGCGCTGCCGGGGACCAGGCCGCGTTTGTTGCACTCCCTGAAGAACGCGGCGATGGCCTTGGGGTGGGCGAGCAGCAGGCGGGTCTTGCGGCGCATGCTGATCAGGTCGTCGAGGTCGTCGGGGGTGGGCGGTCCCGACCAGGTGTTGATCCGCTGGCTGTAGTCGGCGTTGTGCAGCAGGCCGTACTCGCGGTTGTTGAGCAGCTCCCACTCCTGCCGCTCGCGGATCTCGTGGATCGTCAGGCGGAGCTGCTGCTCGATCTGGTTCATCGGGTCGTTGAAGAGGTCGGCCACGCGGCTGTGGACGCGGAGGACGGTCTGGGCGACGCTCAGCTCGTACTCGCGGGGGCTCAGGTCGTAGTCCACGAACGTGCCGTTGATGGCCTGCTCGCCCACGTGACCGGCGGCGACGTCCACGGCGGCCTCGCCGCGGCGGTTGACCGGCTTGCGCGTCCCCTCCAGATACCGCTCGATGTGCCGCTGCAGGGCCGGCGACGCGGCGAGCACCTCCTGGAAGCGGGACCAGGGCGAGACGAGGATGGTGCCGGACGTGGCCGCCTTGACGGTGAAGAGCCAGCGCGGGTCGTCCTGCCCGAGCGCCTCGTCGCCGAACTGGTCGCCGTCGGCGATGACGCCGTGGACCTCCGTGTTGCCGTACTTGCCGGTGGACAGGCGGTTGAGGCGGCCGTGGGCGATGATGTACGTCTCGGTGACCGGATCGCCGGCCTCGACGAGGACCTCCCCCGCCTGGACGTCCCTCGGGGTGAACGTCGCGGCGATCGCCTCCAGGACCTCCGGCCCGTCGAAACCGCGCAGCGGGGGCAGCTCCGCGAGCGTCTCCGGGATGATGCGCACGTCGTCCGCGCCGTTCTGCACCACGCTCACCCGGCCGCGACCGACCGTGTGGGTGAGCCTGCGGTTGACGCGGTAGGTGCCGCCCCGCACGTCCACCCAGGGCAGCCTGCGCAGCAGCCAGCGGGAGGTGATGGCCTGCATCTGCGGGCGGGTCTTGGTGGTGGTGGCCAGATTGCGGGCGGCCCTGGTGTCCAGGCTCAGCCGTGATTCCGTCCCGGGTTCCGTTGACTCCGTGGACATGTTTCCTCGCAATCGCTGAAGTGGATCGAACCCGGCATCCCCCGCGCAGCCAGCTAACAACTACTGAAAGTAATCAAACAGATACTATGCGTAGAGTCTCTAGATAGGTACGGCCCACTGCCTCTTAGGTAAGAGCGAGGTATCTGTAAGGACAGGAATTGTTCAGCGGGCTGAGAAATTTTGGATAATGTTCAGCATGCTGAAGAAATGGGGGGCGGGACAGGTGCTGGTCGGCGGAGTGGCGGCCAGCCTGGTGCTGACGGGGCTGGTCTGGCTGCTGGGCCAGCGGTTGCACGGCATCGCCCTGCTGCCCGACCAGGGGCCGTCCTGGTACTACTGGAAGCTTCCAGAGCCGACGGTGTGGACCAGGTTGTCCGCGTGGGGCGGCTACGCGGCCCATCAGGTCGCGTTCTGGTGGCTGATCCACTATGCGCAGACCAAGGTCGGCCGTTACGCCCGGGGACGCCACCCGGTCAACGTCGTGGCCCTGGCGGTGAACACCGGCTTCATCCTCCTGCACCTGCTGCAGACGCAGCTCTTCTACGACGGGCTCGCGCAGGACGTGTCGATCTTCAGCTCCCAGGGCTCGGTCATCCTGCTCCTCGTGACGGTGCTGCTCATGGAGAACCGGCGGCGCGGCCTGTTCTTCGGCCGCCCGGCCCCCATCCGCGCGGAGCTCGTCGCCTTCGCCCGCCGCTACCACGGCTACCTGTTCAGCTGGGCGGCGGTCTACACCTTCTGGTACCACCCGGCGGAGACCACCAGCGGGCATCTGATCGGGTTCATGTACATGTTCCTGCTGCTGTTGCAGGGCAGCCTGTTCCTGACGCGGGCGCACACCGCCCGCTGGTGGACGCTCACCCTGGAGCTCGCGGTGGCGGCGCACGGCACGCTGGTCGCCGTCATGAACAGCGGGCCCGGCGGGGCGTGGCCGATGTTCCTGTTCGGCTTCCTCGGGGTCTTCGTCGTCACCCAGATGCACGGGCTGGGCCTCGGGCGGGGCACACGGTGGCTGCTCGGGCTCGGCTACGCCGCCGCGGCCCTCGCCGTGTACGCGCTGCGCGGCGAGCCGCTCGGCGTGGCCGGGGTGGTGCGGATCCCGGCCGTCGAGTACCTCCTGGTGGGCGTGCTCGCCCTGCTGATGTGGCTGGGCCTGCGGATCGCCAGGAGGGCGCGGGCGAGCACCGTACAATGAGCGCGTGGTGGGCGAAGACGCGCGTTTCGTGGCCGAGGCCGCCGACGAGGTGCGCGCCGACATCCGCTCCTGGCCCACCGGCCGGCTGCTGTCCGTGGCCGCGCGGCTGGTCGAGCGGCGCTTCCACGACTTCCTGGCCGCCCACCAGCTCACCCACGCGGGCCTGATCGCCCTCCACCACCTCACCACGGGCCCGCTGACGCAGCGCGAGCTGGCGGTGGGCTGCCGGGTGACCGACCAGACGATGAGCCGGACGATCGGCCATCTGCTCCGCTCCGGCTACATCGGCAAGCGCACCGACGACCGGGACCGACGGCGGGTGCTGGTCGAGCTGACCGAGAAGGGCTCGGAGGTGCTGGCGCACGCGCGCGAGAAGGAGCGCGACTCCGGTGACCTGCTCGGCGCGGTCGAGGACTACGCCCGTTTCCGCGAGGACCTGATCAGGCTCATCTCGGTCTCCTGAGCCGCGCCTTCGGTACCGTGTCGTCCGGAAAAAGCGCTCATAAGGAGACACGACCCATAGTGACGGGCTCTTCCCTCAAAGACCTTGACCTGCTTCGCATCGAGATCGGCACCATCTGGGCCCTCGATGGGCGCGGGCGCCTCCCCGGCCCGGAGGAGCTGGTGATCGGCGCGGCGGCCGGCGGCCTGACCGGGGCGGTCGGCCGGGACGTGCCGGACGAGCTGGCCGCGCGGCTGCTGGCCCTCGTCGCCCGCGCCGCCCCGTCGTCTCCCGGCCGGCCTCCCGCCGTGCTGGAGGAGTGCCGCGACCTGCTGGACGACGACGAGCTGGTCGTGGCCGGTGGGCCCAGCTACCTGGTGAGCCCGCCGGTCGCGCTCACCTCCGCGGTCGCGGTGCTGAGGTCCGGCGAGCCCGCGCACGCCGAACGCGTCCGTAGCCTGCGGCCGCTCACCTGGGAGCCCGGGGAGTGGGCGGAGCTGGTCGGCGGCGGCGAAGGAGCGCCCTGGTCGATGATCGTCGAGGACGGGCAGGTCGTCGCCGTGTGCCACACCGCCCGCAGGACGGCCATCGCGGCCGAGGCGGGCACCTGGACCTCACCCGCCTTCCGCGGCCGCGGGTACGCCGCCGCGGTCACCGCCGCGTGGGCCGGGCTGCTGCCGGAGGCGTGCCCGCACCTGTTCTACAGCACGAGCGCGGACAACCGGTCGTCCCAGCGGGTGGCCGAACGGCTCGGTCTGCGCGGGCTCGGCTGGCTGTGGAAGCTCACCCGTCCGAAGACCACGACCTGACGGCGGGCGCTCCTGGGCCTGGCGGTCGGCCCTCTTGAGCCGGGCGACTGGCGCTCTTGGGCCGGGCAGCCGGCGCTCTTGGGCCGGGCAGCCGGCGCTCTTGGGCCGGGCAGCCGGCGCTCTTGGGCCGGGCAGCCGGCGCTCTTGGGCCGGGCAGCCGGCGCTCTTGGGCCGGGCAGCCGGCGCTCTTGGGCCCTACGGCGTGGCGGGCTCGCCGCTGTGCAGGACCTCGTGCTCCCATGCGTCCCTCGGCTGGGTGTGCAGGCGCCAGTAGTGCTCGGCGATGTCGTCGGGGTCGAAGGCCGTCCCGGGGGCGACCTCTCCCGCCACGGTGACGCTGGCCACGTGGACGCCGCCGGGGCCGTACTCCTCGTCGAGCAGCCGCACCAGCGTCCGAACGCCGGCCTTGCCGAGGGAGAGGCTGGTGTAGGCCGCCTTGGGCTCGGGCATCCCGCCGGTGATCAGGAACGTGCCACCGCCGCGCCGCGCCATCGCGGGCGCGACGTGCGCGCCCGTGATCAGCGCCCCCACCACGTTGACCGCCCAGGCGTCCAGCTGATCGCGTACGGTCGCCTCACCAGGAGACCCGGGCCGGATGATCGCGGCGTTGTACACCACGACGTCCGGCGTGCCCAGCTCGGCCGCCGCCGCGTCGAGTGCCGCGCGCAGCTCCGTCTCGTCGGCGCTGTCCGCCCGGTATGCCCGCACCCCGGCGAGATCCAGTGTCCCGCCGGACCGCGAGACGAGTGCGACCGGCAGTCCTTCCTTCGCGAACCTGCGGGCGACCGACCGGCCGATCCCCGGACCTGCCCCCACAATCACCGCACCCGGCATCATTTGCTCCTTCACGTTGTTGCCACTCACATTCGTTACCCCTGACACCGGCGACGCTAAGGCGTCACATCCATGTGAAGGTCAAGGAAGCGTATGAGGATCGGTGACCTGGCCCGCGAGACCGGCGTGAGCAGGCGGCTGCTGCGTTACTACGAGGAGCAGGGGCTGCTGCGGCCGCTGCGGCTGCCCAACGGCTACCGCGAGTACGGCGACGCGGACGTCGCGGCGGTCCGCCACATCCGCACCATGCTGGCCGCCGGGCTGCCGACGGTCGTCATCGGGCGGCTGCTGGACTGCGTCCACGACGAGGGCCCCCGGATGGTCCCCACGGCCTGCCCCGGCATGGTCACGAGCCTGCGGCGGGAGCAGCGGCGCATCGCGGAGACGATCGAGCGGCTCCAGACGTCGCAGCGCGCCCTCGACACCATGCTCACCACCGTCCTCACCCCCGCCTCCATGCCCACCGCGCCCATCCCTGCGCCCACCTCCGCGCCCGATCATCCGCCGGGGCGGTGACCAGGCCCGCCTCAACCAGTGGGCGTGGCGGGAGAGGTCGGCGGCGTGCTGGTCGAGGTGGCGGGCGACCCTGGCGCGGAGCTCGGCATGGGCCCCCGGGGTGCGGACCGTGGCCCACCAGGTGTTCGTTCCTGGCGGCCGAGGGCAGGCCGGAAGGGAAGCTGGCCGCGTACCGGCTGCTCACCGAGCAGTTGCTCCCGTCGGACCTCGGCCTCCGGCGCGCCGGGTGATCAGCGCCTCGACGCCGTCGAGCAGCAGCCCGAGGCCGAAGAGGAAGTCGCCGTCGTCCACCCAGCCCTCGGCGCCGCGCAGGGCGCCCCCGCGCACCGCGGACGACAGGGCCGGGTAGGTCTCGGGGTCGAGCACCTGGGCGAGCACCTCGCCGTAGTCGGCGGCGCCGGTGATCCCCGCGTCGTCGAGCTGCGGATCCCCCGCGCCCGCTCCGTGGACGAGCGCCGCGTTGGTCAGTGCGTACCCGGTCAGCGCGCTCGCCACGTTGATCTTCTCGCCGTCGTCGAGCCCCAAGCCGCCGAGCGCGGCCAGCACGCGGTCCAGCCACAACAGCCGCCGCGGGCCCATCGGCGGGGCGAGCCGGGCGATGGACAACAGCCAGGCGTGTTCGAGCAGGAGGTCGCGCTGGGCCCGCGTCCACAGGGCCAGGTAGTCCCGCCAGTGCGTCTCCCCCGGGTCGGGCGGCAGCGGGGCGGCGGCGTCGGCCATCGCGGTGAGCAGGTCGTCCTTGCTGCCGACATAGCGGTAGAGCGCCGTGGCGGCCACGTCCACCCGCGCGGCCGCCGAGGCCATCGACACCCCGGCGAGCCCTTCCGCGTCGGCGATCTCGATGGCGGCGGCGGTGATCCGCGCCAGGTCCAGCCGCGGGCGCGGCCCCCTGCGCGGCACCTGCTCGCGCCCCCACATCCGCTCCACGACGGGTGGCAGCGTCCACTCCTCCGCCATCGGTTCCCTCCTTGACTCGCTCCTAGGATTCTGCATTACCTTAAAACTATGAACGTCATACACAGTACGCCATTCACAGAAGCCATCCATGCCCGGGGCTTGGTCAAGTCGTTCGGCGGCACGCGGGTTCTGACCGGGGTGGACCTGAGCGTCCCCACCGGCTCGCTGCTGGCTCTGCTCGGCCCCAACGGCTCCGGCAAGACGACCACGGTGCGCATCCTGACCACATTGCTCGCCCCGGACGGCGGCACGGCCACAGTGGACGGGCACGACGTCACCCGCGCGGGCCCCGCGGTGCGCCGGGTCATCGGCCTCACCGCCCAGCAGGCCACCGTGGACGGCCTGCTGACCGGGCGGGAGAACCTGGAGCTGTTCGCCGGTCTGTACCATCTCGGCCGCCGCCAGGGCCGGCGGCGGGCGGCGGAGCTGCTCGAACGCCTCGACCTGGCCGAGGCCGCGAACCGCCGGGTCGCGACCTATTCGGGCGGGATGCGCCGCCGGCTCGACCTCGCGGCGAGCATGGTGTCGGCGCCGCGGATCCTGTTCCTCGACGAGCCGACCACGGGTCTCGATCCGCGCAGCCGGGCCGAGCTGTGGTCGGTGATCCGCGAGCTGCTCGGCTCGGGCACCACGATCCTGCTCACCACCCAGTACCTGGAGGAGGCCGATCAGCTCGCCGACCGCGTGGCGGTGATCAACGGCGGCCGTGTCGTCGCCGACGACTCTCCGGCCGCGCTGAAGCGCCAGGTCGGCTCCGAACGTCTGGTGGTGCGCCTGTCACGGGCTGAGGACGTACCACGGGCGGGTGCGGCGCTCGCCGAGGCGGCGCCGCACCTCGACGCGGACGCGCGGGAGCTCACGCTGGCCCTCCAGGGTCCCGACCACCTGCGTCGCGCCTTGGACCTGCTGCACCGCGCGGGCATCGGCGCCGAGCGCGTGGAGCTGCGCACCCCGACGCTGGACGACGTCTTCTTCGAGCTCACCGCGGCCGCCGCATGAGCGCCGCCGGCACCGCCGCGGGCGACCTGCGCCGTCTCGTCGTCCGCGACCTGCGGCGCGAGCTGCGCATCCCCGACAGTCTCATCGTGAACACGGCCCTGCCCGTGCTCATCATGGTCCTCTTCGTGTACGTCTTCGGCGGCGCGATCACCACCGGCTCCAGCGGGCTGGCCTACATCGACTTCGTGGTGCCCGCCGTGCTGCTCATGTCCAGCGGGTACGGGGCCGCGCTGACCGCCGTGAACATCGCCGACGACATGACAGGAGGCTTGATCGACCGCTTCCGCACCCTGCCCATCAGCGGCTGGGTCGTGCCCGCCGGGCATGTCGTGGCCTCGGTGATCCGCAACGTCGCGGCGGCGGCCATCGCCCTGGGCGCGGCGGTCCTGCTGGGCTTCAGGCCCACCGCCGATCCGGCCGGCTGGGCACTGGTGCTGCTGCTGGTCGCCGGGTACGTCCTGGCCATGTCCGCGCTGGCCGTCCTCTGGGGCCTGCTGGTCAGGTCCACGCAGGCGGCGGGCGCGTTCAGCTTCGTCGTCCTCTTCCTGCCCTACCTGTCGGACGGGGTCGTCCCGGCGGAGACCATGCCGGACGCGCTCAGGGCCTTCGCCGAGAACCAGCCGGCCACGCCCATCGTGACTGCCCTGCGGGCGCTGCTCCTCGGCCTGCCGATGGGCTCGGCCGGGATGGTGGCGGCGGCGTGGCTGGTGGGCGCGGTGGTGGTGAGCGTTCCGGTGGCGGCGGTGCTGTTCCGGCGCAGGACCGCCGCATGAACGCCGCTCAGGCGGCCAGTAGGAGGGTCAGGCCGCCGACGGTATAGCAGATCATCAGCACGAACAGCGGGATCTGGCCGGCGACCGCGCGGGCGGGCGGCAGCAGCCGTACCGAGCGGTCGTGGGCGGCCACCACGCCCGCGACGTGGCCGAGCACGATGGCCAGCACCTGCACGGTGGCGATCGCCGCCGGGGCGACGACGTTCTGGTCCGGCTCGGCGTCCAGGCCCAGCGCCAGGATGATCGCGCGCTGGCCCTCGATGAGCAGCAGGGAGAAGTAGTGGGCGATCAGGTAGCCGATGGCGATCGGCACCAGGGAGTGCGCGAAGCGGGGTGCCAGCCCTCTCGTCCCGCCGATCAGGCCGGCCGCGCCCAGGCAGGCGGCGTACAGGACGGCCACGCCCGTCACCGCCGCGAGCAGGCCGAGCGTGCCCAGGCCCGTGCGGCCGAGCGGGCCGGACTGCAGGGCCTCCACCCAGGCGGGGGCCGTGGCGAACCCGTCGTAGCCGGTGCTGCCGAGCAGGACGCAGACGGTGGCGACCAGGCCGGGGGCGGGCGCGACGGCGTCCAGGCCGTCGAACGGGTTGCGCAGGACGCGGCGGCCGTCCGCCCTCCTGCCGATCGGTGACAGGTGGCCGATCAGGGTCGAATACACCTCGAACGGGTCGCCGCGTTCCAGCCAGGCGTGGCCGTACACGTACGTGCCGGCGAGCTGGACGGCGGCGTACCCGGCGAAGAAGATCAGCAACGTGCGGGCGGCGGCGGGGTCGGGGGCGACCAGCTCCATCCAGGTGAACGCGAGCAGGCCCGCGGCGGCCGGCCAGTACCCGAGCCGGCGCGGCAGCGGGCGGCGCGGGCGATCGGGGAGGAGCCGGAACGGGTTCAGCGCCCGCCACACGGGGCCGAGCAGGAGCGACGCGGGGACGAGGCCTACCCAGAAGAGCACGTACACCAGGTAGGGGCCGGCGTTCGCGGGGTCCTGGGTGCTTGGGCCGCTTGGGCCGCTCTTGTCCGCCAGGCCGGTGGCGAGCCAGCCGAGGGTGTAGAGGGCGGCCAGGAGGGCCAGCACGCGGGCCGGGCGGGCGGGCACCCGTACCGCGATCACCCGGCCCGCCCGGTCGCCGCGGAAACGCGAGTCGGCCCAGAGCAGACCGAGGGCCAGGAACGACACGACGAGGGCCGCGAACGCGCCCGCGTAGGCGTAGAACAGCGGGATCGGCAGGTCACCGCGACCGCCGACCCCATGCGCCAGCACCCCGCTCACCGACCCACCACCCAAGCCCGAACCACCGTCCGGACTTGAACCGCCACCCGGACCCGAACCGCCACCCGGACCCGAACCACCGCCCGGACCCGAACCGCCGCCTGAACCCGAACCACCGCCCGGGGCCGCGCGAGACCGCTCCCGCTCACCGGACCGCCACCTGTGTCAGCACGAGGCCGCTCCGGTGGGTCTCCACCTCGAACACCCCGGTCAGGTTCGCCGTGAACCGCACCGTCGCCGGCACGCCGGGACGCAGCTCGGCCGCGAGATCGTAGCCGTGCACGTGCAGTTCGTCGGCCACGTCGCTGGTGACCGTGATCGCGACCAGCCGCCCTTCTGCCACCTCCAGCCACCCCGAGGGCGGGCTCACCCGGCCCTGGGTGATGGTGATCGCGGCCTCCGCCCGCCCGCTCGGCGCCCCCGTCGCCACCTGGTGGCTGTTCCCGGGATCGCGGTGGGTCTCCGACAGCGGGCCGCACCCGGCGGTGAGCACGCAGACGAGCGCTCCTGCCACACCCGCTCGCCGTCTCACGTCGGCACCCCGGCTCCGGCTGGCGTCTCCTCAGCCGTACGGCTGCGCCTGGGAGCCAGCACCACGACCGCGCACAGCACCCAGAACCCGGTGACCAGCCCCCGGATCCACCCCGGCCCCAGCGGCAGGATCGGGATCAGGTGCACCACCCGGTCGAAGGCGTCGGCGCAGGCCAGCACCCCCACCACGATCGTGAACCAGCCGAACACCGGCCGCCCGGCCCGCAGCGCCGTACCCAGGCAGAGCCACCACGCCGCCATGAACAGCAGCGCGACCCCGGCCTGCGGCGGGCTGTCCACCGCCGCCGCCACCACGTCCAGCACCAGCCCGATCAGCCCGACGACGGTCCCCGCCACGATCAGCCGATGCCCCCGCCGCACGCTCACAGCCCCAAGGACCACACCGCTCACCGCCGCCCCCGTGCCGCCCCCGTCACCCGCCGCCCCGGGCACGCCCCCATCACCCGTCGGGCCGGCGGCGACGCCGTCGGCCATCGGCTTGCCGCCGAGCGGGCGCGCAGTGCACCGTGACCGCCACCAGAACAGGCCCGCCAGCAGCCCCAGCACCAGCGAGCCGCCCAGCGCGAGCTGGGCCTCCACCCTGCCCAGCCCCGACGCGCCGAACCAGTCGCAGCCGGCGGGCAGCCGGGCGTCCGAGGCGCTGAAGTCGGCGCACAGGTACAGCTTGAGGATCTTCACGGGCTCGGCCAGCACCCGCGCGGCCCCGCCCGACAGCTCGGGCGCCCGGTCCGCGCACACCGGCAGCACGGCGGGCGACGACGCCCCCGTGTCACCCTGCCAGCAGTTGCCCGTGCCCTGCCCGTCCCACCACACGTCCCGCCCGTTCGGCCGCCGCTCCCCCGCCGGGCTCACCCCGAAGACGTTGCCCTCGTAGCGGTTGTAGTTCGAGGTGTCGGCCTGCTTGGCCAGATCGCTCTCGCCCCTGATGAACGCGGGCACGCCGAAAAGGTGGAACGCCGCCCCCTGGTGACCCCACAGCTGGTTGTTCTTGAAGACGTTGTAGTTGCCGCCCGCCACCAGGATGCCCGTGCCCGGCGGCACGCCCACCTGCGAGCAGACCACGCCACGCTCGTAGCCGCGCTCGGCCGGCGGTTTGGCGCAGGTGCCGTCGCGGGTGTGACGGTAGTAGTCGCGGTTGTTGTCGTAGATCTTGTTGTTCTCGAACTTGGCATGGTTCTGCGGCAGGCCGGGGTGGGAGGGCCAGAGGCTGTCCATCGTGGCGCCGACCATGTTGTCGTAGAACTCGTTGTCGTGCACCCACATCGAGTCGCCCGCGGTGCCCGAGTAGCCGAGCGCGTTGTCGTGGCTCTTGCAGCGGCGGATCTCGATGGCGTAGCGGGGGACGTCGTGGCCGCGGCCGTCGTTCAGGTTCGACGCGCTGCCCGGGTAGAGGCCGCCGTCGCCGTTCCCGTACGCCTCGCAGTCGGTGTAGAGGCCGTGGTCGCTGGCGAAGGTGAGGAAGCCGTACTCGTCGTTCCAGCGGGTGAGCACCTGGTCGATGACGAAACCGTCGGTCTCCAGGACGTACAGGGAGTTGAACGTGGTGCGCTGGGCGGTGAAGTTCTTGAAGTAGACGCCGTCGGTCCTGTCGGCGCGGATGGCGTTGAGCTTGCGGTACTCGGCGTCGATGACGACGTCGAGCGGGCCGGCTCCCGTGCCCTCGATCTGCAGGTTCTTCTTGCCGAGGATGGCGACGAGGTTCTGGTTGTGCGGGCACCGCTGTTGCTGTTCGAAGCTGAGGATCTGGTAGCCCCAGGTCGACCAGCGGGCGGGCAGGTCGGCGCACTCACCGGTGGGGGCGGCCTGGCTGGGCTCCTCCCGGTAGAGGCCGGGCAGGAGGGCGATCGTCATTCCTGGCCGATCGACCTGGTCGACCGCCTCTTGCAGGTTTCTGACCCCGTTCTTCTGGCATCTCGCGAAAAGGCCGAGGTTGCGCTGCTTGAGCTCCTCCGGGAACGCCGCGATTCTCCGCTCGAAGTCGGCCCGGTCCGAGGTGCACACGAGCAGGTCCGGCTGGCCTGCCCGCAGCACCGGCACCGTCCCCGTGCCATCGGGGATCGTCACCGGACGCTCCTCGTGGGCCAGGGCGGCGCCGGCGGGTAAGAGCAGGCCTGAGGTGAGCGCGACGATCATCGCGATTCTGCGCATGGGGGGCATGGGCGCGAGAGTAGAACAATGCTCACGTTCTGCCTAGGGCCGGGCGATCAAGCTCCGCAGCGGCCGGAATCCCCTGCCCGGCAGGTCCCTTTGGGACCGTCGGGCAGGGGATTCGAGGCCTCATCAGACGTCGGGACCCTTACGGGCGTCGGGACCTTATGGGGTGCCGGCGGCTATTCCGGCCAGGGCCGCGTCCACGACGCGTTCGGCCAGGTCCGGGGCCAGGTCTCCGGCGGGACCCCACTTGGTGTGCCAGAGCATGGCGCCGGACAGGATCGCCATGCCCAGGTCCACGTCCAGGTCGGCACGCAGCTCGCCGGTGCCGATGCCACGCTCGATCACGGCCCGCATCGCCTCCTTGCGGGGCACGACGGCCCGCTTCATGAAGCGGTCCATCAGGCGCGGGTAGCGGTCGGCCTCGCTCATCGCGATGTTCATCACGCAGCGGCTCCGGGCCTGGCCGGCCTCGCTGCGCATCGCGTCGAGCAGGGAGATCAGGTCGTCGCGTACCGACACGCCGCCGAGCACCGGCAGCGGCGCCTTCAGCGTGGAGAGCGCGTCGACGACGAGGTCCTCCTTGTTGGACCAGCGCCGGTAGATCGTGGTCTTGCCGACGCCCGCCCTCGACGCGATCGCCTCGATGGACAGCTCCGAGACGCCCATTCCTTCACCGATCAGATCGAGGGTCGCCTCGATGATCGCCTTCTCGGCCTTCTCACTGCGGGGCCGGCCTGCCGGCCGGGCAGTCACTGGTTCCTGGATCGTCATCGCGGTCTCACCGTATATCCACAAGGGTGCCCCGTGGTTCGGGGGCGGACAGGATACGGGGGACGGTCGAGCGTGCCGGCCCCCCGGATGTGCACGAACCTCAACCTGTCCTCCTCTCAGCGCGAACTCGGCTGTGCCTCCCCCACCTGCTCAGGCAGGGGAGACTGTCAAACTACCGCCGGTTCCTTATGTTCCGCTTGCGTGACCGGGCGCGGCTTTCCCGGCATCCACCGGGCGACCACCACGACGCCGATCAAGCCGATCACCGCGGAGACCAGCGCCGTGACGTGCATACCGTGGATGAACGCGGTGAACGCCGGCTGGATCAGCGCCTGCCCCCGCTCGCCCAGCTCCTGAGCGATGCCCACGGTGGCCACGACCGACTCACCGGCCGCGTGCCGCGCGTCCGGTGGCAGCCACGCCAGGGTGGACGCCATCTCGCCGCGGTAACTGGAGGACAGCACCGAGCCGAGGACGGCCACGCCGAGCGCGCCGGCCACCTGGCGGACGGTGTTGCTCATGGCCGAGCCGACGCCCGCCTTCTCCCTGGGCAGCGACTCCATGATGGCGGTGGTCGCGGGCGGCATGATGTTGGCCATCGCGGCGCCCTGGACGAAGAAGATGATCTCGATCAGCACGACCGGTGTGTTCTGGTCCATGAACGCGTAGCTGCCCAGCGCGGCCGTCACCACGATCATGCTGACCGTGGCGGACAGCTTGGCGCCGAACCGCTCGTTCACCCGCTGGCTGAGCGGCGCGAAGATGAGCTGCGCCGCGGCGAACGGGATCATCAGCGCCCCCGCCTGCAGCGGCGAGAAGCCCAGCACGACCTGCAGGTAGAAGGTCAGGAAGAACATCCCGCCCATCATCGCGAAGAAGACGATGCCCATCATGCCGATGGCCGAGCTGAAGCGGACGTTGCGGAAGTTGCGCACGTCGAAGACCGGGTGGTCGATGCGCCGCTCCCACCACACGAACGCGCCCAGCACCGCCACGCCGAACAGCGTCGGCACCAGCACCTCGGCGCTGGCCACGGTGGCGAGCGTGCCGCCGCGGATGATGCCGTAGACGATGGAGACCAGACCGATGATCGACAGCACCACACCGACGGGGTCCAGCTTGGACGGCTTCGGGTCGCGCGACTCGGGCACCACGGTGGCGATGAGAACCATGCTGACCAGCACGATCGGTACGTTGATCAGGAAGACCGAGCCCCACCAGAAGTGCTCGATCAGCAGGCCACCGGTGATCGGGCCGATCGCCACGGCGAGCCCGACACCACCGGCCCACACGCCGATCGCCTTGCCGCGCTCACTGGGCGGGAAGATGTTGGAGATGATGGCCAGGGTCGCCGGCATGATCGCCGCACCACCGATGCCCATCGCCGCCCTGGCCAGGATCAACTGCATCGGATCCTGGGAATAGGCACTGGCCAGTGAGGCCAGGCCGAACAGCGCCATGCCGATGAACAACATCCGCTTGCGGCCTGTTCTGTCACCGATCACGCCGAACGTGAACAGCAACCCGGCGAACACCAGCGTGTAGCTGTTGATCGCCCATTCCAGCTCACCCTGCGTCGCACCCAAACCGACCGTCTTGTCGGCGATGGTCCTCATCGCCACGTTGAGAATCGTGTTGTCGAGTACGACCGCCAGCAAGCTGAACACCAGCACGCCGAGGATTCCCCATCGGCGTGGGTGCCCCGAATTCGGGTCCATGGAAGCATCCTTAATTTCGATACGTTTGAGTTTCGCAACGACACCGTATCGCAAGGTATTCCGATACGCAACGGTCCCGTTTCGTAAACTCCAGGCAAACTCTCGCCGACCTCCGGCCTCCCACCACAGTGAGGCCCCAAGGCAAGCCCAAACATGCCCCTGGCCCTCCTCTTGAGGTGAGACACACCTCACATGGCACATCGAGACCCGGGCCCGGCCGCCGGAGGACCGGACGCCCCAAAGGACACCGGGGTCGGACGCCCCGGAGGGCTGGAGGATCTCGGGGGCGGGACGCCAGGGGGCCGAACGTCGTCGGGGAGCAGGACACCGGCGGGATCCGACATCCCAGGGGATGCTGCGAGGCCGGACACCCCGACCGGAGGACGCCCGGGCCCGGGGTGGGACGGCGGAGGGCGCGCACCCAAAGACGGCCCTCCAGGGGACCGAACACCCCGGAGAAACGCCGGGCACCAACGTCCCAGGGGACGAGACTCCAGGGGACACCAGAGGGACCGGTGCCTCCAGGAGCGGGACTGCGGAGGCCGGACACCCCAATGACCGACGTGCGAGGGCGCGACATGACCCGCGCCCGCAGCAACCCTCCCAGGCCCGACACAACCGCAAGAGGCCCGACGTGAACCCTGGGAGAGGCCCGCAGGGCGATGTGCCTGAGAACCTGACTCAAGGGGAGACGTGCCCGGGAACCTTTGCCCGAGGCTCGACGAGGGTCACGCCAAAGGCGATGGTCCTTCCTCCGCCGCGACCGGCTCCTCCACGTCCAGCGCTCCAGGCACCTTGGGCGTCCGGACCACCTCGGCCAGCTCAGCGGCACCAGCCGTCCCAGGCGCCGATGCGATCCCCAATGCCGGGACCTTCTCCGGCAACCCGGCGGTCTCGGGCACCAGGACCGGTTCAGGCGTCGGGGCCCGTTCGGGGGCATGGGACGTCTTCGGGTCGAGGACCGTACCAGGCAGTGGGGCAGGCTCGGAAACCGGCGGACGGCGGCGCCAGAACGGGAGGGCGACCGCCACCATGGCCACCCCCACCAGGCCGGCTGCCGCGAACGCCCACACCGGGCCGACGCCGTCGATGATGGCCCCCGCGATGGGAGCCGAGGCGGCGCCGCCGACCAGCAGCGCGGTGCCGTGGAAGCCCATCGCCTCGCCCCTGGCCGCCGAGGGCACCCACCGGCTGAGAACGTCGACGGTCGACGACAGCGACGGCGCGCAGAGCAGGCCCGCGGGCAGGAGCGCCAGGACCAGCCAGTGCCAGTCGCCCCCGACCAGGCCGACGGGGATGGTCAGCAGGCCCATGCCGGCGATCAGCGTCAGGGGCGACAGGCCGCGCGACAACCCGCCGTACACGAAGCCGCCGACCAGGGAGTAGACGCACCAGATGCCCACGGCGAGGCCTACCCACTCGGTCTGGCCCGCTTCGCTCATGGTGGCGACCAAGGCCAGCTCGGTCGCGGTGAGCACGAACGTGGCGGCCGCCGCCGTCCCGAGCAGGGCCACGAACGCCGGTGTGATCCACTGCCGCCTGGGCACCCTGACGCCCTGCTCCTCCAGCTCGACGGCCGAGCGGGTGGGCGGGTTGAGCACGATCAGCCCCACGCCCGCCATCGTCATGCCGGCCCCGATGACCGTCATCGTCACCCCGCTGCCGACCGTCGTGACGGCCGCCACCGCCAGCGCCGGGCCGGTCATGTAGGACAGCTCGACCAGCATGGAGTCGAGCGTGAAGCCGACGCGCCGCTGGGCCACGGGCACCAGGGCGGCCAGGCACTGCCTCGTCACGCTGAACACCGGCAGCGCCAGCAGCCCCGCCAGCGCCGCCGCCCCGACGAGCGCGGGGAACGGCAGCGCCCACGCGCACGCCCAGAACGCCGCCTGCGCCACCGTGGTGATCGTGAGCACCGGCCGTAAGCCGTGCCTGTCGACGAACCTTCCCGACAGCGGTGAGCCGATCGCCATGCCGATCGTGCTGGCCGCCGTGACCAGCCCGGCCTTGGTGTAACCGAGGTTCATCACCCCGGCCACGTGCAGGGTCAGCGCCATGCCCGTGGCCGTGGCGGGAACCCGGGCCAGCAGCCCCACCAACAGCAACGTGGGGACGCCGGGGATCCGGAGCAGTCTTCGGTAGGGGTCGAGAGCCATAAGTGTTCGTTACCTCCTCGCAGATTGTGGCAAGAGGTACCGACAGTTTCGCCACAGGTTTTCCGCGCGTGGCATCATCGGGGAAGGTCCGGGGACGCCGCAGGGGCGCCTCGAGACGTTCATCTGGAGGGTTTGTCATGTCCTCTTCAACCACGCTGTACGGCGGCGTCACCGGGCGCCGGGTCACCGTCCGCGACCTCACCGCCGCCAAGGAGCGCGGAGAGCGGTGGCCCATGGTCACCGCCTACGACGCGATGACGGCCAGGGTGTTCGACCAGGCGGGCATCCCGGTCCTGCTGGTGGGCGACTCCGCGGCGATGGTCGTCTACGGCTACGACTCCACGCTGCCGGTCACGGTCGACGACCTGCTCACGCTCACGGCCGCGGTCGTACGCGGATCGTCCAGGGCGCTCGTGGTCGCCGATCTGCCGTTCGGGTCGTACCAGTCCTCCCCGCAGCAGGCGCTGGAGTCGGCGACGCGTTTCATGAAGGAGTCGGGCGCGCACGCGATCAAGCTGGAGGGTGGCCGCCGGGTCCTGTCGCAGGTCGAGGCGCTGGTCTCGGCGGGCATTCCGGTCATGGCGCACCTCGGGCTGACGCCGCAGTCGGTCAACGTCCTGGGCGGCTACCGCGTGCAGGGGCGGGGGCAGTCGGGCGACGAGCTCATGTCGGACGCCAAGGATCTTGAGCGCGCGGGGGCGTTCTCGGTGGTGCTGGAATGTGTGCCCGCCGACCTGGCGCAGCGGGTCACCACGTCGCTGGCCATCCCGACGATCGGGATCGGCGCGGGGGCGGCCACGGACGCGCAGGTGCTGGTCTGGCAGGACCTGATGGGGCTGACGCCGCGCCCGGCCAAGTTCGTCAAGCGGTATGCGGATCTGGCCGGCGAGATGGACCGTGCGGTCCGCGCCTTCGCCGACGACGTGACCTCCGGGGCCTTCCCCGCGCCGGAACACACCTACACCTGACCTCACTCCGCCGATTCGCCTGATCTGGGGTCGGCCCTGGGTCAGGCGGGTCCCTCTCCGGGGGTACGGCGGCGGCGGCGGGATCGCGGGCGGCCCTTCGCGAGATCCCACCGCAGAAAGGTGGCCCGACCTGCCGGATAGCCAACTGCGCCGAGGTGCCGGGTCAGGCGATGACACAGGTCCCGGACGTGGTGGCCCGGGGGTGCGGATGGGTGTCAGGGGATGGTCGGGGTTGCGGGTGGGGGTCAGGCGGTGGTCAGGGTGGCGGGGTCGGTGTTGGAGCCGCAGACCACCACGACGACCCGCTCGCCCGGCCCCGGCGTGTACGCGCCCGACAGCAGCGCCGCGTACGCCGCCGCGCCCCCCGGCTCGGTGGCCAGGCGGTGCCGGGCCCACAAGGTACGCCGGGCCGCCACGATCGCCTCGTCCGTGACCAGCACGCTCTCCACGCCGGGCCCCGAGAGGATCTCGTACGCCAGCGCCCCCAGCCGGGTGGCGCCCAGCGAGTCGGCCGCCACCCCGCCCACCTCGACCGGCACCGGCAGCCCCGCCCGCAAGGCCGCGTGCAGGGTCGGGATCCCCTCAGGCTCCACCGCGACGATCCGCGGCCGGGCGGCACGAGCCCCGGGAGTGCCGGGAGCGACGGATGCACCGGACACGACGACAGCACCAGGCACGACGGGCTCAGCGGGCGCGGCGGGCCCAGCGGCCTCGGCAGGCCCAGCGGACCCACCAGGCGCGGCGGGCCCAGCAGGCTCGGCGGGCGCGGCGGTGCCCAGGGCGATGCCGGCGGCGAAGCCTCCGCCGCCGACCGCCACCAGGACCGTGTCCACGCCCTCGACCTGCTCCATGAGCTCAAGCCCGGTAGTCCCCTGCCCCGCCACCACCTCCGGCTGGTCGTAGGCGTGCACCATCAGCGCCCCCGTCTCCGCGGCCCGCTTGGCGGCGGCCTCCGCGGCGTCGGAGTAGACGGCGCCCGTCTGCGTGATGTGCGCGCCGAGCGCCCCGAGCCCCGCCACCTTCACCGGGCTCGTCACCTCCGGCACGAAGATCTCGGCCCGCACCCCGAGCTCCCGGGCGGCATAGGCCACGGCCAGCCCGTGGTTGCCGCCGCTGGCCGCGATCACCCCGCTGGACGGCAGCTCACCGGCCGACAGGATGCGGTTGAAAGCCCCGCGCACCTTGAACGACCCCGAGTGCTGCAGCAGCTCCAGCTTGAGGAACAGCCCGGGCGAGATCTCCAGCACCGGCGTGCGGAGGACGAGCCCGTCGATCCTCCTGGCCGCCGCCCGCACGTCCGCATGGCCGACAGTGGTGGTCACGGCTTCCCCCGATTCATCGCGACGACAACAGCACGTACGAACCGAGGCTACGCCAGCGCCTGAGCCAGATCGGCCCAGAGGTCCTCGGGGTGCTCGATGCCCACCGAGATGCGTACGGTGCCTTCGCCGATCCCGCTGCGCTCCAACTCCTCCGCGCTGAGCGAACGATGCGACGTCGTGGCGGGGTGCAGCACGAGCGTCTCGACGCCGCCGAGCGAGGGGGCGAGCAGCGCCAGGCGTACCGAGCTCATGAACTTCTCCCCCGCCGCCCGCCCGCCGGCCAGGTCGAACGAGAACACCCCGCCGAAGCCGGACAGCAGCTTGCCCGCCAGCTCGTACGACGGATGCGAGGCCAGCCCCGGCCAGTGCACGGCCGCGACGGCAGGATGCTCGGCGAGCCGGGTGGCCAGCAGCCGGGCGTTGGAGCAGTGGCGCTCCATGCGCAGCGCGAGCGTCTGCAGCCCGCGCGCCACCAGCCAGGACGCGAACGGCTCCGCCGAGGCCCCCAGCTCGATCGCGAAGTGCCAGACCCGCTCGTAGAGCTCCTGGGCGGCGAAGACCGCGATCCCGCCGACCACGTCGGTGTGCCCGGACAGGTACTTGGTGGTGGAATGCACGACGACGTCCGCCCCGTGCTCGATGGGCCGGCACAGGATGGCCGTGGCGAACGTGTTGTCCACCACCGACACCAGCCCCAGCTCGCGGGCCGCCGCGCACATCCCGGGCAGGTCGGCCACCAGCGTCATCGGGTTGCTGATCGTCTCCAGGTAGACGAGCCTGGTCTCCGGGCGGACGGCGGCGCGCAGGGCGGCGGGGTCGTTCTCCGGCACGTGGGTGACCGTGATGCCGAACCTGCCGGTCAGCTCGCCGAGCATGGCGGCGGTCCCGCCGTACAGGGAGCTCTGGGCGATGAGGTGGTCACCGGGCTTGAGCAGGGCGAGCAGCACGGTGTTGATCGCGCCCATGCCCGAGCCCGTGGCGATGGCGGCCGCGCCGCCTTCGAGCCCGGAGACGGCCAGCTCCAGCGAGCGGACGGTGGGGTTGGTGTAGCGCCCGTACACGTACGCGCCGTCCGGCCGGCCCATCGACTCGGCCATCACGGCGGGGTCGTCGAACGTGAATCCCGAGGTCTGGTAGATGGGCATCGTGATCGGACGGCTGCCTTCGACGGCCGGCTGCGGCACGTGGACGGCCCGCGTGTCCGGCCGCAGCGGGCGCGAGGGATCGGACCTGAACGCATCAGAGCGGGAATCGTTCATATATCCAGAATCACCCGAAAAGGGATCGGGTAGCAGAGCCAATGCCGCAGAATTGGTCCATGAATGGGGCCAATCTGGATGACCTGGTCGACCTGCTGGGCCGGTGGGCGTCGGGGCGCGGACCGCTGTACCTGCTGCTGACCGCCCGGCTGCGGGCGCTGATCGACGACGGCGTGCTGGCCCCGGACGTGCGGCTGCCGCCCGATCGCGTGCTGGCCAGGCGGCTGGCGGTGGGCCGGGGCACCGTGGTGGCCGCGTACGACCTGCTCCAGCAGGAGGCCCGCGTGGTGCGCAGGCAGGGCAGCGGCACCAGGGTGGCCGCGCTCGACCTGCCCGCGACGCGGACCGCTGACGGCGTGGTGGCCAACCCGCTGCTGATGCACATCCTGCACCCGCCGGACGGCGTGCAGCTCCTGACCTGCGCGGCCCCGGACGAGCCGCCGGCGGCGATGTTCGAGGCGTACGAGGAGGCGGGCGCGCGCCTGGCCGGGGTGCGCGACCTGGGCTACCAGCCGGCGGGCAACGCGGACCTGCGCGCCGCCCTGGCCGCCTATTACACCGGGCGCGGCGTGCCGACCGCGCCCGAGGAGATCATGGTGACGACGGGGGGCCAGCAGGCGCTCACGCTGCTGACCGGGCTGCTGGTCTCGCCCGGCGACACCGTGCTGACCGAGGCGCCGACCTACCCGGGTGCGCTGGAGGTGTTCAGGCACGCGGCGTCGGTCATCCGGCCCATGCGCGTGGACGAGGCGGGTCACGCCATGCGCGAACATCCCGCGCGCGTGCACGTGGACGAGGCGGGTCACGCCATACGCGAACGTCCCGCGCTGACCTACCTCGTGCCCACCGCCCGTAACCCGGACGGCGCCGTCATGGGCAATCAGGCGCGCAGGCGGCTGGCCGCGCTCGCCGCCGAGCACGACGTGCCCCTGATCGACGACGAGGTCTGCGCCGAGCTGTGCTTCTCGGGCGAGACGCCGCCGCCGCTGGCCGCGTTCGGGGCCGCGCGCGGAGAACAGGTCATCACGGTCGGCTCCATGAGCAAGCTGGTCTGGGGCGGCCTGCGGGTCGGCTGGATCCGCGCGGCGGCCCCGCTGATCTCGCGGCTGGCCAGGCTGCGCGCCGTGCACGACCTCGGCGGCGAGGTCTTCAGCCAGCTCGCCGCCGCCGCGCTGCTGCGCCGCCTGGACGTGATCCGCCCGGCCCGGGTACGCGTGCTGCGCGAACGCCACGACCATCTGTGCGCCGAGCTGCGTGCGCGCCTGCCGTCCTGGTCGTTCGAGCCCGCCCTCGGCGGCCAGACCCTCTGGGTACGCCTCCCGCACGGCGACGTCGACTCCTTCTCCCAAGTGGCGCTCAGACACGGGGTCGCGGTGCCGCCTGGCAGGTCATTCGATCCGCTGGGTGGTTTCACCGACTACATGCGCCTGCATTACCTCTTCCCGGAGGAGGAGCTTTCGCAAGCGGTGAACAACCTGGCCGCGGCCTGGGCGGCCTACGACGGAGCCGCTCGGACCGTGTCCCGTCACACTCTCATCGTCTGAAAGGGTGGAGTCATGGAGACGACCTTCGTACTCGTGCACAGCCCCTCCGTCGGTCCGTCGACGTGGGTGCCCGTGGCGGAGTCGCTGGAGCGGCGGGGGCACGCGGCCGTGGTGCCCGACCTGACCGGTGTGACGACGGGCGGGGCGCCCTACTGGCCCAGGGTGGTGGAGACGGTGCGCGACGCCGCCCCCGACACCCGCCTGGTGCTGGTCGTGCACAGCAACGCCGGCTACTTCCTGCCGCTGATCAAGGAGGGGCTGGGCGATCGGGTGGAGGCGTGCGTGTTCGCCGACGCCCACATCCCGCCGCGCGACGGCCTGATCAAGATCGCGGACGAGGGGTTCCTGCCGTTCCTGCGCGACCTGGCCGGTCCCGACGGCGTGCTGCCGCGCTGGACGGACTGGTGGGACGAGGAGGACGTGGTGGCCATGCTGCCCGACCCCGCCGTACGCGTGCGGGTGGCCGCCGAGCAGCCGCGCCTGCCGCTCGACTATTACACGCAGACGCTGCCGGTGCCCGCCGGGTGGGACGACCTCAGGTGCGCGTGCCTGTGGTTCGGCCCCCCTTACGACGAGGTCGCGGCGGAGGCCGCCAGGCGCGGCTGGCCCGTGACCCGGCTGCCCGGCCTGCATCTGCACCAGGTCATCGACCCGGAGGCGGTCGCGGAGGCGCTGCGCAAGCTGTCCGGCAAGTCGTGAATTCTTCGCTGCCGCCCGCGATCACGTCCCGACATCTTCGGAGACATGACAGCGATCGGCGTACACGGGCTCAGGAAGAGCCATCAAGGATTCGAAGCGGTGAAGGGCATCTCGTTCGAGGTGGCCGAGGGAGAGATCTTCGCGCCGCTCGGCAGGAACGGCGCGGGCAAGACCACGGCGATCGAGGTGCTCGCCGGCTTCCAGCGGGCGGACGGCGGGACGGTGCGGGTGCTCGGCCTCGACCCGTACACCGACCGCGCGGCCGTCCGGCGGCGCACCGGGATCATGCCGCAGGAGGCCGGGTTCTTCGCTGACCTGACGGTCGCCCAGACGATCGGCACCTGGCGCGACTTCACCGACGGGCCCCGCCCCCGCGACGAGGCGATCGGGCTGGACGGGCTGGACGGCCGGGCCGGGACCAAGGTCCGGCAGCTCTCCGGCGGCGAGAAGCGCAGGCTCGACCTGGCGCTGGCCCTGCTGGGCCGGCCCGACGCGCTGTTCCTCGACCTGCCCAAGCGCGCCCGACCCGAAGACCGCGCGCCGGCCAGAAGCCCCCGACTCGAAGACCGCACGCCGGCCGGGCGCACCCGGCTCGAAGACCCCGCGCCCGACAGGAACGCCCGGCTCGATGCTTCCGCGCCCGACTGGAGCGCCCGGCAGGAGCGCCCGGCAGGAGCGCCCGATGAGCCTGACCGCGACGCCGACTGGCTCTGACGCGCGGCCTCAGATGTCGGTGATGCGGAGCCCGGCGTGGGCCTTGTAGCGGCGGTTCACGGAGATGATGTTGGCGGTGAGCGCCTCGATCTGGTGCGCGTTGCGCAACCGGCCGCCGTAGACGCCGCGCACGCCGGGAATGGCCTCCGCCAGCGCCTGCACGGTGTCGGTGGCCTCGCGGTCGTCGCCGAGCACCAGGACGTCGAGGTCGACCTTGTCCACGGCGGGATCCATCAGCACGACGGCCGACACATGGTGGAACGCCGCCACGACCCGGCTGTCCGTCAGCACGGCCGCGGCCTGCTGAGCGGCGCTGCCCTCCTCGACCGGCAGCGCGTAGGCGCCCTGCTTGTCGAACCCGAGCGGGTTCACGCAGTCGACGACGATCTTCCCGGCCAGCTCGGCGCGCAGGGACTCCAGCAGCGCCTTGTGCCCCTCGTACGGCACCGCCACGATCACGATGTCGGCCTGCGAGGCGACGGCGGCGTTCTCGGCACCCGACGCGCCCGCGCCGATGGAGTCTGCCGCGTCCTGGGCCCGCTGGGCGCTGCGCGACCCGATCAGCACCGGGTGCCCCGCCAGCGCGAACCTGCGCGCCAGCCCCTTCCCCTGGTCACCGGTGCCGCCGAGGATGCCGATGGAAAGCCCGCTCACTTCAGTCATATCCAGATCATGCCAGCTCGGCCCCGGTCCGGCGGCACCGGCCTGTCCTGGCGCCGGCCGGGCTCGGAGCGGCGAGCCCGGCCGGCGCGGCAAGAGCGCTAGCAGTTGCCGAACGCGGGCAGCCCGTACACCCGCAGGGCCAGCCACTCGATGGCCAGCGGGCCGCCTTCGATGGCCCCCGTGACGTGGTCGGGCGCGGGCAGCGCGGTCCAGCGCGCGTTGACCCCGGCCCGGCAGTACTCGGAGCGCAGCGTGGACCCGACCGCGAGCGGGATGATCTGGTCTCCCCTCGCGTGATAGAGGAACATCGGCACCCGCGGCGCCACGGCGCCCAGCCTGTTCTGGGCGAGGCGGGCCAGCCACTTCGGCTGGTTCATCAGGTCGATCGGGCTCAGGTCGGAGAAGCGGAGCCCGGCGAGCTTGCTCAGGTCGCCCACGCAGTCGTCGGCCGCGTCGGCGAGCAGGGCGCGGCCCCGGTCGTTGAGGTCGGCTTCGAGGTCCAGCTCGGGATAGGCGGCGTCGAGCCCCACCCCGGCGGCCGCGGCCAGCCCGAAGTCGGCGGTGCCGTCCAGGTGGGCGGCCACGGCCCGCAGGTCAGCGGGTACGCCGCCCGCGGCGACGCCCCTGAGCCGCAGCTCTGGCGCGTACGTGGGCTGCAGCTGCGCGGCCCACGCCGCCGAGGCGCCGCCCTGCGAGTAGCCCATGACGCCGACAGGCGCCCGGCTGGAGAGCCCCGAGCCGGAGACGCGGGTGGCCGCCCTGATCGAGTCGAGCACCGCCTGCCCCTGCGAGACCCCGGCCATGTACGTGTGCGGGCCCGGCGTCCCGAGCCCCTCGTAGTCCGTCATGGCCACCGCGAACCCCTTGAGCAGGAACAGGCTCACCAGCGCGAGCTCGGCCTCCCGGCCCTGGCTCATGCTGACCGAGGGGGCGCACTGGTCGCCGAGCCCGTGGGTGCCGACGGCGTAGCCGATGATCGGGCGCGTGCCGAGCGGGTAGCCGCTCTTGGGGACGAGCAGGGTGCCGGACACGGTGTTCACCGAGCCGGTGGCGGAGGTGGAGTTGTAGAGCATGTGCCAGGCGTTGACCGGCACCTCCAGCAGTTTGCCCGGCAGGAGGTAGACCGTCGTGGGTTGTGCGGAGACCACGTCTCCCGGAGCCGCGGCGCGGGCCGGGGTCGTGGTGAGGGACATGATCGCTAAGAGGATCATGGACATGCTGACGCGGACACGTAACTTCATGTGCCGCCCCTCTCCGTGAAGATCGCACACTGGGACGGCGGCGCCGCGAGCCGATCGTTACCCGAGGGTAACTCCATGTCAAGGCCCGAAATGACGAGCAAACACAGGCCGTGTCAACACATCACTCGCGAATCAGCCACCCCGTCCATGCCGGTGGGGCACCATGGATTCATGGACTCAGGATCGGTGGCCTATCTGCGCGAGCTCCTCGCGGAGACCGGCTGGCTCGACCGTGCCCGTGAGCTGGGCGTCGCCCTGCGCGCCACCCGTTCGCCAGGCGGCCTGCTGCTGGTGGGCGCGCCGGACGACGAGCCCTGGCACCTGACCGCGCACCTCAGCGACGAGGCCAGGTTCGCGAACCTCCCCCAGCTCGCCCCCACCCTCGTGCGCTGGGCGCCGCCCGCCGACGCCCCCGCCCATCTGCGGGTCGGTCTCGAACGGCTGGAGCGGGCGGCGAAGGGCGAGACCCTGTTCGTCCTGTCCGAACGTCAGGCGCCGGTCCCGCTGCTCGAACGCGTGGACGACGCACGGCGTACGGGGGCGACGATCTTGGCGATCGAGGGCGGCGACCCGGAGCTGGCGGGGCTGGCGCACGACGCGATCGCCGTGCCCAGCGGCGGGCTGGTGACCTTCGACGGCGCCCAGCACCTGGTGAGCGCGGCGGCCGGCGAGGTGGAGAGACGCCCGGGCCTGCGCGCCCGCCTGGCCCGCCTCCTCGACAAGGTCAGCGGCCCCCAGTTCACCGACTAGCTCCGCTGAGCGCCGTCCGGCCCGGCAGCCACCCCGGACTCCGACACCGCCGCGCCGTCGGACTCCGTCCCGCCCCTGGAGGGCGCTCCAGGCCCGGACAGCGACTCGGGCGCGAACGGGGACTCGGACGGGGACTCAGACGGGGACTCAGGCAGGGACCCGGACGGGGATTCGGGCGCGGGCAGGCGGGTCCTCAGCGACGCCCCCAGCGCCGCCGTGGCCTCCTGGATCGCCGCGATCACCACGGCCTGCACGGGGTCCGGCTCCCCCGACCGCGTACGGCTGACGCGCGTCACGGCGTCCAGCCGGCGCGCGCCCACGTCCCGGACCTCGCTCACCCGCACCTCGCCCTCGGGCACGTCCAGCAGCGCCAGCGAGGGCACGATCGCCACCCCGTGCCCCGCCGCCACCAGCGCGAGCGCGGGCCCGAACTCCGTGATGACGTGCACCTTCCGCGGCTCGAACCCGTGCAGCCCCGCCAGCCGCTCCAGCGCCTGCCCGGTCGCCTGCCCCGGGTCCCCGGCCACCCACGGGACCTGCATCAGGCCGGCGACCGTGCGCGGCGGGTCGGGCCACTGGGGCGGCAGCACGATGCGGTACTCGTCCACGTAGAGCAGGCGCGTGGCCAGCGACGGCTGCGACAGCGCGGGCAGGCCCTTGTCCTGCTCGGTGATGAGCAGATCCACCGCCCCGAGCCGCAGCTCCTGCAGCGCGGGCTGACCGTAGATCTCGTGGATGATCGGGGTGATCCTGGGATGGCGGGCGGCCAGGTCGCGCATGGCCGGGACGAGGATGTGCGTGATGACCGTGGGGAAGGCGGCGATGCGCACGGGCCCGGCCAGGCGCTCGGTGAAGCGGGTGAGCTCACGCTTGGCCTCGATCAGCTCCTCCTCGACGCGTTCGGCGTAGCCGGCGAGCACGCGACCGGCCGGGGTGAGCGAGACGCTGCGCTGGGAGCGGTCGATGAGGGCCAGCCCGACCTCGCGTTCGAGCTGGGCGAGCTGCTGGGAGACGGCGGAGGGCGTGAGGTACAGCGCCTCGGCGGCCCGCATCACGCCACCGCGGCGGGCGACCTCATGCAGGACCCGCAGCCGCCGAGGATCGATGTCCATGTAGATCAGCTTACGACATCCTTTAGCTAACTTTAATTGTGCTTTATACCGAAAAATCAGCAGAATGGCGGCCATGGACCTCCTCCTCGCCGCCATCGGCTGGATCGGTGCCGCCCTGCTCCTGGCCGGCTACGCCCTGGTCTCGTCGTCCCGGATGCAGGGGGACGGGCCGGCGTACCAGGTCATCAACCTCGTCGGCTCGGTCAGCCTGATGGTGAACAGCGCCCACAGCTCCGCCTGGCCGTCGGCCGGGCTCAACCTGGTGTGGGCCGCCATCGGCGTCGTGGCCCTGCTCAAACTCGTCCGCGTGGGGGTCGCCAAATGATCGTCGAGCTGAGCCATCGCATCGTCGAAGGCATGGTCACCTACCCAGGCATTCCGGGGCCGGTCCTCGGCGTGCATCTGAGCAGGGAGGACTCGCGCAAGGTGTACGCGGAGGGCACGGAGTTCCACATCGGCGTGATCACGCTGACCGCCAACACCGGCACCTACCTGGACACGCCGTACCACCGCTACGCCGACGGGCCCGACCTGTCGCAGGTGCCGCTGACCAAGCTGGCCGATCTGCCGGGCCTGGTCGTCCGCGCCGGGGCGGAGCGCGAGGTGCGGATCGGCGGCGACCTGGACGTACGCGGGCGCGCCGTACTGATCCACACCGGCTGGGACCGCCACTTCGGGACGGACGCCTACCTCCACGGGCACCCCTACCTCGCCCCGGAGTCCGCGGCCTGGCTGGCCGAGCAGGGCGCGGCGCTGGTCGGGATCGACTCACTGAACATCGACGACACCCCGCCGCATGGCGAACGCCCCGCCCACTCGATCTTGCTGAAGGCGGGGATCCCGCTGGTGGAGCACATGACGGGGCTGGCCGCGCTGCCCGGCGAGGGTTTCCGCTTCCACGCCGCGCCGCCGATGGTCAGCGGCATGGGCACGTTCCCCGTCCGGGCCTACGCCGTCGTGCCCTGACCCGCGCCGCTAGTCGTCGTCCGCGTCGGCCTCATCCCATGCCTTGTTGCGTTCGGCGGCGCGTTTCAGCGCCCCGGACGCCTCCAGCTCGGACTCGTAGGGACCCATCCGGTCCTTGTCAGGGCAGCCCGCGTCGGGCTCGACCCGCATGTGCTTGAGACAGAACCACCATTGGCCTTCGCTCACGAGGTCAATTCTGCCCCGTAGACTCGGGTTTCATGACGACACTGCTCCAGCCCGGGCGAGTCTCGCCCGTCCGGAAGGTCCCCGCCCACGTCGAGCGGCCGGAGTACGTCGGCAAGAAGCGCCCCAAGATCGGCGAGTCCGACGTGAAAAGCCCTGAGATCATCGAGCGGATGCGCGTGGCGGGCAGGATCGCCGCGCAGGCCCTCGAAGAGGTCGGCAAGCACGTCACGCCGGGCGTCACGACCGACGAGCTCGACCGGATCGGCCACGAGTTCCTCATCGACCACCATGCCTACCCCAGCACCCTCGGCTACAAGGGCTACCCGAAGTCGCTGTGCACCTCCATCAACGAGGTCATCTGCCACGGCATCCCCGACGACACCGTGCTGCGCGACGGCGACATCGTCAACGTCGACATCACCGCCTACATCGGCGGCGTCCACGGCGACACGGACGCGACCTACCTGGTGGGCGACGTGGACGAGGAGTCGCGGCTGCTGGTCGAGCGCACCCGCGAGTCGATGATGCGCGCGATCAAGGCCGTCGCCCCCGGCCGGCAGCTCAACGTGGTCGGCCGCGTCATCGAGGCGTACGCCAAGCGCTTCGGCTACGGCGTGGTGCGCGACTTCACCGGGCACGGCATCGGCACGAGCTTCCATTCGGGCCTCATGGTGCCCCACTACGACGACCCGTCACTGCGGGTGGAGCTGGTGCCGGGCATGACGTTCACGATCGAGCCGATGCTGACGCTGGGCACCATCGAGTACGACATCTGGCCCGACAAGTGGACGGCCGTGACCAAGGACCGCAAGCGCACGGCCCAGTTCGAGCACACGATCCTGGTGACGGACACGGGCAGCGAGATCCTCACCCTCCCCTGACCGACCAACTCGGCCGAGCCTGAGCCTGAAACCGGCCGCGCCGCACGCCGGCAGGCCCCGCACGCCAGTCGACCCGGTCACCGGACCTCTCCGATGACCGGGCGCGGCGCCCGAGCGGGCCCTGTCACCGCTGTTTCGGCACCACTCCGCTGATCGTCGTGCCCTCACCGTGGACGCTGTTGACGGAGAGGCTGCCGCCGATCTCCGCGAACGCCGCCCGCATCCTGGCGATCCCGCGCCCCTGCCCCGTCACGGGAAAGCCCTGGCCGTTGTCGCTGACCGTCATGCGCAGCCCGCTCTTGCCGACCGTCACAGCGATGGACACGGTCCGCGCCCTGCTGTGCAGCTCGACGTTGGACAAAGCCTCGCGCATCGCCGCCATGACGCCGTTCGAGACGCGTGAGGGCACGTCCGTGGCGGGCAGCGCCCACGTCTCGACCACGATCCCCGTGCGCTCCGACCACTCGGCGAGGTAGCTCTCGAGCGCCTCGGCCAGGCTTTGCCCCCCGCGCATCCGTGTCTCTTCCGACAATGGTTCTCGCCTTCCTCGGCCCCCGGGCCCACGCCGGTCCCCACACCGGCGCTCCCATTCGCGGGTGCGCATCCCCCCTCAAGGACGACACACGCTAGCTAATGGGGTTATGCCCGTCTCCCCTGGGAGAAAGGCTACCTGGCTGTCCAGAGACTTGTACTGGGAAGATACGAGGCCATGGCCGAACCGCTACTCGCCCTTGTCACCACGATGGAGACTGGCGAGATAGGCGTTGTAGGAGTCAAGTTCGGGATCTCCGGCGCCCGTCCTGTCGGCCCTGCGGTCGGCGCGCCTGGCCTGCCGATCGTCGTCCTGATACCACTGCACGGCGATGGCCAGCAGCACGATGAGCGTCGGGATCTCGCCGAACCCCCAGGCGATCGCCCCGCCGTCCTGCTGCGTCTGCAGCAGCGTGTCGCCCCAGGGGCGCCCGAGCTGTTCGTACCAGCCGGACGCGATCACGGTGCCCATCATCATCAGCGCGATGCCGAAGAACGCGTGGAACGGCATGGTGACGAAGAGCATCAGCAGCCGCCCGACGTACGGGAGCCGGTCAGGCCCGGGATCGACCCCGATGATCACCCAGAAGAACAGGCAGCCGCTGATCAGGAAGTGCAGGGTCATCCAGATGTGCCCGAGGTGCTCCTTCATGGCCGACTCGAACAGCGGCGTGAAGTAGAGAGCGTACGTCGAGGCGATGAAGATCGACGTGGCGATGACGGGGTGCGTGACGACCTTGGTGAACCGGCTGTGCAGGATCGTGGTGATCCACTCGCGCGGCCCCCTGTCGCCCCTCTTGGCCGCGGGCTTGAGCGCGCGCAGCGCCAGCGTGACCGGCCCGCCGAGAACGAGGAAGATCGGCACGACCATGGAGAGCGTCATGTGCTCGATCATGTGCACGTCGAACATGACCTTGGCGTAGCGGGCCAGCCCGCTCTGCGTGGTGAACACCAGCAGCGCCACTCCCACGAACCACGCGACCGTACGGCCCCAGGACCAGGTGTCGCCGCGCCGCCGCAGCCGGCGCAGGCCGAGCGCGTAGAGCCCGCCCAGGGCGGCGGCGACCGCGGCGAAGAACAGGTCGAACCACCACAGGGAGAACACGTTCGCGATCGTGAGCTCCGGCGGAAGCGGGAAGCCGAGCAGCTCGAAGGCCCGGTCGGCGGGGACGCTGAACTCGGGCGGCGGGGTGCGCGACAGCGCCACGGCCACGCCGATGGTGGCGAGCATGAGCACCATCTCGCCGCCGGCCAGCCGGGTGAACGCCCGTGGCCGGCCCGCGGCCAGGTCGGCCAGCGTGCGCTGGCGGTGCCAGTAGCCCACGTAGCCGAGCAGCACGAACGCCACGATCTTGGCCACGGCCAGCAGGCCGTACTGGGAGGTCCACAGGTCGGACACTGCGCCCAGCCGGGCGACCAGGCTGAACACGCCGGACAGCCCCACCCCGGCGTAGCACCACAGCGCCATCGTGGAGAACCGGTTCGCGGCCACCTCGATCTGCGGCTGCCTGCGGATCGCGTGCAGCGCCAGCACGGCCAGCCCGCCCACCCACAGGGCCAGCGCGAGCAGGTGCAGCGACACCGAGGAGGTGGCCAGGTCGTGGTTGGGCGAGGAGGTGGTGTGCCCGGTGAGCGGTGCGGGCAGCAGCGTCGCCAGCGCGAGCACCAGCAGCCCTGCCGCGGCCCCGGCCGTGATCGCGCCGCGCGAGAACAGCGCGATCGCCACCCCGAACAGCACCACGAGCGTCAACGCGACGCCCTGCGTGGTCTGGGTGGCGTAGCTGGTCAGGAGGATGCGTTCGAGGATCTGGGGGACGGTCCTGCCGATGGACTCCGCGGCCCCGAACAGGATGGCGAGGAACGCCGCCCCCGCCCAGGTCAGCGCGGCCCACGAGCTGGCCTTGACGTAGCCGGTCGCGGTCTTGCCGAGCACGCCCTTGTCGTTGGGCAGCAGCACGGCGGCCATCAGCAGCAGGCCGACGGTGGCCACCCCGGCCACGTCCATGAGCAGCTTGGACAGCGGCAGGCCCCACCTGACGACCGCGCCGGAGTCGGGCAGGCCGGGGATGATCCTGGGGAACGCCCTGCCTCCGGCGATCATGCCGATCACCAGGGCGAGGACGGCGGCCGCCGCTCCCGCGAGCGCGAGACGCGCCGCCCTGGTCATGGCTTCTTTTTCCGCGCGCTGAGCAGGAAGCCGATGCCGATGCCGACCAGGGCGCCGATCACGATGATCAGCCAGACGGGGAACGCCGGCTCCTGACCGGCCGACGCCCGGCTCTGCTCATCGGCCTGAACGGGCCGAGCGGCCGGTGAGCCGGCGGGTGGACTGGCGCTCGGCGCGGCGGCCTGGTCGGGCGCGCCGCTCGCCGTCGCCGTCGGCTGGGTCTCGCTCGGGCTCGGGGACGCCGTCGGCGCTCCCTCCACCCTGAACGGGATCTCGCCCTCGATCGGATGCCCGTCGGAGGACACGACCCGGTAGGCGATCGTGTATTTCCCGTCGGGCAGCGACCCGTCGACGGCCTGCGTCACCACCGCGCCGTCCACCTTGGGCTTTCCGCTCTGGTGCTGGGCGTCACCGTCACCGCGCACGATGACGAACGGCATGCGCACCTTGGCGCTGAACTCGAGCTTGACCTCGTCGAGGGCCTTGATCTTGGCGCCCTTGGCCGGGTTGCTGCTCTTGAGCGCGTCGTGCGCCAGCGCGGGGGTGGCGGCGCCGAACACGAACAGGGCGGCGAGAATCGCGGTGAGGGCCGCGAGCGGGGATCTCTTCATGACACCCCCAAGGCTACCGACGCCACTGTCCGGTCCGGACCTCGCTACAGGCCTGCGCAGGCGACGGCCCGCTGGTAGGCCTCCACCGCGCCGTCGAGGTCGCCGAGCTGCTCGATGGTCTCCGCCGTGGCGTACCAGGTGGACGCCGAGCGCCGGGAGTCGGGCAGCGGCGTCAGCCAGTCGCGCACGGACGCCCCGTGCCCGGCGGCCTCCGTGGAGCGCCCGACGGCGCCGTAGACCCGGCCGAGCAGGAGGTTGGCCTCGGCGCCCAGCACGTGGCCGAACTCGGGGAGCAGGCTCCTGCCGATCGTCGCGTGCTCGACGGCCTCGTCGAAGTTGCCCGTCATGAATTCGGCGCGGGCCAGCTCGACGTGGACACGGGCCCGGTCGATGTTGCTGGTCGAGGTCTGCTCGAACTCGACGACCGCGGCGCGCAGCCCGTCGCGGATGGCCACGGCCTCGGCCGGGCGGGCCCTGAGCCGCTGGCCCAGGAGCGCCAGGCGCATCCTGGCGATGCCACGGGGGTTGCCGTTCTCCAGCTGCACCGCCATGGCCCGCTCGGCGAAGGACAGCGCCTCCTGCTCGTGACCGGTGAAGGAGGCGACGTTGGTGGCCATCCAGTTGGCCGCCACGATCGAGCGCGGCGTGCCCAGCGCGTCGGCCGCGTTCAGCAGCTCGGCCGCGAACTGGCGGGCGCGCAGCAGGTCACCGCGCTCCAGGTAGGCCGACAGCAAGGTGGCGGCCAGCTCGATGAGGTGATCGGTCCAGGGCAGGCGGCCGTTGCCGATCAGCATCCGCTCGCCCACCTCGACGGCCTCGGACAGCCGCTCGCCGCTCAGATAGGCACGGCAGAGGGCCATGGCGATCTCGATGCGGCGCTCGGAGGCCGGCTCCTCGCCGTGGAGCTTGAGGAGGATGGAAATGGCCTCGTCGAGGTTGCCGCACGCCTCGGCGGCGAGGGCGAGACCGTATTCGGTGTCTTGACGAAGCGTGGTCAACCCTGTCAGGTTGTTGTTCGCCAGCAGCTCGGCGAAGCGGGTGCGGGCCTCGTTGACCTCACCGTTTTCGAGCGCCAGCCGCGCGTAGCCAAGGGCCAGCTCGATGTCCTCCATCTGCTCGGCGGTGACGCCATTGATCAGATAAGAGAGTGAGCAGTCCAGTTTCTGAGCCAGCAACTCCAAGACCGCAGGAGTCGGGGTACGCTTGCCACTCTCGATCAACGAGACGTAGCTGTCCGACAACTCGGGGTGCGCCAGCTGAGCCTGCGACAGGCCGCGTTGTCGCCGAACCGTCTTAATACGGAGTCCGACCAGGTCAGATGTAGTCACAGCCGTCGCTCCCTGAGAAGATGAAGTCCGAGCAACCCACATAGGCGAGGGAGAACCCCCATGCGTATGCGCATTGCCCTGTCCGCATTGGTCGTCGCGATCACTCTCGCGGCGGCCGTTGGAGGTAATGTTACGGCCGCAAGTGCCGAAACGTCTTCCCTCTACTCGAACCAGGACTACAGCCACTGCTGCTGACGTAAGGCGGAGGGGGGCACACGCCCGGCTCAGGGCGCGACACCGCACCGTGCCCCACAGACGTACCGCTGAGGACGACGAGACCTGTTCTCGTCACCGTGTTGCCCCCTCTGGCCCCGCGCCGATCTCCCACTCTAACCGGGGACGACTACATTCGATCTACAGTGAACCCGGCTCTCTTCAGCCGGCGGCGTTTCTGAATACGCTGCCGCAGTCACCGAACCGGGAGATCGAATGAGCGAGGCAATCACCGTCCGCCTGCTCGGGGCAGTGGCCGCCGAGCGCCGCCGCGGATCCGCCGAAGAGCCCATCGATCTCGGCCCGGCCAGACAGCAGACCGCCCTCGCCATCCTCGCCGCGACCGTGGGCCGCCCCGTCCCGATGGACCGGCTGGTCGCCGGGATCTGGGGCCAGGACGCCCCGCGCAACGCCGAGCAGAGCGTCTACACCTACATCGCCGGGCTACGCCGCCTCTTCGAGCCCGATCGCCCGCGGCGGGCGCCGTCGCTGCTGCTCGCGGGCTCCTCGGCCGGTTACATCTTACGCCTGGAGCCCGATCAGGTGGACGCGCTGCTGTTCGCCGAGTGGCTGGAGGAGGCCCGCAGGGTCCAGCGGGACGGCGACGACCGCGAGGCGGAGCGCCGGCTCGACCAGGCACTGGCCCTGTGGCGGGGCACCGCGCTGAGCGGCCTGGCCGGGCCGTTCGCGGAGAAGGAGCGCGCCCGCCTGGAGCAGCTCAGGCTCGCGGCGCAGGAACAGCGCGCGGAGAGCCTGTTACGGCTGGGCGGGCACAAGGAGGTGGCGGAGGAGCTGCGCGACCTCACCCGCCACCACCCCCTGCGCGAGCGGGCCAGGGAGCTGCTCATGACGGCCCTGTTCCACTCGGGACGCCGGGCGGAGGCGCTGGAGGTCTACGAGGAGGGCCGGCTCCTGCTGGCCCAGGAGCTGGGCCTGTCGCCGGGAGAGGGCCTGCGCAAGTGCCAGGAGATGGTGCTGAGCGCCGACGCGGCCGCGGTGGAGGTGCGTCCCGCCGTGCCGCACCAGTTACCCCGCCCGCTGGCGGAGTTCGTGGGCAGGTCGCGGGAGCTCGTCCGGCTGAAGGAACGGCTGGCGCCACGGGACGCCACGCCGCCGGGCCCGCTGGTGATCATCACCGGGCCGCCGGGCGTCGGCAAGTCCGCGCTGGCCGCCCAGGTCGCCCACGCGGCGCAGGAGCGCTTCCCCGACGGCCAGCTCTACGTGAACTGCCGGGGCGCCACGCCGGGCGTGCCCGCGCTCACCCCGATCGACGTGCTCGGACGGTTCCTGCGCGCGCTGGGCGTGCCGCCGCACGCCGTGCCCGCCGATCTCGACGAGGCCGCGGCCATGTGGCGCAGCCGGCTGCACGAACGCCGGGTGCTGGCGCTGCTCGACGACGCCGCCGACCTGGAGCAGATCAGGCCGCTGCTGTCCACTCCGTTCGGCAACGCGCTGCTGGTGACCAGCAGGGAGAGCATGAGCTGGGGCGAGGACGCCTACCAGCTGGAGCTCGGCAGGATGTCCCACGCGGAGTCGGCCACGATGCTGGCCAGGCTGGCCGGCGCGGGCCGGATCTCGGCCGACGCCGGCGAGACTGCCAGGCTCGTACGCCTGTGCGACGGCCTCCCGCTGGCCCTGCGCATCGCCGGGGCGCGCCTGGCCGGCCGCCCGGACTGGAGCGTGTCGGTGCTGGCCACACGCCTGAGCGACGAGCGGAACCGCCTGCACGAGCTGGCCGCGGGCGATCTGGCCGTCCGGTCCAGCCTGACCGCCAGCCACACGGCACTCGAACGCGGCGCGCGCCCCCTCGACCGGCTGGCCGCCCGCGCACTGTCGCTGCTGGGCCTCCTGCACGTGCCGGAGACGACAGGGGAGGCGGCCGGCGCGCTGCTGGGGGTGCCCGCGCCCGAAGCGGAGCAGGCCCTGGAGCGGCTGGTGGACGCCCATCTGCTCGATCGCACCGGCCCGGGCCGCTACCAGCTGCACGACCTCGTCCGCCTCTTCGCGGCCGAGCTGCGCCCCCAGAGCCCGTGGGAGCCGCTGGTCCGCGCGCTGTCCTACTACGCCGCTTCGGCCCGCCTGGCCAGCCACGTCAGCGACCCGCACCGCAACCAGTTCGCGCGGCCGGTCGACGCGACGCCGCACGCGATCGGCGGCGCCGCCGAGGCGATCGCGTGGCTGGAGGACGAGGAGGCCGTGCTCACGGCCGCGGCCGGTCAGGCGCTCGGCTCCCCCGACGACACGATCGCCGGGCTCGGCGTCAGCCTCGCGTTCAGCCTGGCCTGGCACCAGGAGCGGTTCTACCGGATGGCGGAGAAGAAGGCGCTCAACACGCTCGCCCTGGAGGTCTGCCGGCGGCTCGGGGACGAGGCGGGCGCCCAGCTCGCGCACACCCACATCTCCAACGCCCTGCGCATGACCGGCCGCACCGACGAGGCGCTGACCCACCTCCAGGCCGCATTGGCGCTGGCCAGACGGCTCGGCGACGCCTACGGCGAGATGCGCGCGCTGGGCAATCTGGCCAGCGCCAACAACTCGGGCGAACGCTACGGCGACGCGCTCCCGTGGGCCGAGCGCCAGCTCGTCCTGGCCAGGAGCATCGGCACGCGCGTCGGCACGCGGTACGCGCTGACCGCCATAGGGAGCGCGCACAGGGGCATGGGCCGGCCTGAGCGGGCCAGGGAGGCGCTGGAGGAGGCCCTGACGGACGCCGTGGAGGTGGGCGACGGCGTCCACGAGGCGCAGATCCGCGCCGGCCTCGGGGAGTGCCGCGCCGACATGGGCGAGCCGGAGCAGGCCATCCCGCAGTTGCTGCGGGCCAGGGAGCTCTATGCGCCCGGCGGCCACCGGATCGGGACGCTGCGCTGCCTGATCGGGCTGTCGCGCGCGTACCGGATGATGGGCGATCTCGATCGCGCCCGCTCCGCCGTCGCCCAGGCCGCCGCCTCGGAGAACGGGCTGGGCCACGCCCGGTGGGCGCGGCTGCTCAGGGAGGAGCAGGCCGCCGTGCACGCGGCGCGCAGGCCGTCGGCGCCGCACGGGGCCTGAGCGGGGCTGCCGGGACGTCCCAGGTGTCTCTCAGCGCCAAGCAGGGGTACGGGAGCGCCAGGAAGAAGCGGGGCTACCGGGGTGTCCCGGTGTCCCGCAGCGCCAGGAAGAAGTCGACCCGGTCCGCCATCGTCGCCAGATTCCGGCCGGTGAGCTCCTCGATCCTGCGGACGCGGTAGCGGACGGTGTTGACGTGCACGTGGAGCTGCTCGGCGCAGGCGTTCCACGAGCCGGCGCAGTCGAGGAAGATCCCCAGCGTGCGCACCAGCTCGGACTGGTGCCTGCGGTCGTAGTCGAGCAGCGGCGACAGCAGCCTGGCGGCGAACGAGCGGCGCACGTCCCCCGGGACCGTGGCCAGCAGCAGCGCGTGGGTGTAGATCTCGTCGCTGGTCACCACGCCGCCCGCGCGGGCCTCGGCCAGCCGCCTGGCGTGCCCGGCCTCCTCCACGCCGCCCTTGACGGCGGCGGGCCCGGTCAGCGCGCCGCTGAGCCCGACACAGAGCCGGAGGCCGGGCGCCGCCGCGAGCACCTCGGCGGCGGCGCGCAGCCGGTCGGCCAGCTCGGCCGCGGTGCCCTTGAGCAGCGGCACCACGGCGACCGCGCCGTCCGCGCCGGCCGCCGCCACCACCTCGCGGCCGAGCAGCTCCTCCACGACCTGGCCGCCGAGCGTGGGGGCGTCGGGCCCGCGGGTGGCGCCGGGCCTGGGCGCGGTCGCGTTCACGATCGCGTACGGCTGCGCCGCGTCGATCCCGCACGTCCGCAGCCTGGCGTTGAGCTCGGCCACGTCGGCCTCGGCGAACGCGGCCATGATGAGCTGCTCGGTCAGGCGGCGCTCGACCCTGCGGCCCTCCTCCATGCGGCTGCGTTCGAGCCCGACGCAGGCGGCCAGCTCGTAGCCGACGTCGGCCCGGCTGATCAGGTCGCCGTCGCAGACCAGGGCCCAGCCGGCGGCCCGGTGCCCGCGGCCGACCGCGAAGATCGTGTGGTCGCCGACGTGCACGGGCAGCCGCGACGCCGTCAGGTACGCCTTCGCCAGGCCCACGGGGTCCTCGGCCGAGCCGACGATCACCTCGCCGGACGCGGACAGGACGGCGCCGGTGACGCCCAGCTCCGCGGCGGTCAGCTCGAACAGCTCGCGCAGGTCGGCGCCCTCCGCGATGGCCGCGACCAGCCGGCGGTGGCGGCCCAGCGCGTCGCGCACGTCGCCGGACAGGCGCGGCACGACCAGCTCGGCCAGCGTGCGGAAGGAGATCTCGGTCGGCACCTCGACCAGCGGCAGGCCGGCGGCCGCGCAGGCGGCCACGAGGTCGTCGGGGACGTGCCCGAGCCAGGCCTGACCGGCGCCGAGCGCGGCGACCCCGGCCTCGACCAGCGCGGTCACGAACCTGGCCGAGTCGCCGGGCGCGCGCCGCCACATCAGCCCGGACAGCACCAGCTCGCCGCCCGACAGATAGCGCCCAGGCTCCGGCAGATCGGTGATGTGCACGGTGCTGAACTCGCGGGCCGGGTCACCGGTGCGCAGGATCAGCCGCAGATCGTCGATGGCCAGCAGGTCAGAGATGCGCACTTGGAGGAATATACAAGCCTGCGAGGGCAAGCGCTGACGTGGATTTCACGTCGAGCGCATAGGACGGGCCGGGCGGCGGTGCTCTACTCGGAAGATGACGGAGACGACGGCTCCCACCATTGGGCACACCACCGGGTACAGCGGCGGACACGGCGTCGGGGAGAGCGCGCGGCGGCCCGACGGGACGCTGAAGGTGACCGGCGAGTTCGCCTATGCCTCCGACCTGTGGCTGGACGGCATGGTGTGGGGCGTCACGCTGCGCAGCCCGCACGCCTCCGCGTGGATCCGCTCGATCGACGTGGGGCCGGCGCTCAAGATGGCGGGCGTGCTGGCCGTGCTGACGCACGAGGACGTGCCGGGCGTGAAGTTCTACGGGCTGGAGCACAAGGATCAGCCGGTGCTGGCCATCGACGAGGTCCGCTTCCAGGGGGAGCCGGTGGCGCTGGTGGCCGCCGACCATCCGGAGACGGCCCGCAGGGCCGCCGCGGCCATCGTGGTCGAGTACGAACTCCGCGAAGCCGTGACAGATCCCCGTAAGTCCGAACATTTCGTAAGACATCAGCCGGTACGCCGCGGTGACACGTTCGAGGCCGAGGTCGTCGTCACCGGCGAGTACGAGGTCGGCATGCAGGACCAGGCCTTCCTCGGCCCGGAGTCCGGCCTGGCCGTCCCGGCCGAGGACGGCGGCGTGGACCTCTACATCGCCACCCAGTGGCTGCACGTGGACCGCGACCAGCTCGCCCCCTGCCTCGGCCTGCCCCAGGACAAGGTACGCCTGACGCTGTCGGGCGTCGGCGGCGCGTTCGGCGCCCGCGAGGACCTGTCGATGCAGGTGCACGCCTGCATGCTGGCCCTGCGCCTGGACCGGCCCGTGAAGATCGTCTATGGCCGGGAGGAGTCGTTCTTCGGCCACGTGCACCGCCACCCGGCCTGGATGCGCTACGAGCACGGCGCCACCCGCGACGGCCGGCTCGTCTACGTCAAGGCCGACATCCTGCTCGACGGCGGCGCGTACTGCTCCTCCTCCCCCGCCGTGGTCGGCAACGCCGCCTCGCTCGGCGCGGGCCCGTACGAGGTGCCGAACGTGCGGGTGGACGCCACCGGCGTCTACACCAACAACCCGCCGTGCGGCGCGATGCGCGGCTTCGGCGCCGTGCAGGCCTGCTACGCCTACGAGTCGCAGATGGACCGCCTGGCCGAGGCGTGCGGCCTGTCGCCGATCGAGATCCGGGTGCGCAACGCCGTCTCGCAGGGCTCCCGCCTCATCACCGGGCAGGTGATCGACTCCCCCGCCCCGCTCGCGGACATGCTGCGCGACCTGGAGGCCATGCCGCTGCCCGCGCCGCCGCCCGAGCCGGCGCGGGACCGGGACCTGCGGGGGCTGCCCGGCGGCGTCTCGCAGACCACGCACGGCGAGTCCGTGCGCCGGGGCGTCGGCTACGGCGTCGGGATCAAGAACATCTGCTTCTCCGAGGGCTTCGACGACTACTCCACGGCCAGGGTGCGGGCCGAGCTGGTCGGCGGCGAGCCGCACGTCACCGTGCACACGGCGGCGGCCGAGGTGGGCCAGGGCCTGGTCACGATCCAGGCCCAGATCGCGCGCACCGAGCTGGGCATCGCGAACGTCACCGTGGCCACCGCCGACACCGCGGTCGGCTCGGCCGGGTCGTCGTCGGCCTCCCGTCAGTCGTACGTCACCGGCGGCGCGGTGAAGACCGCCTGCGAGGCCGTACGGGAGCGGTTCAAGGGGCTGCCCGCGGCCGAGGCGCTGGCGGCGTACGGGCCGATCGAGGAGACGCGCGAATACCGGCACCGGCCCACCTATCCGCTCGACCCGCGCACCGGCCAGGGCGACTCGCACACCCAGCTCGCCCTGTGCGTGCACCGGGCGGTCGTGGACGTGGACGTGGATCTGGGCCTGGTCAAGGTGGTCGAGCTGGCGGCCGTGCAGGACGTGGGCCGGATACTGAACCCGCAGGCGCTCGAAGGCCAGATCCACGGCGGCTCGGCGCAAGGGCTGGGGCTGGCGCTCATGGAGGAGATCCAGATCCGCGACGGCCAGGTGCTGAACCCGTCGTTCACGGACTACCTCATCCCCACCATCCTCGACATGCCGCCCATGACGCTGAAGATTCTGGAGAACCCCGACCCGGCGGCTCCGTACGGATTGCGCGGCGCGGGCGAGCCTCCGACCCTCTCCTCGACCCCCGCCATCGCCGCCGCGGTCCGCGCGGCGACCGGGCTCCGGTTGACGCGCGTTCCGATTAGGCCGGAAGATATCGCGTTGTTCGAAGAGCAGTCCGGAGCAGAATCCGGCAAGGGGGTATCCGATGGCAAGCGCGCGTGAAGCGGCCGAGGCGGAGTTCAGGCGCTTCGACACCGACGGCGACGGCCTGCTGACCGCCGGCGAGATCAGGCAGGCCAACGAGGCCCTGGGTGGTCAGGGCGCGGCCGAGAGCGAGATCGAGGCGTTCATCAAGTCCGCCGACCGCGACGGCGACGGGCGGGTCGGGATCGAGGAGTTCGTCGGCCTGGTCGGCCACGGACGCCACGAGAAGGCGTGATCTTGTCCCCCGCCGGGTAGGCAACCCGGCATTCCCCCTGATCAACAAGGGGGGATGGCGGTGCTCGACAGATTCTTCGAGCTCACCGGGCGGGGGACCACCGTCGGCCGCGAGGTGCGGGGCGGGCTCACCACGTTCGTGGCCATGGCCTACATCATCCTGCTCAACCCGATCATCCTGGCCGGGGCCAAGGACGTCACCGGCGCCCGGCTGTCCATCTCCGAGCTGACGACCTCCACCGCGCTGGCCGCGGCGATCTCGACGCTGCTGATGGCGTTCGTCGGCAACGCCCCCTTCGGCCTGGCCGCCGGGCTCGGCCTGAACGCGGTCGTCGCCTACCAGGCCGCCCCGCACATGACGTGGGCGCAGGCCATGGGCCTGGTCGTGCTCGAAGGCTTCGTGATCATCGTGCTGGCGGTGACCGGCCTGCGCACGCTGATCATGAACGCGATCCCGCTGGCGCTCAAACACGCGATCAGCGTGGGGATCGGGCTGTTCATCGCGCTGATCGGCCTGGTCGACGCCGGGTTCGTCGCGGCGGGCTCGGGAACGCCCGTGCAGCTCGGCGCCACCGGCCATCTCACGGGCTGGCCGGTCGCGATCTTCTGCTTCGGCCTGCTCCTCATGATCGTCCTGTACGTCCGCAGGACCCCGGCCGCCATCCTGATCAGCATCGCGGTCACCGCGGTCCTGGCCGTCGTGGTGAACTCGCTGGCCGCCATCCCGCCGGAGTCGTGGGGCGTGGTGGCGCCGCGGGTGCCCGAGTCGCTGGTCTCGGCCCCGCACTTCGGGCTCGTCGGCGCGTTCGACCTGTTCGGCGGATTCGCCAGGGCGGGGGCGCTGACGGCGACCGTGGTGCTGTTCACGCTGGTGCTGTCGGGGTTCTTCGACGCGATGGGGACCATCATCGGCGTCAGCGACGAGGCCGGGCTGGTGGACCAACAGGGACGGGTGCCCAGGCTGGGCCGGATCCTGACCGTGGACGGCGTGGCGGGCATGGTGGGCGGCTCGGTCAGCTCCTCGGCCAACACCGTCTTCGTCGAGTCGGCCGCCGGTGTCGGCGAGGGGGCCCGCACGGGCCTGGCCAGCGTGGTGACCGGGGCGCTGCTGGGGCTGACGCTGCTGTTCACGCCGCTGGCGGCGGTGGTGCCCGCCGCCGCAGCCGCTCCCGCGCTGGTGCTGGTCGGGGCGCTGATGATGATGCAGAGCAAGAACGTGCCGTGGGACGACCTGGACCTGGCCGTGCCCGCGTTCCTGACGATCGCGCTGATGCCGTTCACGTACTCGATCACGAACGGGGTGGGCGCGGGGGTGATCTCGTACACGCTGATCAAGGCGGCCAAGGGCCGGTTCTCGCAGATCCCCTGGCTGCTCTGGATCGTCTCGCTGATCTTCCTGGCCTACTTCGGCATCGACTGGTTCGGTGAGCTGTTCGGCTAGCCGTCAGCGCATGTCGCCGCTGTTGCAGGCCACGCCGTTGCCGTCGACGTCGACGTACCAGGCGTATTCCTCGTGCGTGCCCTTGGAGTAGGGGCCGTCGCCGGCCGCCACGGCCTCCTTGCAGCTCGCGTAGCGCTTGTCCGGGGTGCGCCGGACGCCGGTCGCGGGGGAGGTCGCGCCCGGCCGGTTCGTCCCGGGGCCCACGGTGCCCGTCGTGCCGGTGCTGCCGGTCGGGCCGCCGGTGGGGCCCGGGCCGCCCGTCGGACCGGTCGTGGCGGGCGTGCTGGGGCCGGCGGTCGGGCCCGTGCTGGGACCCGTGCTGGGACCCGTGCTGGGACCCGTGGCGGGGCTCGTGCCGGTGGGCGGCGCGCCGAGCAGGCTGGTCACCAGCGCGTCGGCCTCCTCCTTGGTGAAGCCGGCGATGCTCATGCTGTCGCCGTCCATCGACTGGGTGACGATCGGCGCGGCCAGGACGGTCTTGGGCTGGTCGGGCTGCTCGGGCGCGAGCACGATCGCCACCTGCCGCTGCTCGGGCACCAGCTCGTCGATGAGCTGCACCAGCCGCTCCTTGAACGCCGGCGCGATCGCGATGCGCACGGAGTAGAGGCCGTCCTTCTCACGTACCGGCTCGACCTGCTGCACGGAGAGGACGGTGACGCCGTCCTCCAGCAGGTAGCAGGTGCGCTGCTCCGCGTCGAGCACGGCCGGGTCGCCCGGACAGGGCGCGGGCTTGGTCTCCTTGACGGGGGCGAAGTGGACGGGGACGGCCAGCCGCCGCGGCGGCACGCCGCCTAAGAGCGGCGAGTCGGGGCTCTGCGTCATCAGGACGGCAACAGTGCCCAGCACTCCGGCGACCAAGACGACCAGGACCAGCGAGACGATCAACACGATGGTGGTGAGTCTGCTGGCCTTCGCCTCTCCCGGGTCCGCGGGTGGCGGCTCTTCCGGCTTGTCCATCGACGACGACCTCATCCTGATGTTCGGGCTGCCGGTGAGCCTATCGAGGACGAGCCACACCGGGGTAATCAGCAGGAGAATCCGCATCCATCCGGGTGATGGGAGGAAGAATGGAGGCAGGATCGCACGTGACCGAGAAGAGTTGACCCATGAAGGTCGGGGTTCCCCGCGAGGTCAAGAACAGCGAATATCGAGTGGCGTGCACCCCGGCCGGGGTGCACGAGCTGGTGCGCCACGGCCACCAGGTCTTCGTGGAGCGGGAGGCGGGCGCCGGGTCCGCGATCCCGGACGCCGATTTCGCCGCGGCGGGCGCCGTCATGGTCCCGGACGCCGACGAGCTCTGGGCCACCGGTGACCTGATCATGAAGGTGAAGGAGCCGGTGGCCGAGGAGTACCACCGGCTGCGCAAGGGCCAGGTGCTCTTCACGTACCTGCATCTGGCGGCCTCTCGCGACTGCACGCGGGCGCTGCTCGACTCGGGCGTCACCGCGATCGCCTACGAGACCGTGCAGAGCCGTGACGGCACGCTGCCCCTGCTCGCCCCCATGTCCGAGGTGGCGGGGCGGCTGGCGCCGCAGGTGGCCGCCTACCACCTGATGCGCTCGGAGGGCGGCAGGGGCGTGCTGATGGGCGGCGTGTCCGGGGTGCGCGCGGCCCACGTCGTCGTCATCGGGGCCGGCGTCTCCGGCATGAACGCCGCCGCCATCGCCCTCGGCATGCAGGCCGAGGTGCTGCTGCTCGACAAGAACATCGACAAGCTGCGCCAGGCGGACCTGATCTACCAGGGCCACTGCCAGACGGTCGCCTCCAACATGCTGGAGATCGAGCGGGCGGTGCTGGAGGCCGACCTGGTCATCGGCGCCGTCCTGGTGCCCGGCGCCAAGGCTCCCGAGCTGGTGAGCAACGACCTGGTGAGCCGGATGAAGCCGGGCTCGGTGCTCGTGGACATCGCGATCGACCAGGGCGGCTGCTTCGAGGATTCGCGGCCGACGACGCACGAGCGGCCGACGTACCGGGTGCACGACTCGATCTTCTACTGCGTGGCCAACATGCCGGGCGCCGTTCCGCACACCTCGACGTTCGCCCTGACGAACGTCACGCTCCCGTACGCGCTGGCCATCGCCGACCTGGGCTGGCGGCGGGCGATGCGCGAGGACCCGGCGCTGGCGGCCGGGCTGAGCACCCACGAGGGCCACCTGACGAGCCGGCCCGTGGCCCAGGCGCACGGGCTGGCGGCGACGCCGCCGGCGGACGTGCTCGGCTGAGCCCAGTTTTCCGGGACTTCTGTCCATCCCCGCGAGGACGAGTTACTGTAAGTAGCGATCAGCTACCTAGGGTGACGATCGGAGCGGTGATGCCCCACAACGGCTTCCGCGAGAGCGCGGAGCGTAACTTCAACGACCTCGACACCGACGGCGACGGCTTCCTGACCAGGTACGACTACATGGCCCTCGCCCAGCGCCGCCTGGGGCAGACCGGGGTACGGGCCGACACGCCCGAGGGCGAGTCCGTCGTGGACGCGTTCCTCAACGCCTGGGACATCCACGCCCGCGCTCTGGACACCGATCGTGACGGCCGGATCAGCAAGGAGGAGTACGTCAGCTCCTTCGAGACGCTGGTGCGGACGGGCACGCTCGACACGGTGCTGACGCCGATCTCCCGCGCCACGTTCGCCGCGGCCGACCGCGACCGCGACGGCTGGATCACCGCCGAGGAGTTCGGTGCGGTGTGGAACCGCCCCCGCACCGACCTGACCACCGCCTTCGCCAGGGCCGACGCCGACCGCGACGGGCGCATCTCCTTCGAGGAGTTCGCCCGCGCCCGCCATGACCTGCTCATCGGCGACGACTGACGGCATGACTCAGGGCCCGGCGGGGGCCGGGCCCTGAGTCATCGCGCGAGATCTACTGCTGGGACTGGGTGGGCGACGGGGAGATGGTCTCCGCCGGCGGCGGCGTCTGGTTGCCCGTGGGCTCCGGAGGCAGCGGCGCCTGGTCGGCCGTGGTGGTGATGGCGTCGGCCCCGCCGCAGGTGGCGCCGGGCTCCGGGGTGTCAGAGCCGTTCTGGTACTTCTTGATGAACGCCGCGAGCTTCGGGTCCTGCGGGTTGTCCAGCTTGAGCTGGTGTCCCCACGACGACACGACGACCGGCGACGGCAGGTTGGGGAACGGGCTCATCAGCATGTAGTCCTGCTGGCCCGTGGACGACGCCACCGCCTTCAGCGCGTCGACCTGCGCCTTGGCCAGGTCGGGGCGGTAGGTGATCCAGACGGCTCCGTGCTCCAGCGAGTGCACGGCGTGCTCGGAGTGGATCGGCTTGTCGTAGATCGCACAACTCTGCCAGTAGTTGTTGTGCTCGCCGCCGACCGGCGGGGTCTCCTTGTAGGTGACCGGTTTCCACACGTGCTGGCCCGCGTCGTACTTGACGCTGGTCACGGCGTCGAGAGAGGTCTGACGGGCTTGATTGACGAGGTAGAAGCCGACCACGCCGACGAGCACCACGATGATCAGCCCACCGGTGCCCCACATGAGCAGCGCGGAGCGCCGTTGTTTGCGCTGTTGCTCGGCCCGCATCTTCTGCAGATGCTCGCGCCGCGCCTGCGCCTTCTCCTTCGTCATCGTTCCTCCATCGGCGTACCAACTCCGGGTCACCCTATGCCCTCCAGGCGTATGCGGAGAATAAGCGCGAAATAAGGGTCCGATCACAGCCCCTCCCCCAGGTGGGTACGCTGGACGAGCCATGGAAAAGCCCGTGAGGAAACCCATCCTGATCATCTGCGGCGTGCTCGTGCTCGCCGTGGCCGCGTTCCTGGTGTTCGGGCGTGACGGCACGCCGGGCGACACCTCGGCCGAGGCCGGATTCGCCCGCGACATGGCCACCCACCACGCGCAGGCCGTGGACATGGCCTTCACGATCAGGGACAAAGGGCCCGCCAAGGAGATCAGAAGCCTGGCCTTCGACATCATCAACACCCAGGCCAACCAGCGCGGCATGTTCCAGGGCTGGTTGCAGCAGTGGGGGCTGAGCCAGGCGACCGACCAGCGGCCGATGGCCTGGATGAGCGGCCACGGCCACGGCGCCACCCCCGCCGCGGGCGCCGCCGCCACGGGCACGATGCCCGGCATGGCCTCGCCGCAGGAGCTGACCAAGCTCAAGGAGGCGCAGGGCACGCAGGCCGAGGTGCTGTTCCTGCAGCTGATGATCCGCCATCACGAGGGCGGCGTGCAGATGGCCGAGGGGCTGCTCAAGCTGTCCACGCGCGGCGAGGTGGTCAGCATGGCGCAGAAGATCGTCCAGGGGCAGAGCGGGGAGATCAAGCTCATGACGGAGCTGCTGCGGCTGCGCGGCGCGCAGCCCTTTCCCTCGATACTCCCTCCACGATGAGCCCCTGATGCGTGCGGACGCCGTCGTGGTCGGGTCGGGCCCCAACGGGCTCGTCGCCGCCGTCACGCTGGCCCGCGCCGGGCGGAAGGTGCTGCTGCTGGAGGCGGCCGAGCGGTTCGGCGGCGGGCTGCGGTCGGGCGAGCTGACGCTGCCCGGGCGGGTGCACGACCTGGGCGCGACCGTGATGGCGATGGCGCTGGCCTCCCCTGCCTTCCGTGAGCTGCGGGCGCAGGGGCTGAAGGGGGTCGAGTTCGCCCATCCGCCGGTGGCCGCCGCCCATCCGCTCGACGACCGGCCCGCGGTGCTCGTGCACCGCGACGCCCGCCGCACGGCCGACGGGCTCGGGCGCGACGCCGCCGCGTGGCTGGCGACCGCGGGGGCGACGGCCAGGGCCGGGTTCCCGCTGGTGGACCTGCTGCTCAAGCCGCTGGGGCCGTGGGATGCGGCGCCGCGGGCGTTCGCGCGGGCGGCCAGGTTCGGGCTGGCCGGGGTGCTGCCCGCCACGACGCTCGCCCGGCAAGCGTTCAGGACCGTGGAGGCGCGGGCGATGTTCGCGGGCATGGCCGCGCACTCGATGCTCGACCTGCGCGCGCCCATCTCGGGCGGCTACGGCCTGCTGCTGGCCGGGCTGGCCCACCTGGTGGGCTGGCCGCTGGTGCGGGGCGGATCGCAGGAGCTGGCCGACGCGCTCGTGGCCGAGCTGAGGTCGCTGGGCGGCGAGGCCGTCACCGGCCACCGGGTGCGGCGGCTGGCCGAGGTGGACGCTCCGATCGTGGTGCTCGACGTGACGCCCAGGCAGTTCCTGGCGATGGCCGACCTGCCTCCCGGCTACCGCAGGGGCCTCGAACGCTTCCGTTACGGGCCCGGGGTGTTCAAGCTCGACTGGGCGCTGGACGGGCCGGTGCCGTGGCGCGACCCGGCGGTGGCCGAGGCCGGCACGGTGCACCTGGGCGGGACGCTGGAGGAGATCGCGCTCAGCGAGGCGGAGGTGGCCGCCGGACGGCATTCGCCTCGCCCGTACGTGCTGCTCGTCCAGCCGTACGCGGCGGATCCGACGCGGGGCGGGCACACGCTGTGGGCCTACTGCCACGTGCCCAACGGCTCGCCCGTGGACATGACGGACGCCATCGAGACCCAGATCGAGCGCTACGCGCCCGGATTCCGCGACCGTGTCCTGGCCAGGCACGCGATGGGGCCCGCCGATCTGGAGGCGGTCAACCCCAACCTGGTCGGGGGCGACATCGGGGGCGGGATGGCGAGCCTGACCCAGTTCGTCAGGCGGCCGGTCTGGTCGCCGGCCCCGTGGCGTACGCCGCTGCCCGGGGTGTTCCTGTGCTCGGCCTCGACGCCGCCGGGGGCCTCGGTGCACGGGATGGGCGGCTGGCAGGCCGCCCGCCTGGCCGTGCGGCACCAGGCCCGCTCCCGTTAGACCGCCTCCTCAGCAGCCGTGCGGCGCGGGTCCGGTCGCCTCAGCCGCCGTGCGGCGCGGGCCCGGTCGCCGCCGTCAGCTCGCCGCCGTCAGCTCGCCGCCGTCAGCTCGCCGCCGCCATCTCCTCGGCGACGGCGGCCGCGAAGGCGTCCACGTCCGACTCCGTCGTGTCGAACGCGCACATCCAGCGCACCTCGCCCGTCGCCTCGTTCCAGGTGTAGAACCTGAACCGCTTCTGCAGCCGCTCGGTGACGTCCTTGGGCAGGACGGCGAAGACCGCGTTCGCCTCGACCGGCCTGGGCAGCTCGACGCCCGGGATGTCGCGTACGGCCTGTGCCAGCCGCTGCCCCATGGCGTTGGCCTGCCGTGCGCTGCGCAGCCACAGATCGCCCGACAGCAGCGCCTCGAACTGCGCCGACACGAACCGCATCTTCGACGACAACTGCATGAACGTCTTGCGGATGTAGTCGATCCCGCGCGCGGCGTCCGGGTTGAGCACGACGACGGCCTCGCCGTACAGCAGCCCGATCTTCGTGCCGCCGAACGACAGCACGTCCACCCCCGCGTCGGTGGTCAGCGCCCGCATCGGGACGTCCAGCGCGGCGGCGGCGTTGGTCAGCCGGGAGCCGTCGAGGTGGACGAGCAGGCCCAGCTCGTGGGCGTGCGCGCAGATCGCGGCGATCTCGGCGGGCGTGTAGAGGGTGCCCAGCTCGGTGGTGTTCGAGATCGACACCACGCGCGGCTGGGCCCGGTGCACGTCGCCGAAGCCCCACGCCTGGCGGTCGATCAGCTCGGGCGTGAGCTTGCCGTCGGGCGTGGGCACGGTCAGCAGCTTGATGCCGCCCGCGACCTCGGGGGCTCCGCCCTCGTCGGTGTTGATGTGGGCGCTCTCCGCGCAGATGACCGCCTCCCAGTGGGCGGTCATGGCGCGCAGGGAGACGACGTTCGCGGCGGTGCCGTTGAACACCGGCCACGCCTGCGCGCGCTCACCGAAGTGCCGCTGGAAGACCTCCTGGAGCGCCTCCGTGTAGACGTCGTCGCCGTAGGAGATCTGGTGACCGCCGTTGGCCGTGACGATGGCCTGGAGGATTTCGGGGTGCACGCCCGCGTAGTTATCGCTGGCGAACGCCTTGAGCTGGGGATCGTGCCGGAGAGTCACGCAGTCAGGTCCAATCGGATGCCGTTGACCTCGGCGGCGGGGCGGTCGTAGAGCCCGCCGATCGCCGCCGCCAGGTCGTTGACGTCGGTGAAGCCGGGGAACTTCGCCTCCGGCTGCTGGGCGCGCATGGCGTCGTTCACCAGGGCTTTCACGACGAGGATGGTGGCCGCGGCGCCGGTGCCGGACAGCGCGTCGGCCAGCGAGAGCGTCCATGCCTCCGCCGCGGCCTTGGCCGCCGCGTAGACGGCGCCGCCCGCGGACGGGCGCCCGGCCGCCTTGGCCGAGACGATCACGAAGCGGCCGTCGGCGCTCTCGCGCAGCAGCGGCTCGAAGGCGAGCGACACGTGCTGCAGGGTGCGGATCAGCAGGTCGTGCAGGAGGTCCCAGTCGCCGAGGCTGGTCTCGGCGAAGGTGGCCGACCCCCGCCAGCCGCCGACCAGGTGCACGACGCCGTCCAGGTGGCCATGCTCGCGGGCGATCCGCGCCGCCAGGTCCTGTACGGCCGCGCGGTCGAGCAGGTCGACGTCCTTCTTGTCGACGCCGATCACGGTGTGACCCTTTTCCCGGAAATATCCGGAAACAGCCTCACCTGTGGGGCCTGCTGCCCCCGTAACCAGAATGATCATGCTCGGAGTCCCTTAGTCGATTCGACCACATCGGTCAGCTTACGGCGCAGTGCCTCGTAGAACATGCTCAGCGGGAACTCGTCCGCCAGCACCGCGTCCACCTTGGCCTTCTGCTCCTCGGGCAGCGCCTGCGCGCCCTTGGCCCAGGTCGAGGCGGGATGCGCCGGCACGTACGCGCTCACCAGCTCGTGCGCCGCCAGCCAGTGCGCCAGCTTGGAGCGGTCGATGCTGTCGCGGTAGAGCTTCTCGACCTCGCCCCGCAGGTCGGCCACGCCGTCGGCCACCCGCTCCCAGTCGATCGTGAGCCGGTTGTCCGTCCAGCGCACGATGTCGTTGCGGTGCAGGTAGGCGAAGAGCAGCTGACCGCCGAGCCCGTCGTAGTTCCTGACCCGCTCCCCCGTGATCGGGAACCTGAACAGCCGGTCGAACAGGATGGCGGTCTGCACGTACCTGGCGTGCGGCACCCCCTGCCCGGCCAGCTTCACCGCCTCGCCGAACGCGGTCAGGTCGCAGCGCAGCTCCTCCAGCGAGTACAGCCAGTACGGCATCCGCTGCTTGATCATGAACGGGTCGAACGGCAGGTCGCCGTGGCTGTGGGTGCGGTCGTGGACCAGGTCCCACAGCACGAACGTCTCCTCCGCGAGCCGCTGCGAGGCCAGCAGCCGCTCGGCCTCCGGCGGCAGGTCCAGCCGCAGCGTGGCGGTGGCGGCCCTGGACACCCGCCTGAACCTGGCGGCCTCGCGGTCGGCGAAGATCCCGCCCCAGGTGAACCGCTCGGGCGCCCGGCGCACCGCGACCGTCTCGGGGAACAGGACGGCCGAGTGCGTGTCGTAGCCCGAGGTGAAGTCCTCGAACGCGATCGGCACGAACATGGGGTTGTCGTAGCCGCCCGCCTCCAGCTCGGCCAGCCAGCCGGGCCAGATGGTGCGGATCCAGACGGCTTCCAGGTTGCGGCCGGGGTTGCCGTTCTGGGTGTACATGGGGAACACCACGACGTGCTCCAGGCCGTCCTCGCGCTGGGTGTCGGGGTGGAAGCGGTCAAGCGAGTCGAGGAAGTCGGGTACGCCCAGATCCTGGCCGGCCCACTGGGCGAGGTCGTCCTGGACGGCCTGGAGGTAGGACGCGTCATGAGCGAAGTACGGCGATATTTCGCCCAGGATCGCGGCTACCTGGCCCACCAGCGCCTTCGCCCGCCCCTTCTCCTCGGGGACGGACCCGTCCTTGACCTGCAGCGGCCTGATCTCCTCGACGGCCGACTTGAGCCGCGCGAACAGCTCCGCCTTGGCCGTATGGGACGCGGACTCGCGCGAGCTGACGGGCTCGTGGGTGGCGGACTCGTGAGCGGCGGACTCGTGAGCGGCGGACTCGGAGGCGGCGGGGCCGGACGTGGCGGGCTCGGACATGGCGGGCTCGGACGCGGCGGGGCCGGGGATGCGGGCGGCCCAGGTGACCACGTTGCCCCAGAGCGCGCGGTGGTCGTAGTCGTCGATGGAGTCGTCCCCGAACAGGTCGGAGTCGGCGAACGCGACGACCCTGCCCCGCCCGTACCGCACGGCGACGGCCAGCGGCGCGCCCGCCGGGTCGGCGTCGGGCGAGGTCGCGAGCAGCACGCTCGCCTCCCCGGCGACGGCCTCAGGGGTCAGGGTCAGGACGCCCGAGCGGTAGAAGCAAGCTGTACGGACGCCCGCCAGCAGCCCCGACGCGGCCTCGGACCGGGCGAGCACCCAGGTGGCCACCCCCCGGTGCGCGTGCTTCGGGTCGCGCACGGTGGCGTGCTCGACGCCCACCCCGAACCGCCCGAGCAGGTCCGCCAGGTTGTTGCCGTACTTGTCCTGCTCCTCCTCGGCCAGCACCACCAGCCCGCCGCCCCCGGCCACGAAGTCCTGGATCGCGTCCAGCTCGCCGGCGGCGAAGACGGGGCTGCCCTGGCCGGTCGTCCGCTCCCACCGGTCCCCCGACGGGTGCGCGATCACCAGCACGTCCTGCTCCGCCAGGGCCCCGGCGGTCAGCGCCCCCGCCGTGTGGGCGGTGACCGTGTGCCCCAGGTGCCGCAGCAGCCCGGCCGCGCGGGCGTAGCTGTTGTCGTCGGGATGGGCCGGATTGATGGCCTCGGCCACCTCGCGCCGCACGGTCCACGACTCGTTGTGAGCCTCGTCGAACAACACCCGGGGGAACGATCGCATGAAATATCTCCTGTTTCTACCGCCTTATGACGAAAAATATACACATGAGTACGCCGTGCCTCACCAAACCCTCCCGAATGGCGAGACGGTCAGGCGGCTCCGGGCCGTACGACGCCCGACTCGTACGCGAACACCACGGCCTGAGCCCGGTCGCGGAGGGACAGCTTCATCAGCACCCGCGCCACGTGCGTCTTGACCGTGGCCTCCCCCACGTACAGGTCGCGCGCGATCTCCGCGTTGGTGAGACCGCGGGCCAGCAGCCGCAGCACCTCCAGCTCGCGCGGCGTCAGCTCGCCCAGCCTGGGCGAGGGCGTGGGCTCGGCCCTGCTCGCGAACGTGGCGATCACCCGGCTCGTCACGGCCGGGTCGAGCAGCGCGTCGCCGGAGTGCACCACCCTGATCGCTTCAAGGAGCTGCTCGGGCGGCGACACCTTCAGCAGGAACCCGCTGGTGCCCGCGCGCAGGGCGGCGTAGAGGTTCTCGTCGGTGTCGAACGTGGTCAGGGTGATGACCTTGGGCGGCGACGGGGTGTCGAGCAGCTCCTTGGCCGCCGACAGCCCGTCGAGCCTGGGCATCGAGATGTCCATGAGGACGATGTCCGGCCGGGTGCGCCGGGCCACGGCGATGGCCTCGCGGCCGTCGGCGGCCTCGCCGACGACCTCCATGCCGGGGTCGCTGTCGACCACCATGCGCAGCCCGGCCCTGACCATCGCCTGGTCGTCGGCGATGACGATTCGAATGCCCACACGCCGGAGGGTAGACGCCGGGTGCCCGCCTTGAACACCCAGGCCCAGCCGTACACAAGTGAGTTACAAGTCACGAGACACGAACGCTCTGCCTGATGCGGGTCTGGGTGGCGTCGTCGCAGGTGGCCTTGGCGCAGAAGTACATCACCAGCATGGTCTTGGGCTCGCGGTCGATCACGTAGCTGACGAAGCCCAGCCGGGTGCCGGTCCCGGGGTCGTGCAGGGCGCCGTCGAAGCGGGTGGCGGGGCTGCTGCCCGCCTGGTCGGGCACGGGTTTGCCGACGTCGACCTGACCGGGCAGCAGGACCTCCATCTTGGCCTTCATCTGCTCGGAGCTGCCGCGGGAGTCGAGGGTGTCGGAGACCTGGACGTACACGCCGGCCGCGCTGTCGGGCTCGTCCGAGACGATCGAGGAGACCGTCGTCCAGTCCGCGCCGGGTCCGGCCACGAACAGGGACTCGAACTCCGTGGCGTGCGGCGAGACCACCGCGAACAGGTCCTGATGGGTGCGTACGGTCCAGTCGCCCGGATACTCGAACGTGAGCGGCGCGGCGGCGCTGGTCTTGTAGTGGGACCAGGTGTCGCTGCGGTGGTTCATGATGATCATGGCGACCAGCGCCAGCGCCGCGACGGCGGCGACCAGGGTGGTGGCCACGATCGGGATGCGGCCTGGGCGCTTCTTCGACGTGGTCGGGTGCGTGGGGTGCGCCGAGGCCTGGTAGGCCGCCGCACCCTGCCCGTACGAGCCCGCGAGCTGCGGCTGCGAGTGGGGACCCGAGCCGGGACCCGTGTGCGGCCCAGAAGGCGGACCTGTGGGCGGACCGGTGTGCGGGCCTGAAGGGGGGCCCGAGTAGGGCGCGGCGTGCGCCCCGGAGCTCTGGACGGGGTGGGGCCCCGAGGGCAGGCCCTGGCGGGGCACGAAGCCGGCCGCGTCGGACGGGTGCCCGCCGATCGCGTCCCGCAGCGCGCTCACGAACTCCGTGCAGGTCGTGTACCGCTGCTCGGGCGACTTGGCCAGCGCCCGCATCATCACGGTGTCCACCTGCTGCGGCAGCTCGGGCCTGATCTGCGACAGCGGCGTCGGCTGCTCGGCGAGGTGGGCCCAGAGCAGCGCGATGTCGTTCTCGCGCTGGAACGGCAGCCGCGCCGACAGCGCCTCGTAGACCACGCAGGCCAGCGCGTACTGGTCGCACCGGCCGTCGATGTGCTCCTTGTTGATCTGCTCGGGCGACATGTAGCGGGGCGTGCCGATGAACTGGTCGGTCTGGGTCAGCCCCGAGATCGACGAGCGGTGCTTGGTGATGCCGAAGTCGGTCAGGTAGACGTGGTCCCCGGCCAGCAGGATGTTGGCCGGTTTCACGTCCCGGTGGATCAGGTCGTGCGCGTGGGCGGCGTCGAGCGCGGCGGCGACCTGGGCGAAGATCTGGTTCGCCTGGCCGATCGGCAGCGGGCCCCTGTCGTAGATGAGGCGGCGCAGGTCGAGGCCGTCCACGTAGCGCATGGCGATGTAGAGGACGCCGTCGGCGTCGGCGTTCGCCTCGTAGATCGGGATGATGTTGGGATGCTCGATGCTGGCGACCGTCCTGGACTCCAGGATGAACCGCTGCCTGAACCGGTCGTCGACGCTGAGCACCGGGTTGAGGATCTTCAGCGCCACCCGGCGGCTCAACCTCGGGTCGAGTGCCAGGTAGACGACGGCCATGCCGCCTTTGCCGACGATGTCCTCGATGTAGTACCCGGCCACCTCCTGGCCGATGAGTGCTCTTTCGTTCAATGGCATCACGTCTCGATGGGATGGCCGCAGTAGCCGCAGAAGCGATGCGCCGGCCCGAGCCTCATGCCGCACGAGGTGCAGTATTTGATCGCCGGATCCGGCGCGGTCATCACCTGCTGCTGCTGCGGGACCACTTGGAACGACTGGGAGCGCCGGACGACCACGGTCTGGTTGGCACCGTCGTCGAGCGGCGGACCGGCCGCCAGCGGCTGCTGTGGCAGCTCTGTCGGTTTATCAGGAGTGCGGCGACGCCAGAGCAGATACGCTCCGGCCGCTGCCGCTATGAAAAGTACTCCCGCCGCGAGGATGAACGGCCACAGCGGCGTGGACCTGACGGGCGCGCTCGCCGCCTGCTTCGTGCCCTGGTCCTCGGGCCCGCCCCGCTTGGCCAGCGAGGTCTTGAGCAGCCCGGCGGCCACCACGTTGCCCGGATAGAGCTCCAGCACCCGCTGGAAGCCGGGCGCGGCCTCGGTGTAGTACTTGGTGTGGTAGCGGGTCAGCGCCGCCTCGAACGCCGTGTCGATCGTGCCCCTGCGCGGCACCACCTTGGCCGCGGCCAGGATGCCGGTGACCTCCCTGACGCCGATCATCTTGCCTTCTTTGCCGCCGCCGACGAGCAGGCCGATGACATGGCCGTTCTTGTCGCCGATCACCGGCGCGCCGACCATGCCCTTGTCGGCCAGGGCGCCCAGCTTGACGGGCTCGTCGACCTTCTTCTCCGGGTCGGAAAAGCCTCTGCCCTTCTCCCCTGCGACGCCGCCCTTGACCAGGTGGGCGATCTCGACCGTGTGCGCGACGGTCGGGCCCGGCCGGCCGAGGAAGCCGGCGAGGTTGGTGGGCGAGCCCTCCTGATCGGGCACCTTGTCGGCGAGCGGCGCGGTGGGCATGCCGACGCCTCCGGCCATCGGGGTCAGCGGCACCAGCACGGCGGGACTGTCGGGCGTCGGGCCGGCCTTGATGCACTTGACCTTGTAGCCCTCGGCGCTGGCGGGCGACACGTTGGGGTAGGCCGTGAGCACGGTGGAGACGTTGATGATGCAGGTGGCGGTGGAGGTCTTGGGGGGATAGCAGAGTTGCAGGTGGTGGTTGAGGATGTCGTCGGAGACCTTGTGCTTCTTGTAGTCGACGGGGATCTTCACCTTGTGGTGCTCGGCGAAGATCTTGTTGGCCGCGTAGATCGCGACGTCGTTGGGGTTCACCGCCAGACGCCGGAGCGCGACGATCGTCCCGTCGGGGTTGACGACCGTCCCCGTCCCCACCGCGAACGGCAGGTCATAGGACCGCTCCACGTGCTTGATCTCGCCGACGTGGTCGAGCAGGGTGATGTCCACATGGGACACGGCTTCCACGCGTACCACGGCGGGACTCACCAGGTCGGTGATGCCACTCGGGTGTTCGTGCGCCGCGACCGGCATCGCGAGCAGCACCAGTGCCGCTGCGACGCCGCCGGCCAGAGCTGTGAGGCGCGCCATCTCCGCTCCAAAAACGCAGGAATAGGACCAGGGTCCCAATCACGTGTCGTAAGTCAATAGACCGCCACATAGACAAGCGCTTGCTCGGGGACATAACGTACCTGAATGGGTTACGCGATCGGCGTCGATGTCGGCGGCACCTTCACCGATGTGGTCCTTCGCGATACGTCCGGCGCGATTTCCGTGGCCAAATGTTTGAGCACCCCCTACGACCCCATCGCGGGCATCGTCTCCGGCGTTACGCGCGCGCTCGGCGGGCGCGACCCGGCCCAGGTCACGAGGGTGGTGCACGCCACCACGCTGGCCACCAACGCGGTCCTCGAACGTAAAGGGCCCCGTGTCGCCTATGTCACGACTCAGGGCTTTCGCGCCGCCATCCCGCTGGGCCGCTACGCCCGGGTCGAGGAGGACCGCTACGACCTGCGCTTCACGCCTCCGCCGCCGCCGGTGGCGCCGGGCGACTGCTTCGAGGTGGTGGAACGTGTCACCGCGCGGGGAGCCGTGCTGACGCCGCTGGACCACGACTCGGTACGCCGGGCCGCCGCGGAGATCGTCCGCCGAGGGATCTCGTCGGCGGCGGTGTGCTTGCTGCACGCGTACGCGAACCCCTCGCACGAACGGCAGGTCGCGGGGATCCTGCGGGAGTCGATCGGGAACGTGGTGATCTCCTCGGAGGTGTGGCCGGAGATCCGCGAGTACGAACGCGCCACAACCACCATCATGTCCGCATATATCGGTCCATTGATGGCTTCATACCTTTCGCAGCTCCGAGAGCGGCTCGCGGCGATCGGGATCGACGCGCCCATCCACGTCATGGAGTCGAGCGGCGGCGTCATCTCCGCCGAGCTGGCCGCCAGACGGGCGGTGGCCACGATCGAGTCCGGCCCGGCGGCGGGGGTGCTGGCTGCGGCGGGGGCCGGGTTCGCGGACGTGATCTCGTTCGACATGGGCGGCACCACCGCCAAGGCCTGCGTGGTGCGCGGGGGCCGGCCGGAGATCACCCACGAGTTCCACGTCGGCGGCAAGGGCAGCTTCGGCGGGCGGCGCGCCGGCACCGGCGTGCCCATCAAGACGCCCGCCATCGACCTGGCGGAGGTGGGGGCGGGCGGGGGCAGCGTCGCCTGGCTCGACCCGGCGGGCGCGCTCCGCGTGGGCCCGCACTCGTCCGGCGCCTCCCCGGGACCCGCCTGCTACGGCCTGGGCGGCTCGGACCCGACGGTCACGGACGCGAACCTGATCCTCGGCTACCTCTCCCCCACCCTCTCCACCACCCCGCCCTCCGACCCGCTCTCCCCCGCCCTCTCCCCCACGTCGTCCTCCATACCGCCCTCCGACCCACTCTCCACCGCGTCCTCCTCCACATCACCCTCCGCCCCGTCCTCCGACCCGCCCTCCGGTTGGGATTCCGGTGGGATCGCGTTGTCGGCGGCCCTGGCCGAGAAGGCGCTCGACCGGCTCGCGGGGCCGCTGGGCGTGACGCGGGAGGAGGCGGCGTACGCGGTGCACGAAATCGTGAGCGCCTCCATGGCGTCGGCGGTGCACGTGGTGACGGTGCAGCGCGGCATCGATCCGCGCGGCTTCGCGCTGGTGGCGTTCGGCGGCGCGGGGCCGATGCACGCGGCCAGGGTGGCGGAGCGGTTCGGGATCGGGACGGTGGTGGTGCCCGAGCACTGCGGGGTGGCCTCGGCGGCCGGGCTGCTGGCGGGCGACCTCTCGACGGACCGGGTCCTGTCCCGCCTCGACGCACCGGACCCGGAGGGACTCTTCACCGCGCTGGCCGCGGAGGCGGCGGCCGATCTGGGGGTCTCGCCAGAAGGCCCGGACGTGCGCGTGTCGAGGTCCGCAGACGTCCGCTTCAAGGGCCAGTCGCACGACCTGACCGTCGGCTGGACGCCCGCCCGCCACGACCTGGAGTCCCGCTTCCGTGACAGGTACGCCGAGGTCTACGGCATCCGGCAGAGCGGCGAGATCGAGCTGGTCAGCTACCGCGTACGCGTCACCGCCCCGGCCGCCGGCCCCCCGCCCTCAACACCAAGGCACCCCACCTCAACGGCACCCACGACGCCCAGCCGCTCCACGAGAGCCGCGTACTTCCCCGAGCTCGGCGGCTACACCGAGATCCCGGTCCACACCAGGGACACCCTGGACGGCGACCTGCCCGGCCCGGCCGTCATCGAGGACGCCGAGTCCACGATCGTGGTCCCGCCCTCCTGGACCGCCACCCTGTCCGCCACCCGCGCCGTGCACCTCACCAGCCAGCTCAGTGAGAGGGTCCCGTGGCCGATGCCCTGACCGCCGAGGTGTTCAGGAACGCGCTGGTCGTCGCGGCGGAGGAGGCCAGCATCGTGGTGGTGCGCTCGGCCTACTCGACGTTCATCGTGGAGGGCTCCGACGCCTCGGCGGCCATCCTGGACACGCGTGGCCGCCTGATCGCCCAGTCCATGGCCACCACGCTCATGAACAGCATGGCGCTCAGAACCGCGCTCCCCGAGCTGCTCAAGGACCTCCCGCCGGAGTCGATGCGCCCGGGAGAGGTGTACGCGCTCAACGACGCCTACCGGGGCGGCGTCCACACCAACGACCTGCTCGTCTACCGCCCCGTCTTCGTCGGCGGCGCTCCCGCCTACTTCACCGCGACCATGATCCACGTCTCCGACCTGGGCGGCCTCTCCGCAGGCGGGATGGCGCCCCTGGCCACGGACATCTTCCTGGAGGGCCTGCAACTCCCGCCGGTCCGCCTGGGCACGAGCGCGGGCATCGACCCGGCCATGGAGGCCGTGCTCAAGGCCAACAGCCGTACCCCGGACAAGGTCATGGGCGACGTCCGCGCCCTCGTGGCCGGCACGGCGGTCGCCGCGGCCCGCCTGGAGTCCCTGCTCGGCGAGTACGGCGATCAGGGCCTGGCCGCGGGCATCGACGACTATCTCGACTACACGGAGGCCAGGACGCGCACGGCCCTGACCGAGCTGCCGAAGGGCCGGTTCGAGGCGGCGTACCCGATCGATGACGACGGCATCCACCTCGGAAGGTCCCACACGGTGCGGGTGGCGGTCACCCTGGACGCCTCCCGCGCGGTGCTGGACTTCGCCGGCACGGACCCGCAGGTGCCGGCCGCCGTGAACGCCTCGGCCTCGCAGTCCCTGGCCGCCGCGGTCTTCGCGGTGCGCTGCTTCCTGGACCCCACGATCCCGATGAACGACGGCTGCCTGCGGGCGATCGAGGTGCTTCTGCCCGAAGGCTCCCTGCTCAACGCCCGCTCCCCCCACCCCTGCGGCGGCCGGTACGTCCCGATCTACGCCGCCATGGAGGCCGTCTTCCAAGCCCTGTCGGACGCGGTGCCCGAGCGGGCGATCGCGGCCAGCGGGATCCTGCAGCCGTTCTCGATCGCCGCGGTCGGGGCGCCCTACTGGATCCACCTTTCCTACGACTTCGGCGGCGTCGGCGCCCGCCAGGGGCTGGACGGGCCGGACGCGACGGGCGTGCACTTCGGGATCGGCCGCAACTCGGTGCCGCAGGTGGAGCCGGTGGAGAGCCGCTGCCCGCTGATCGTCGAGTCGATCGAGACGATCCCGGACTCGGGCGGGCCGGGCCGGTTCCGTGGCGGGCTGGGCTCGCGGACGGTGTACCGGTTCCTGGCCGACTGCCACGTGACGACCCGTGGGGACCGGCTCCGGCTGCCGCCGCCGGGCCGGGACGGCGGGCTGCCTGGGCGGGTGGGCGGCTTCTTCAAGCGCCATCTGGACGGGCGGGTGGAACGGCTCGCGTCCAAGGTCAACAACGTGCGGTTCGCGCCGGGCGAGGCGTTCGTCGTGGCGACGACGGGCGGGGGCGGCATCGGCCCGCCGCGCGAACGCGACCGGGCGGCGATCGAGGCCGACCTCGACGCGGGGCGCGTCACGCATCGAGGAGCGGCCGAGGACTACGGGCTCGAGATCCGGCGGGCGGTCAAATCGGCAGGGTCGAAGCTGACCGGAAAGGGAGACGACAGCGTCGCTGTGGTCCCTGTCTTGTAGGCGACGGGCTCCTGGTAGGAGTCACCCTCGAGTTCGTAGACGTGGAGTATCGGCCCGTCGATTTCGACGCGCCAGTAGACAGGGATGCCTGCCGCCGCGTATGCCACTACCTTGACCGTCCTGTCGTGCATCCTGGAGCCCGGGCTGACGACCTCAACAACCAACTGCAGGTCGCTGGGCGCGAACATGAGTCCTACTGACTCGGACGCCGACTCGGGCACGACGACAAGGTCGGGGATGTAGAAGTCCTTGGCGCCTGGGCTGACGTTGACAGTTGACAAAGCCTCCAGCCCAGGAGGCGCGGCATCTTCGAGGATACGCAGCAGCCGAGTGATGACGCGCTGATGCAGGGGTAGGGGGGCAGGGCTCACTACTAGGCTCCCGTTGAAGAGCTCGTAACGATTCCCGTCATCGGGGAACGCGAGCAGGTCATCGACAGTGAACGGCGCACTGGGAAAAGCCGCGCGCCTCGTGGTCGGTTCGATCGCCATTGCGGTCACCCACTCAGTATCGGGAGTCTCGCCCTCGGTCACATGCTACTTGCCCATATTCCCTCACTTAAAGTCACCAGGCCGCCACGCCCCGGCGCCGCGCCGTACCGCCGTGTGCACGGCCCGCGCCGCCCGCGCCCCCCATTCCGATCGCGGCCCGCCGAAAAGCTCCTCGGGCCCGTCGAGAGGCACCGCCACGCAGACGGCGTCCGAGGCCGTCCCCGTGCAGGGATAGCCCGCCTCGATCAGCGCCTGCGACTTGGCCTCCGTGACCGTCATCACCAGGTTGACCAGCGCGGCGTCGGTCATGGCCACGGGCAGGACGGTCACGATGTTGATCGTGCCCACCCGCATCGGAGCCAGCTCAGGATCCTCGGTCCCCTCAGGGGCCGCCGCCCAGGTGGGCACCCGCAGGCCGACGGTGGCGACCGCCTCCACGCCGCCGTCCGAGGCTCGCACGTAGCGATCGACGGACGCGGCGGTCATCATCCCGACGCCGGAACCGCCAGAACCGCCGGAACCGCCCGGCCCCAGCGAGGTCAGGTGCTCGACGGGGTCCATCCGCGCGTAGCCGGCGACCACCTGGGCGTTCAGCACCCACTCGCGTACGCCGATCCCGCCGCCGAGCATCGCGGAGGAGATCATCCGCCACCCCGGACCGAACTCCCACAGCAGCGCCCCGAGCCGCGCCCCCTCCTCCACCCGGTACGTGAGCTTCACGATCCTCCCCTCACCAGATGCACGACGGGCCGGCCGTCGGGCCCGGGCTCGATCTTCACATGGGCGTCGAAGTGGCGTCCCACCAATTCCTCGGTCAGCACCTGGCCGGGCCGGCCCGAGGCGACCGCGCGCCCTTCGGCCAGCAGCAGCAGCGCGTCGGCGTAGAGGCCCGCGACCGTGAGGTCGTGCAGGGTGGTGACGACGGTCAGGCCGTCGGCCCGCCGCAGCCGGTCCACCAGTTCGAGCACCTGCTGCTGGTGCCCGAGGTCCAGCGCCGTCGTCGGCTCGTCGAGCAGCAGGACGGGGGCCTCCTGGGCGAGCGCCCTGGCGAGCACCACCCGCTGGCGCTCCCCGCCGGACAGCGCGCCGACGCGGCGCATGGCGAGGGCGGTCAGGTCCAGCCGTTCGAGCACGGACGCGGTGACCTGACGGTCGTGGCCGCTCTCACGTCCCAGATACGGGATGTACGGCGTGCGCCCCAGCAGCGCGTAGTCGAACACCGTCATGTCCGGCGGCAGGGCGGGCGTCTGCGGCGCGTACGCCAGCAGCCTGGCCCGTTCGCGCGGCTTGAGCCCGGCGGCGGGCCGGGAGTCCACCGAGACTTCGCCCCGGTGCGCGACGAGGCCCATGACGGCCTTGAGCAGGGTGGACTTGCCCGCACCGTTGGGCCCGATGATCGCCAGCCACTCGCCACGGTGCACCTGGAGGTCCACGTCGTCCACGACGTCGCGGTCGCCGAGGCGAACGGAGAGGCCCGAGGCGCGGATCATGTGGCCGCCTGCCTGGTCATGCGCAGGATGAAGACGAAAAAGGGCGCGCCCACGAACATCGTCACCACCCCGATCGGCAGCTCGGCCGGCGCGATCACGGTGCGCGCGACCAGGTCGGCCAGCACCAGGAACGCCGCGCCGCCGATCAGCGACAGCGGCAGCACGATCCGGTACGAGCCGCCCGCCAGCCGCCGCACGACATGCGGGATGACGATGCCGACGAACCCGATCAGCCCGCTCACCGCCACGGCCGCCGCGGTGGCCAGCGACGCGGCCAGCAGCACGGTGAACCGTACCCTGGCCGCCCGGACGCCGAGGCTGATCGCCTCCTCGTCGCCGACCGAAAGCACGTCGAGCATCCGCCCGTGCAGCAGGAGCAGGACGGCGGAGACGGCGGCGTACGGCAGGACCAGCCAGAGCTGGTCCCAGCCGCCGCCCACGTCCCCGAGGATCCACGAGTAGATGCGCTGCAGCTCCTCCACCTTGAACTGCTGGACGAACGTCTGGATCGCGGTCAGGAACGACGTGACCGCCACCCCGGCCAGCACCAGCGTGGCGGTGCCGCCCGCGCGCCCGGCCGCGTTCCCGAGCGTGTAGGCCAGGAACACGCCGCCCACGGCGCCTGCGAAGGCGGCGACCGGGATGCTGCCCGCCATGGCGGGCAGCAGCACGATGGCCATGGTCGTCGCGAGCCCCGCGCCCGCCGCCGCCCCGAGCAGGTACGGGTCGGCGAGCGGGTTGCGGAACACGCCCTGGTAGCCCGCGCCCGCCATGGCCAGCAGCCCGCCGACCACGGCGGCGAGGAGCACCCTCGGCAGCCGCAGCTCGAACAGCAGGCCCTGCTCGACCGGCGCGAGCCCCGAGTCCACGTGCACGAGCGGCAGCCAGTCGGCCGCCTGGAGCACCACCTGCCACGGCGAGATGTCGGCGGCCCCGTCGAGGAGCCCCGCGATCATGGAGACGGCCAGCACGCCCAGGGCGCACAGCACCCACAGAGGTCTGGCCCTGGACGGGCCGGCCGGTGCCGCCATGATCAGCTTGCGCCGGCCTTGGAGACGGCGGCGCCGATGGACTCGGCGAGCTGCACGACGCGCGGCCCCCACCGGGAGGCGAGGTCGTCGTCGAGCAGGATCACCTGATCGTTCTTGATCGCCGACAGGCTCTTCCAGCCGGGCCGCTTGGCCAGGGTGTCCTTGTTCTGCTGGCAGCACTTGACGTCCGCCAGGAAGATCAGCTGGGGGTCGGCCTGGGCCACGAACTCGGCCGAGAGCTTGGGATAGCCGCCCGCCGCGTCCGGCGCCTTGTCGGCGATGTTGGTCAGGCCGAACATGCTGTAGACCTGGCCGATGAACGTCTGGGACGTGGCGGCGTACGGCGTCTGGTCGAGCTCGTGGTAGTAGGTGAGCTTCTTGTCCTTGGGCGCCTCGGCGGCCAGCTTGTCCATGGCCGACTTCATGCCGGTCACGACCTCGTCCGCCTTGGCCTTGTTGCCGGTGGCGGCGCCGAGCTCGGCGATCTCCTCGTACGCCTCGTCGAGTTTGGTGGCGGCGGGCTGGAGCAGGACGGGCACGTTCACCTTGCCCAGCTCGGCGACGACCTTGTCGAGGTCGTCGGAGAGGATGACCAGGTCGGGCTTCTGGGCGACGATGGCCTCGACGTTCGGCTTGAAGCCGGACAGGTCGGTCTTGGGGGCCTCGGGCGGGAAGTTCGACTGGTCGTCGACCGCGACCACCTGAGGGCCGGCGCCGATGGCGAAGAGCGTCTCGGTGTGGGTGGCCGAGAGCGAGACGATCCGCTCCGGCTTCTTGGTGAGGGTGACCTTGCCGTTGCCCGCGTCGATGGTGACGGGGAAGCCGGCGGAGTCGCCGGTGGGGGCGGGGGCTGATGCGGCCGGGGATGCCGCGGGGGAGGCTGTGGTGCCGGTCTGACCGCAACCGGCCAGCACGAACGTTCCCAGCAGCGCGCCCGCGAAGGCCGTGCGTACGGGCCTCACGAGTAGTCCTTTCACACTGTTCGGAACCGAGAGACCCGCGTTGAGCGACGGATCACCCTTTTCCACGAGGGTTGATGACGTCAGCGCAGCGGCAGGCGACCTGGCTATGACAGTTGCGGGACAGCGCCGGACTCGCACCGGACTTCGCTGCAACGCTGCGCGTGAGTACGTCCCTGAAGGCTATCAATCCCCCGGATCGTCCCGGCGTCAAGGGGCCAGTTGGCTCTCCGCCTCGGCGATGATCCGCTGGAGGCGGAGCCCGTGGGCGGCGTCCAGGGGGTGCCCGCCGCCGTCGCGGACCGTGGCGGCGAACTCTTCCGCGACCGTCTCCAGGGGGTCGTCGTCGAAGGGCAGCAGCACGGCGTTGCCGGTGCGGCCGTACACGGCGAACGAGGCGGGCGGCAGGTCGCCGACGGCGGCCATGCACAGCGACACCTCGCTGACGGCGCCGCCCTCGTGCTCCAGCAGCAGCCCGGTCCAGCGCAGCGGGTCGCCGTGCGCGCGGACGCCGGTCACCGGGCCCAGCGCGGCGTCCAGCAGGTCGATCACATGCGGCCCGACGTCGAGCAGCGCGCCGCGATCGAGCCGCCACGGGGTGGCGAAGTGGTGATCGCCGAGCAGGGCGCCGGAGATGTTCGCGGCGTGGCCGCCGAACGCCTGGATGTCGCCGCATCGGGCCAGGAACGTGCGGGTCTGGGGCGCGTAACGCAGCGTGAGCACCATCTGGGAGGCCACGCCCGCCTCGGCGATCGCGCCGGCCAGGCGTTCGGCGTTCTCCAGCGAGTCGGCGAGCGGCTTCTCCAGCAGCAGCGCCTTGCCCGCGCGGGCGGCCAGGATGCCGAGCTCGGCCTGTACGGCGGGCGGCACGCAGAAGGCCACCGCCTCGCAGGCGTCGAACAGCTCCTCGACCCGCTCGTACACCGGCGCGCCGAGCCTGGCGGCCGCCTCCGGCCTGCGCGCCCACACCCCGGCCAGGCGCGTGTGCGGCCCTCTGGCCAGCATCGGCGCGTGCGCCATCTCGGCCCACGGCCCCGCTCCGACCAGCCCGACCGCCACCGGCTCCATGAGACCTCCTAGATCAGCTCCAACCTCACTTTATGGGACAGGTCTCGGCGAGCCGGAGGCCGGGCGGGGTGACCGGTGGGCGGGCGCCCCGCGCGGTGCCCGCCCAGCGGTGTCACTGGCCGTCGCGCCACTGGTGCACGGCGTGCTGCGGCCGGTGGGCGAGGGTGCCGGAGTCGATGGCGACGGTCTGGCCGGTGATGCATCTGGCCTCGTCGCTGAGCAGGAAGGACACCAGACCGGCCACGTCGTCCACGGAGCAGGCCCACGGGAGGAGGCGTTCCGCGGCCTTGTCGGCGAGCTGGGCGGGCGTCATGGCGCGCCGCGCGGTCTCGGTCAGCACGAGGGCGGGGGCGACGGCGTTGCAGCGGACGCCGCGGGAGCCGTACATGGTGGCGACGTAGCGGGTGAAGCCGATCAGGGCCGACTTCGAGGACCCGTACGCGGCGTGCACCGTGTCTCCGACCAGGGCGGACACCGAGGACGTGAGGACGATGGCGCCGCCGTCCGGCATGACGGGGACGGTGTGCTTGACCATGAGCATGGCCCCGCGCAGATTGACCTCCATGGTGCGGTCCCAGACGGCGACGTCCAGGCCGTCGAGGTCGCGGTCGCGCCCGTAGACGTCGGCATCGAGCACGGCGGCGTTGGAGTGCAGGACGTCCACCCGGCCGAACGACGTGACCAGCTCCGTCACCGCCTCCCGCACCTGTTTCTCGTCGGAGACGTCGCAGGTGAGCGCCACGGCGGTGCCGCCGTGGGCGCGGATCGCGGCGGCGGTGGCCTTGGCCGCGGCGGCGCGCAGGTCGAGCACGCCCACGAAGGAGCCCTCCGCGGCCAGGCGGGCCGCGCAGGCCGCGCCGATGCCCGCGCCCGCGCCGGTCACCAGGGCGACGCGGCCGTCGAAGCGGCCGCTCACCAGGTCACCGGCAGCGACGTCAGCCCGCGGCCGACGAGCGACTTGCGGTAGGCGACCGGCTCGCCGGGCACGAGCCGCAGCCCCGGCAGGCGGCTGCCGAGCACCTCCAGCGCCGTACGCAGCTGCAGCCGCCCGAGCGCGGCCCCGACGCAGAAGTGGATGCCGTAGCCGAAGACCAGGTGCTCGGCGGCGTTCGGCCGGTCGATGCGGAACCGGTCGGGGTCGGGGAAGACGCTCTCGTCGTGGGCGGCCGAGTCGGTGGACAGCAGGACGAGCTCGCCGGCCGGGATCTTGACGCCGTGCAGGGTGATGTCCGTGGCCGCGTACCTGAACGAGCCCAGCGACGCCCCGTCGATGCGCATGCACTCCTCGGAGGCGTTGGCGACGAGGTCCGGCGGCACCGGCCAGACGCCCTCGCGCAGCAGCCGCAGGACGGTGTTGCCGAGCTGGTTGGGCACGGTGTCGTTGCCGCCGAGCAGGATCGTGGAGATCAGCTCGACGACTTCGCGGTGGCTCAGCTCCGCGCCGATCAGCGCGGTCATCAGGGAGGTGAAGTCGTCCCGGGGGTCCTTGGCCCTGGCGGCCACCAGGCGATCCACGTAATCCAGATATGTCAGGAAACTGTCGGCGAGTTCGAGCTGGCGTTCCGGCTGCTGCGGCGACAGGAAGAGCTGGAACCAGTCCTTGACGTGCGCCTGTACGAACGCCTCGTCCGCTTCCGGCACCCCGATGAAGCGGGCGGTCAGTTTGACCGACGGCTCGTGTCCGATCTCGGTGACGAAGTCGGCCGCGCCGCGCGGGGCGAGCCGGTCCAGGAGGTCCTCGTTGAGCCGCCTGAAGGTCTCCTCCATGGCCGCCACCGCCCTCGGCGTGAACGCCCTGGACACCGAGCGGCGCAGCCGGGTGTGGTCGGGCGGGTCCACGTTCGCCACGAAGCTGGCCAGGAACGAGCCGTGCTCGCCCAGCTTCTCCCTGGTCCGCGCGGTCAGGCTGCGCGAGATCGTCAGTGAGCCCGCCGAGGAGAAGCGCCCGGGGTCGCCGTAGGCCGCGCGCACGTCGGCGTGGCGGGTCAGGACGTACGCGCCGAGGTGCTCGCTGCGGAACACCGGCGAGTGCTCGCGCAGCCCGCGCAGGAACGCGTACGGCGCGGTGACGTGCCAGTCGGAGCTGACGTCGAAGTCCTCGGTCATGCGAAGATCCTCCGCGGGTTGTCGGCGAGCATCTGGCGGAGCTGTTCGTCCGTGACACCCCGCTTGCGGAGCTCCGGCAGGACATCCTGGGAGATGTGCAGGAGGTGGTAGTTGGGGTGGCGCTGCCGCACGACACCGGCGTCGAATCGGTCGTTAAAACAGTAAGAATCGTGACTTAACACCATTTTTTCGGCGTGGCCGCGCTCGCACATCGTCGCCACCGTCGCCACACGGTCCTCGAACGGGCTGATCGTCTCGATGCCGAAGCGGTCCATGCCCAGGTAGGAGCCGTTCGCGACGAGCTCTTCGAGATAGGCGACGTCGGTCGAGTCGCCCGCGTGCCCGATGACGACCTTGCTCAGGTCCACGCCCAGGGAGGCGAGCAGGCGCTGCTGTTCGAGCCCGCCCTGGGAGGCGCTGTGGGAGTGCGTGGTGATCGGCACGCCGGTCGCCAGATGCGCCTCGGCCACCGCCCTGAACACCCGCTCGCAGCCCTTGGTCATCCCCAGATGGTCGGAGGCGCACTTCAGCATGGCCGCCTTGACGCCGGTCCGCCCGATCCCGTCCGTGATGTCGCGGACGAAAAACTCCGCCAGCCGGTCGGGCCCGCCGAACAGCGACCCGGGACCCCGGTTGGCGAAGTACGGCGGCAGCGTGTCGTAGGTGTAAAGGCCGGTGGCGGCCACGATGTTCACCCTGGTCAGCGCGGCCACCCGCTGCACGGCCGGCACGTAGCGGCCGAGCCCGACCACGGTCAGGTCCACGATCGTGTCGATGCCCTCGTCCTTCAGCGCGTCGAGCTTGGCCGCCGCCTCGCGCGCCCGCGCGTCCAGGTTCCACGTCTCGGGGATGTCCGGCCAGTTCCACAGGATCTCCGGGCTCAGCCCGAAGACGTGCTCGTGCATCAGCGTCGCCCCGAGGTCGGCGACCGGGCCGTTCACGGTTTCAGGCACGGGAACCTCTCGTGCTCGAACGGGCGGTTCACCTCGAGCCCGAGCCCGTCGGTCTGCCCGTACGGCAGGCCGGTGTAGAGGGCGTCGGCGTCGAAGTAGGTGACCGTGAACGACAGGCGCGGCCGGTCACGGCGGTTGGCGGGCGCGCCGTGCACGGTCAGCGCGTGGTGCACGGTCGCGTCACCGGCCTTGAGGTCGAGCGGCGGCGACAGCTCCAGCTCCTTGAGCCAGGGATGCTGGCTGAGCTGGTCGTCCCCCGGGCGGGTGAAGCTGCGCCCGAGCAGCCCGCACCGGTGGGAGCCGTCGTAGAAGCGCAGCGACCCCATGTCGGCGGGCACGTCGGCCAGCGCGAGCCAGACGGTCAGCATCGCCGAGCGGTCCATCGGCATCCAGGGGAAGTCCTGGTGGAACTCGGTGGCGCCGTGCTCACCCGGCTCCTTGACCAGCAGGTTGGTGACCTGCACGCGGACGGCCCGCACGCCGCGCAGCAGGCGGACGGCGTTGCGGCCCATCTGGGCGTTCGAGGTCAGCCCGGCGAACATCTCATCGCTCTCCGCGACGTCCCTCGACTGCCCGAACGCCTGGTCCACGAGCGTCGTCCGGCTCCTGCTCCGCGCTCTGAGATGGCCGATGGCGCGCTCGCGCAGGGCCGCCACGCTCTCGGGGTCGATCAGCCGGCCGAGCCGCACCCAGCCGTGGGTGCCGAAGAACGCCACCTCGTCGTCCGTCGCTTGACGCACGGGGATCTCCATGCGCCCAGTCTCGCACCTAAAGCAAGCGCTTGGTAAGACCCGTCATTTGAGCAGCCCCTCCTCATGCGCCCTCCTCCCGCCGAGCGGGGCGCGCGTATGGTTGTGGCCAAGCGCTTGGTCAACAGAAGCGGGAGGCACCGTGCGGCGGATCAGGTTCGGGGCGGTGGTACGCGAGGCCGGTTCGGCCAAGGAGTGGGCCGAGAAGGCCAGGCGGCTCGAAGGGGCCGGGTTCGACGTGTTGCTGGTGCCCGATCACCTGGTCGGGCCCAGGTTCGCGCCGATCGCCGCCCTCACGGCGGCCGCCTGCGCCACCGAGCGGCTGCGGGTGGGGACGCTCGTGTTCGCCAACGACTTCCGGCATCCGGCCGTGCTCGCCAAGGAGGCGGCCACGCTCGACGTCCTGTCCGGCGGGCGGCTGGAGGTCGGGATCGGGACCGGCTGGATGGCCGGCGACTACGCGGGCGCCGGGCTGCCGCTGGACCCCCCGGGCGTGCGGGTGGCGCGGCTGGCGGAGGCGATCACCGTGCTGAAGGGACTCTGGCGGGACGAGCCGTTCAGCTTCACCGGCACGCACTACCGGATCGACCGGCTCGACCAGCGGCCCAAGCCCGTACGCAGGCCGCATCCGCCCCTGGTGCTCGGCGGCGGCGGCCCACGGGTGCTGCGCCTGGCCGCCGAGGAGGCGGACGTCGTCAACATCGGGATGCGGGTGAAAGGCGACGGCAGCGGGCCCGACGCGCGGGACGGCGGGCTGGAGGCGTTCCTGGGCAAGCTGCAGATCGTGCGCGCGGCGGCCGGTGACCGCTATGCCCGCCTGGAGCTGGGCACGAGCGTGGTCCAGGTGGGCGAGCGGAAGGCGGAGGAGTCGTGGAGCGCCGCCGACAGCTCGGGGCTGAACGAGACGCCGCAGGTCCTCCTAGGGACCCGTCACGACATAGCCGACAAGATCCGTTATTGGCGAGATGAGCACGATATTTCGTATTTCGTGGTGCATCATGAGCGCGACCTCCCCGTCTTCGCCCCCATCGTCGAGGAGCTGGCTACGGCACCAGGATGACCTTGCCCATCGTGGTCCTGCCCTCCATGGCCTCGTGCGCCGCGACCGCCCCGGCCAGCGGGAACGCCTGGACGGCCGGCGTCAGCGACCCGTCGGCGGCGGCCGCGAGCGCCCTGGCCTGCAGATCGCCGAAGCCCCCTGGACGCCCGAGCAACCGGCCGATCCCGTCGACCACCGTCACGCCGCGCGCCGCGGCCTCCGCCTTGCCGGGGAAGAACCACTCCCCCGCCGCCGACCCGAACACCAGGTGCCGCCCACCCCGCCCCACCAGCCCGTACGCCGAACGCCCCAGCTCGCCGCCGACCCCGTCGAAGACCACGCTCACCTCCCCGAACGCCTCCCGCACCACCTTGTCCCATCCCGGCAGCCGGTAGTCGACCGCCAGGTCGGCCCCGAGCTCCGCGACCCGCCCGGCCTTCTCCGGCCCGCCGGCCGCCCCGACCACCCGGGCGCCGGCGCGGCGGGCGTACTGCACGAGCAGCGTCCCGATCCCGCCGGCGGCCGCCATGACCAGCACCACGTCGGACGGGCCCGGCGGAGCCAGCTCCAGCAGCCCGAACGTGGTGGCCCCCGTGGCGCCCACGGCGAGCGCCGTGCCGTCGTCCAGGTGGTCCGGCAGGACGGTCAGCGACGCGGCGCCGGCCACGGCGAGCGAGGCGTACCCGCCGGAGATCACATCGGAGGTCAGCACCCGCCGCCCGGTGAGATCGGCGGGCACCCCCTCGCCCGCCGACTCCACCACGCCGGCGACCTCCCCGCCGAGGATGGCCGGCAGATCGGGCGCGGGGTGCGGCCCGACGGGCCGGCCCTGCCGCAGCACGGTGTCGATGAAGTGCACTCCGGCGGCGCGCACCGCGATGCGCACCTGCCCGGCCTGCGGAACCGGGTCCGGCACGGTCTCCAGGCGGAGGTTCGCGGCGGGCCCGTACGAGTGCAGTCTGATCGCGTCCATGAGCCCAGCCTGCTACCTGAAGTTTGGTTGAGGTCAAGCGTGCCGGATGATGGACCTCATGAACGAGATGCTGCTGCTCCGGCACGGTGAGACCGAGTGGAGCAAGGCGGGCAGGCACACGGGCCGTACCGACCTGCCTTTGACGGAGCACGGCGAGGACCAGGCCAGGGCGCTGGCGCCGCTGGTGAAGGGCCAGCGGTTCGACCTGGTGCTGGTCTCGCCCGCCCAGCGCGCCCGGCGGACGGCGGAGCTGGCCGGGCTGGCCGGATACCAGGTGGACGAGGACATGTGGGAGTGGGACTACGGCGGCTACGAGGGGATCACCACCCCGGAGATCCGCGAGGGCAGGCCGGGCTGGTACCTGTGGCGTGACGGCGTGACCCCCGGCGACGCCGAGCATCCCGGCGAGAGCGCCGCCGACGTTGCCGCCCGCGCCGACCGCGTCATCGCGCGGGCGAAGCAGGCCGACGGGCGGGTGGCGCTGGTCGCGCACGGCCACTTCCTGCGGGTCCTGGCCGCCCGCTGGCTGGGCCTGGAGCCGGAGGGTGGCCGGCTGCTGAAGCTCGACACCGGCACCTACTCGCGGCTCGGCTTCGAGCACGAGGAGCCGGTGCTGGTCGCCTGGAACGCCCCCGTGAGCTGAGCGCTCAGCCCACCTTGGCGCGCAGCGCCGACTCGTGCAGCGCCCTGCTGACCAGCCAGCCGCGCAGCGAGCCGAGGCCGGGATCGTAGGACAGGGGTTGCTCCCACAGGGCCACGAACACGCTCTGGGTGACCTCTTCGGCGAACGCCTGGCTCCCGGTGACCTTGACCGCGACCCCGTAGACGTACGAGCCGTGCTCGTCGTAGGCGTCGGCCAGCGCGTCGAGGTCGCCGGCCGTCAGGCGTGCGCACAGGTCCATGTCGCTCATCAGTCGCATCCCAGCGTGGCGGCGGCGCGGATCAGTTCACGGGCGAGCGCGGGGTCGCCCTCGGCGGCGTAGGGGAAGGCGCCGGGCGGCCATCGGTTGGCCAGCAGCCGGCAGAAGTCCACCGCGTCCGCCGACAGGAACACGGCGACGTGGTCGGAGGCCCGCGAGAACGGGATCGTCCAGGTGCCGCCGCCCGGACCGGTCAGCACCACGGTGACCGAGAGGTCGCGGCGCGACCCCTTCATCGCGCGCGGCAGCAGCGCCAGCCCGAACTCCGCGATCATGTGCACGTGCACGTCGCGCGGCGCGGCCCGCGACCGCTCCGTGGCGGCCCTGATGTCGTCGGCGTGCGTCCACGTCTCGAACGTCCGCTGGATCATGGCCTGGCGCAGCGGCGCGCGGGCCGGCCGCGGGCCCGCCAGCGCCACCTCGACGCCGAGCAGCACCTCGCTGCCGGCCGAGACCCGTTCGAGCAGCGATCCGGCCTGCTCGCGCCAGCGCCGGTGCACGGGCACGGGCACGGGCCGCAGGCCGGGCGCGCCCCTGGGCTTGGCGCCCATGAACTCGGCCACGGTGGCGTCGTTGGCCGCCAGATGCTCCAGCAGGCCTCTGACGGTGCCGTGCTTGGCGACCGGGGCGTCCCACTGGGGCCCGCTCAGCTCCGCCAGCAGGTCGTCCATGAGCGCGACCTGCTCGGCGTACGGGGTCGCGACGGAGGCCACGTCCAGCGCGGCCGGGGTGCGGCGGCGGCGCGCCAGCGACAGGACCGCCTCGCGCAGCGTCGGCGGCGGTCGCACCGCCGTCTCCGGCTGGTCGAGCAGCGCGATGGCCGCGCCGCAGTCGGGGCACGAGGCGACGTGGTCGTCGGGGCTCTGCCCGTTGTAGAGGTACGAGTCCGTCATGACTACCTCCGCAGCCGAAGCTAACCCGGCGGGCTCCCGAGAGCCAGGCGGCAACCGGGGAACGGTGCCAGCAGCGTCTCACGCCAGCGGCCTTCTAGGTAGTCGCGGGCCCGTTTGCCCCAGTCCAGCAGGCGGGGGTCGGGCGCCACCTCGTCGTCCAGGCCCAGGGCCGCGTCGCGGGCGCGCTGCGTGGCCAGGTGGTCGTCGAGCGAGACGGCCCAGATCGTGACCGCCTCGGTGTCGCAGAACAGCACCTCGTACAGGCCGGCCAGGGTGTGACCGTGCTCGGCGAGCACGGGGGCGCGTTCCGTGCGTACGGCTTCGAGGTAGTCGAGCGCGGCTCCCGGGCGGACGCGGGCGCTCTCGAAGAGGTAGAGCTCGGCGGCGGGCGCCTCGGACAGCGGCGGGCAGCCCGCCACGGCGCCGAGCGGCCGGGAGTAGGCGGAGAAGCGCAGGTCGTCGATGTCGGACAGGAACAGGCGCTCGTCCACGCCCTGGTAGATCTCCATCATCTGCCGCCAGCCGCCCTCCCAGCCGCCGTGGCAGTCCCACAGCGTGACGGCCTTGAACTGCGGGTGGCCGGTGATGCCGACGGCGTAGAAGGCGCCGACCAGGTCGATCTCGCGGGACCTGATGGACATGCCGGAGGTGAGCGAGGGCGCGGTGCGGCTCTCGTCCTCGCGTTTGTACCTGGTCAGCCAGGTGAGGTACTCCAGCGGACGCCTGGAGTTCATCGGCCTGAAGTCGACCTCTTCGAGCAGGTGGATCGCGCGCCGCACCACGCCTCCTCTACCAAGCGGTTGCTCGGCTTGAGGATAGCGATCAGGTCAGCGCTTGGGAAGGTTGCGGGCCGCGCCCGGTGAGCCATTCCAGGACCCTGCGGTGGCCAGAGGTGGCGTCCTCGAAGTGGCCCCAGTGCCAGTACCGCGGCTGGTCGCGGATGCCGGTCACCCAGGTCCGGTAGGAGACCGAGGCCCCCGTGGTGGCGGGCGCCACGCCGTATGTGCGGATCACGACCTTGCCGCCGGGTGCGAACAGCACGTCGTCGGCGATCGGATACAGGGTCATCTGGTCGAGCATGTCCCTGATCATGGCGGTGGGAGGAGGCCGGACGGTTACGCCTCCGGCGCGCCCTCGTTAAGCGGGCGCGCCGGAGGTAAACACGCTGTTACACGAGAAGGCCGTCGAACTCTCCGTCCTTCACCCCGAGCACCAGAGCCCGGATCTCGTCGCGGGTATAGATGAGGGCAGGGCCGTCGGGGAAGCGCGAGTTGCGCACCGCGACGCCGCCGTCGGGAAGCTGCGCGAGCTCCACGCAGTTGCCCTGCGAGTTGCTGTAGCGGCTCTTGCGCCACGCGACCTGCGTCAGGTCCGCCGCGGGCATGCCGTTGTAGGTCTGGTTCATCTACATCTTTCTGAGAAGACCGCCGATGAGCTCGACGGTGCCCCCTGGCGTGGTGCTTTCCACGCACAGTTGCTCCATGGCGGTGAGGTACGGGTCGATGTCCTCACGCTTGTCCAGGTACAGGGCACCCCAGAGCTGCTCGACGTAGACAACGTCCGACAAGTCGGACTCGGGAAACCGCAAGATGCTGAACGCGCCCCCTTCAGCGGCATGCTTGCCGAACTTGAAGGGCATCACCTGGATGGTGATGTTGGGAAGAGCCGCGACTTCCAGCAGATGCTGGAGCTGCTCGGACATGACCTCCCGCCCGCCGATGGTCCGCTTGAGCGCCGCCTCGTCGATGACGGCCCACAACCGGGGTCCATCTTTCTGGGTGAAGCGCTCCTGGCGCTGCATGCGCATATGCACGCGCCGCTCAATCTTCTCGGGACTCGCATCGGGGTTGCCAAGCTGATAGACCGATCGCGCATACGAGGCTGTCTGCAACAGGCCGGGCACGAACTGCACCTCATAGGTGCGGATCACGCTGGCAGCCTCTTCCAGGCCCACGTACGTGGTGAACCACGTGGGCAACTCGGATGAATACTTGTGCCACCACCCGGGGGTGTTGGCCTCGCGAACCATCTCCAGCAGGGCACGGCGCTCGGCATCGTCGACGACGCCGTACAGGGTCAGCAGGTCTTCCACGTCACGTGTCTTGAATCCGACACGACCGAGCTCCATACGGCTGATCTTGGACTCGGACGCCCGGATGTGAAATCCGGCCTGTCCACGGTCGAGCCCGCTGGCTTCACGCAGGCGCCTGAGACTCGCCCCAAGCATGATGCGCCGAACGGTCGAACCGGAACCGGGCGGATCAATCGACACGTGCTGCTCCTTGGTCGTTTCCTTGCGACACAGTCTGTCACTTCACGGCCGAAAGATCATGGGCCGCGGACAAGATCCCCTTTCCCCCATATTGACCATTTGATGGCAACCGTAGCGCGTGCACGGTTTGTCTGCACGTGCATTCGCTCTTGCACCTGCACGAGAGTTTGCCGCAGAATGATCTACGTGCAATCCACCACGGCGCACGGCCAATGGACCACGTTCGACTGGTGGCCTCCGGTCGGCTGGTGGCCGGAGGCGGCTCGCGATCTGCTGGCCCCCGGCCCCTCCGCGAGTGCCACGTTCGTGCTCCCGCCCAACGCGTCCTCGGCCCACTCGGCCCGCAGCCTGGCGGCCGGCGCCCTGTCGGGATGGGGGCTCGCCGAGCTGATCGAGAACATGGAGCTCGTGGTCTCCGAGCTCGCCACCAACGCGCTGCGCCACGGCCTGCACCTGGCCGAGCCGCACTGCGCGCGGCCTGTCCACATGTCGCTGGTGCGCCGGGGGTCACTCGTCACCAGCGCCTTCACCGATCCCGGCTCCTCGGTGCCCGTGCTGCGATACCCTGGCCCCCTTGACACCGGTGGCCTCGGACTCCACATCGTCGAATCGCTCAGCCTCCGCTGGGGCTGGTCAGCACTCGCACCACACGGAAAGATCGTCTGGGCAGTCCTCTCCTGACCGGGGGTGATCTGCATTACCGTGGATGGTCATGGCTCACGGTGAGTCCCGCGCGCGACCCCATGAGAGTGCTGACAGATGGAAGATCACCTGCTCGGCTGGCTGCGAACACTAGAAGAAGACAGGCTTGGCCGCATCCTCGCGAACAGGCCTGACGCCATCGCCGCGCCCTGGCCGCGCCGGCTCGACACCCTCGCCCAGCGGCTGGGCAACGGGTTCGCCGTGATGGAGACCCTGCGGGACCTGCCGCTGCCCTGCCTGCAGCTGGCCGAGGCGGCGCTGGCCATGAGCCGCCCCACGGCCGAGCGGCTGGCGGACTTCGTCGACACCCAGGCCGGCGAGGTGACCCCCTGGCTTGAGCACCTCTATGACCACGCGCTGGCCTGGCCGGGCGACGACGGCGTGATCCGGCTCGCGGAAGGCGTCTCACGCTGGTGGGCCGCGCCGCTCGGCCTGGGCGAGCCGCTCGGCCACTACCTCAACTCCTGGACGATCAGCAACGACGCGCTGCACGCGCTCGCCCGTAACGTCGGCCTGCCCGCGCAGGGCAACAAGCGCCGCACGATCGCCCGTGTCACCGAGGCGCTCAGCGACGCCGGCCGGATGCAGGCGCTGCTGCGCGGCGCGCCCGAGGGCACGGCGCCGCTGCTCGACCGGTTCGCCTGGGACGGGCCTTCACGCGACATCGACGGCGGCAGGTTCGTCACGCCCGGCACGCCGGAGAAGTGGTGCGCCGACCACGGCCTGCTTTTCCGCCCGAGCTGGCACGTCGCCGAGATCCCCCGCGAGGTGGCGATCTGCCTGCGCGGCCCCGGCTACCATCCGGCCTTCCGGCCCGTGGCGCCCGAGGTGGCGACGATCCCGGTCGATCCAGAAGAGGTCGATCATCTGATGACGCTGGCCGCGCCGCATGTGGTCGAGCGCTGCGCGGCCCTGCTGGACAACACCTCCAAGACGCCGCTGCCGCTGCTCAAGACGGGCGGCGTGGGCGTGCGCGAGGTCCGCAGGATGGCCAAGGAGACCGGCTGCGACGAGGACGAGACGCGGCTGCTGCTGGAGGTCTGCGCGGTGGCCAGGCTGCTGGCCTGGGACGAGCAGTCGGGCGGCATGATCCCCACCGAGCGCTTCGACCGGTGGCGGCTCGACGAGGGCTCGGCCAGGCTGCGGGTGCTGCTGTCGGCGTGGTGGCGCATGGAGCGCTCCTCGCTGCGCAAGATCGACGGCAAGTACGGCACCGTGCTGGGCGACGACCCCGCCGGCAGCGCCGTGGCCCGGGTGCGCAGGGCCGTGCTGGCGGTGCTGGCCCACCTACCCGCGGGCACGGGCTTCGCCGACCGCGACAGCCTGGTGGCCAACGTGCACTGGCACGCGCCGCTGCTCGACCAGGAGCTGCTGCGGGAGTGCGCGCCCGCGGTGCTGGCCGAGGCGACGCTGCTGGGCCTGCTGGCCAACGACGCGCTCACCGACCTCGGCCGGGCGCTGTCCGGGCTCACCGCCAAGCCGGGCGACGAGAACGACGACTCCGTTCCCCTGGTCGAGCACGACCCCGTGCTGGCCGCGGCGTCCACCCGGGCGCTGGCGAGCGTGCGCAGGAGCGCCCTGTTCGGGCCCGACCTGACCGCGGTGGTGACGGGGCCCCCGTCGGCGGAGCTGGCGGCGCTGCTCGACCGGGCCGCCGAGCGCGAGTCCCGCGGCGCGGCCTCGGTGTGGCGGTTCACCACCGAGAGCGTGCGCCGCGCCCTCGACCACGGCTACGAGGCCGACGCGCTGCTCGACGAGCTGGCCGGCGTCGGCACGATCCCGCAGCCGCTCGAATACCTCGTCCGCGACACCGCCCGCAGGCACGGCGAGGTGACCGTGACGACGGTCGGCTGCGTCATCCAGGCCGGCGACCCCGGGCTGCTGGCCGAGATCGCCGCGCACCGGCGGCTGAGCCGGCTCGGCCTGCGGCTGCTCGCCCCCACGGTGCTGGTCAGCGCGGCCGGCGCCGAACGCACCCTGGCCCTGCTGCGCGAGAACGGCTACTCCCCCGTGCCCGTCTCCGACACCGGCCAGATCACCATCCACCGGGTCAGGGCCGAGGAGCCGCACAACGGCAAGCTGGTCCTGCTGCCCGGCGGGCAGGTGGCCGAGCTGGCCGAGTTTCCGGACATCGCGGAGCTGGAGGCGCCCCCCTACATCCTGGCCGAGCCCACACCCGACCCGTACGAGCACGCCCGCCGCCTGCTCACCGACAACCGGGCCGAAGACGGCAAGAGCGGACGCACCTGGGCGATCATCGGCAGGATGGCGACCAGGCTGCCGACCGCGCAGCAGTCGCTGCTCGGCTTCGTGGTCGACCGCGGCGTGCGCGCGGGCATCACGCTGACCGGCGGGCTGACCGCCACCATCAGCCACGGCGAGCTCAAGGGCTGCGCGCTGGACGCCTGGTGCGAGGAGGCGGGCGACTACCTGGAGTTCCCGCTCGCCGAGATCGTGGAGGTCAGGGGAGCTTATTAGCCTTCCCGAGGTTGGCCACCAGCTCCTCCAGGAAGGCCGCGTACGTCTGATAGCTGAACGGGATCTCCGCGCGCCACGGGTAGAGCTGGCCGGCCTTGACCGCGGGGAGCTTGGCGAAGGTGGGCATCTTCAGCATCTCCTCGGGTTTGATCGACTGGGTGCGGGTGTCGTAGAGAATCACGTCGGCCTCGTACTCGTCCGCGTTCTCCCAGCTCAGGGTTTGGAAAAAGCCCTGTTCGTCCACCTTTGACGGCGTGACGAGGTTCAGTCCGGCGGCGGCGACGTGCTTGAGGTCCGGGTGGTCCGGCGGGTTCGACACCCACATCGACTCGGGGCTGCCGGACATCACGAGGATCTTGAGGTCCTTGAACCGCGCCAGCTCCTTGGTGGCGGCCTCCATGCGGGCCTTGGCCTCGGGGACGCCCCGCATGTCCGCGCCGAGGGATTTCGCCAGCTCCTCGTACTTGCTGAGCACCTCGGTGGCGCTGCGGCCGAGCAGCATGATGCCCGCGGTCGGGGCGACCTGCTCGATGGTGTCCTTGGACTTCTCGGGCACGTACCAGAGGGCTTCCTTGGTGTACATGCCGCTGACCAGGAGGTCCGGCTGCAGTGAGATGTACTTCTCGACGTTGAACTCGTCCCACACGTTGCCCAGGGACTCCACCTTGGTGATGTCCACGTTGCCCACCTGCGGGTCCTTGGCGCCGTCCTTGAGCTTGTGCGGGCCGAAGACCGCGATGGGCCGCACGCCGAAGTCCCAGAGCGCGGCGGCGGCTCCGACCTGGGCGACGATCCTGGACGGGCGCTTGGCCTGGTCGAGCTTCCTGCCGCGGTCGTCGGTGAAGGTCCAGCTCTGGGCCGTCGCCGCGGATGAGCCTGCGGCGGCGGGGGCCGTCTCGGAGCCTCCGCCGCCGCAGGACGCCAGTGTCAGGGTCGCCGCGAGGCCTGCCGCCGCCGACAGGAACCCTCTACGAGCCAGTGGCGATCCCGACATGTCCGTCTCCCAAGGTTAGGCTTGCCTGATTCTTAGGTCATTAGATTAGCCTTGCCTAAGTTTGACCGCTAGGAGAGGGGGCGGAGTGCGCCTGGCCGCAGAAGTCGCCGGTGAGAGTGCGGAGGCGAGCGAGCGGACGCCCAGGAGCCGGGCCGCGCTGCTGGCCGCGGGGCTGGTCGTGGCGCTGGCCGTGCTGGTGCTGACCGCGATGGCCAGCGTGGCATTGGGCGCGCGGTCCGTGCCCTTCTCCACGGTGATCGACGCCTTCCTCATGCCGGACGGCTCCAGCGACCACACGGTCATCCGCGAGCTGCGCGTCCCGCGCACGCTGCTCGGCCTCGGCGTGGGCGCCGCGCTGGGGCTGGCGGGCGCGCTCATGCAGAGCCTGACCCGTAACCCGCTCGCCGACCCGGGGCTGCTGGGCATCAACGAGGGGGCCGCGCTGGGCGTCACGCTGGCGCTGGGCGTCTTCGGGCTCTCCGACCCGGCGGTCTACGTGTGGTTCGCGTTCGGCGGGGCGGCGCTGGCCTCCGTCGTGGTCTACGCGCTGGCCTCGGCGGGCCGCTCGGGCTCCAGCCCGGTACGCCTCGCGCTGGCCGGCGTCGCCCTCGGCATGGTGTGCACGGCGGTGGCCTCGGCCATCCTGCGCATGGACACGCAGACGTTCGACCGGATGCGGTTCTGGCTGACCGGCTCGCTGGCCGGGCAGACGGCGGACACGCTCGTGCGGCTGGCGCCGTTCATGGTGGCGGGGCTCGTGCTCGGCCTGCTGCTGGCCAGGCCGCTCAACATGCTCGCGCTCGGCGACGACGCGGGCAAGGCGCTCGGCGTGGCCGTCAACCGCACGCGCTTGCTCACCGGGGTGGCGGTCACGCTGCTGTGCGGCGCGGCCACCGCCGCCGCCGGGCCGCTGTGGTTCGTCGGGCTGATCGTGCCGCACGCCGTCCGCGCTCTCGTGGGGCCGGACCAGCGGTGGGTCCTGCCGTACTCGGCGCTGATCGCGCCGGTGCTGCTGCTCGCCGCCGACGTCGCCGGGCGGCTCATCGCCCGGCCGGGAGAGGTGCAGGTGGGCATCGTGTGGGCGGTGATCGGCGCGCCGGTCTTCATCATGCTGGCGCGGCGGAAGCGGGTGGCGGCGCTGTGACCATCCGGGTCGGCTCCTGGTCCGTACGCCTCGCGCCCCGCACCCTGCTCATCGGCGCCGTCCTCGTCGTGGCCGCCTGCCTGGTGACGGTCGCGGCGCTGTCCACGGGCGAGCTGACCGTGCCCGTGCCCGACATCGTCACCGCCATCTTCGGCCAGGGCACGCCGGTCGCCGAGCTGATCGTGACCAAGCTCCGCGCCCCGCGCGTGGTCACCGGGCTGCTGGTCGGGGCCGCGTTCGGGGTGAGCGGCGCGATCTTCCAGAGCCTGACGAGGAACCCGCTGGGCAGCCCCGACTTCATCGGCTTCACCGCCGGCGCCTCGACGGGCGGCATCATCGCCGTGGTCTCGGGCGGCTCGGCCATGATGATCGCCGGCGGCGCACTGACCGGGTGCGTCGTCACGGCCGTGCTGGTCTACGCGCTGGCCTTCCGCGGCGGCGTGCAGGGCTACCGGCTGGTCCTGGTCGGCATCGGCGCGAACGCGCTGCTGCTGGCGGTCAACTCGTACCTGCTGACCAGGGCCAACATCAACGACGCGGCCACCGCGGGCGCCTGGCTCACCGGCAGCCTCAGCGGGCGCGGCTGGGATCACGCGATCCCCGTCGGGCTGGCGCTGGCCGTGCTGCTGCCGATGTGCGCGTACGTGGCGCGGCCGATGCGGATGATCGAGATGGGCAACGACTCGGCCAAGGCCATGGGCATCAAGGTCGAGGTCGTGCGCGCGACGGCCATCACGGCCGGTGTGCTGCTGGCCGGGGTGGCCACGGCCGCCGCGGGGCCCGTCGTCTTCGTCGCGCTGGCCGCGCCGCAGCTCGCGCGGCGGCTCACCCGCTCGCCCGGCGTGACGCTGGGCGCCTCGGCGCTGATGGGCGCGGTGCTGCTGACCGGGGCCGACCTGGCGGCGCAGCGGCTGCTCGCGCCCACCCAGCTGCCCGTCGGCGTGCTGACCGCCGCGATCGGCGGCACGTACCTCGCCCTGCTGCTGAGGAAAGACCGCCACTGATGACACAGACCACACTGACGACCAGAACTCCGTGAAAGGACCCTTTTGATGGCCACCGCCCGACTGTCAGGCACCGACCTGACCCTCGCCTACGACCAGCGCGTCGTGGCCACCGACCTCAGCGTGGCGATCCCGGACGAGTCCTTCACCGTGATCATCGGCCCGAACGCCTGCGGCAAGTCCACCCTGCTGCGCGCCCTGGCCAGGATGCTCAAGCCCAGAACGGGGGCCGTGCACCTGGACGGCAGCGTGATCACCGCGCTGCCGTCGAAGGAGGTCGCGCGCCGGCTGGGCCTGCTCCCGCAGAGCTCGATCGTGCCCGACGGGATCACCGTGGCCGACCTGGTGGCCCGCGGCCGCTACCCGCACCAGCGGCTGATGCGGCAGTGGTCGAAGACCGACGAGGCGGCGGTGGACGAGGCCATGCGGGCGACCGACGTGGCGGAGCTGGCCGACCGGATCGTGGACGAGCTGTCGGGAGGGCAGCGGCAGCGGGTGTGGCTGGCCATGGCGCTGGCGCAGGAGACGCCGATCCTGCTGCTCGACGAGCCGACCACGTTCCTGGACATCTCCCACCAGATCGAGGTGCTGGACCTCTGCGCCGACCTGCACGAGGCCGGCCGGACCATGGTGGCCGTGCTGCACGACCTGAACCAGGCGTGCAGGTACGCCACCCACCTGATCGTGATGCGGGACGGCGAGATCGTGGCGGAGGGCGACCCGACCGAGATCGTCACCCCTGATCTGGTGCGCCAGGTGTTCGACCTGCGCTGCGAGATCATCCAGGATCCGCAGTCGGGCACGCCGCTCATCGTCCCGGAGGCCCGCCGCCGCGTGCCGGCCTCCGCCTAGCCCGTCAGGGCGGCGACCAGGGCCGTGATGCCCGCGGCGGCTCTGGCCTGGCCGTACTGCTCCTTCAGCACGCCCGCCGCCTCCGCCCCCATGGCGGCCAGCAGGGTGTGGGCGAGAACGTCGGCGTCGCGGCCCGGGCAGGACTCGGCGAGCAGGATGGCCACGTGCCGATGCCAGAAGCGGTAGGCCCCGATGCGGTAGCGGGCGCCCGGGCTGGCCGTCTCCGACAGGCGTACCAGGTCGAGGTGGGCGAACAGGTAGTCCAGGTAGGCGGCGGTGAACGCGGCCAGGCGCCCGGCCGCGGGGGCCCCCGGGCCGAGCGGCGGCGGGCCGGACAGGATGCGCTGCTGCAGCTCGCTTTCGCGCGCGTCCAGGAGCGCCACCGCGAGTCCTGATTTATCGCCGAATCTTCGGAAGAGCGTGCCCTTGCCGACGCCCGCCTCGGCGGCGATGGCGTCCATCGAGACCCCCTCCACGCCCTTCTCCGCGAACAGGCGGGCGGCGGCGGCCAGCACCTTCTCCCTGTTGCGCGCCGCGTCGGCGCGCTCCTGCACCGGGCGTCCGACCAGCAGCTCCAGCGGCGATTCCAGCATTATCCGGACTATAGTCCAATTCCCTGCGGGCGATGCGTGCCAAAGGACGTGGAAGGAACCCGGCCCCCCAGCGACCCTCTGCCGAAGAGTCACTTTTCACAGGGGTCAGCACAGCGTCTTCACAGCGTCTTCACAGCGTCTTCACAGGGGGAAATTCATCATGGACCACGCCGTCATCATCGGCGCGAGCATGTCCGGGCTGTTGTCCGCCGCCGCCCTGCACCGCCGGTTCGCCCGGGTCACGGTGCTCGACCGCGACACACTGCCCAGCGTGGACGCCCATCGGAGGGGCGTGGCGCAGAGCCGACACGCGCACGGGCTGCTCGCCAAGGGCCGCGAGATCATGGACGAGCTGCTGCCCGGCATCTCCGCCGAGCTGGTCGCGCAGGGGGCGATCAGGGGCGACATGCAGCGGTACGCCCGCCACATCCACGCCGGGCAGCGCCTGGCCCGCGGCGAAAGCGGCCTGGCCGGGCTGCTCGTCAGCCGGCCGCTGCTCGAAGGCCAGGTGCGGCGCCGGGTCGGCGCCCTGCCCGGCGTGCGGCTGATGCAGAACAGGATCGCCACCGGCCTGCTGTCCCAGGAGGGCCGCGTCACGGGGATCCGGCTCGCCGACGGAGAGCCCGTTCCGGCCGACCTCGTCGTGGACGCGAGCGGACGGGGCTCGCGCACCCCGTTCTGGCTCGGCGAGCTGGGCTACCCGCAGCCGGAGGAGGAGCGGGTGGTGATCGACCTGCGGTACGGCACGCGCGAGTTCCGCCGCAAGCCGGAAGACCTCGACGGGGACCTGATCGTCATCATCGCGCCCACGCCCGAGTCGCCGCGCGGCGGGGTCGCGCTCGCGCTGGAGGACGACCGCTGGATCGTCACCCTGGCCGGGTACGGCGAGGCTCCCGGCCTGGGCCTGTCCGAGTTCGCCCACTTCGCGGCCACGCTCCCGGCCCCCGACCTGTACGGCCTGGTCAGGTTCGCCGAGCCGATCGGGGAGCCGCGCACGTACCGCAATCCGGCCGCCATCAGGCGGCACTACGAGCGGCTGACCCGCTTCCCCGAGGGCCTGCTCGTGACGGGGGACGCCGTCTGCGCGTTCAACCCCCTGTACGGCCAGGGCATGACCGTCGCCGCGCTGGAGGCCCACAACCTGCTCGATACGGACCTCGGAGCACTGCCGTTCTTCAAGAGGATCGCGAAGGTGGTGGACGCGCCGTGGGAGATCACCGTCGGCGGCGATCTGCGGATGCCCGGTGTGAAGGGCAACCTGACGCCGAAGATCCGCCTGGTGAACGCGTACATGGAGCGCTTCCACGCCGCCGCGGCGCACGATCCCGAGCTGGCGATGCGCTTCCTGCGGGTGGCGAACCTGTACGACCCGCCGCCGTCGCTGATGAGCCCCGGCTCACTGCTCAGAGTGCTCCGCAGCGGCGCACAGCGAGCAGAGCCAGTGCCCGCGTGACCTCGTGCAGCTCCGCCAGCTCGACCTGCTCCCTGGGGGCGTGCGCGAACCGCACGTCTCCCGGGCCGTAGTGCAGCGTCGGGATCCCGCCGGCCGCGTACAGCCGCAGGTCGCTCCCGTACGGCGCCGCCGACTCCGCGGGCCGCCGGCCGGTCGTGTCGGCGACCGCCCCGGTGACCTCGGACAGCAGCGCGTGTCCAGCGGGCAGCCGGCCGCTGGCGAACTGACCGCCCGGCCACGTCACCACCGGCGGGTTCGCGCGCAGCCAGGGATCCGCGACGTCCGCCACCGCCTCCTCGAACGCCGCCCGCGCCGCCGCCGGGTCCTCATCCAGCCGCACCCCCAGCCGCCCCTCGGCGATCAGCAGGTCGGGCACGGTGCTGGCCCAGTCCCCCGCGCGCACGGTCCCGAACTCGATCGGGTACGGCGTCGCGAGCCCGAAGAGCCCGGGGACGTCCCTGTTGCGGCCGGCCTCCAGCCGCCTGATCGCCTCGAACACCGGCCAGAACACCTCGACGGCGTTGACCCCCTCGTGCCGCGTCGCGCCGTGGGCGGCCCGCCCGGCGATCTCCAGCCGGAACGTCAGCGCCCCCGCGTTGGCCGTGATGACCGTGCCGCTGGTGGGCTCGGTGATCACCGCGGCCTCCGCCGTATGCCCCCTGGCCAGGGTCGCGAACGCGCCGAGCCCGCCGTCCTCCTCGCTGATCACGCAGTGCACGGCCAGCGGCCTGGCCAGCCGCACCCCGGACACGCGCAGCGCCCTGGCCACGGCCAGGTTCGCGACGAGCCCGGCCTTCATGTCGCAGGCGCCCCTGCCGTGCAGGACGCCGCGCAGCACGTCGCCGGTGATCCGGGCGGCGAACGGGTCGCTGCCCGCCCATTTGGCCAGGTCGCCGGTCGGCACCACGTCCACGTGCCCTTGGAGCGCCAGCGCGGGCGGCCCTTCGCCGGGGGTCACGGCCACGACGCCGTACCCCTCGACCCTGGGCGCCTCGGAGCCGGGAAAGCCGGGACGGGCGGTCAGGTCGGCCAGGTCGAGCTGCCAGACGTCCACGTCCATGCCCGCCTCGGTGAGCAGGCCGGCGAACCGGTGCTGCAGCTCGGACTCGGCGTCGGTGCCCGTGACGCTGGGAGTCCTGACGGTCTCGGCCAGCAGGCGCACGGTGTCCGCCGCGTCGATGGCGTTGAGGACTCTGGCTTCCGCGTCGTGCATGGTGCACACCTTCTCATGAACTCGAATCGGGCTCATGAACTCGAATCGGTCTTCGTGGTGATACATGGGCGTGCGCACATGGATGAGCTGGATCGTGGTGGTGCCGTTCGCCGGGTGGGCGGTCGTGCGGCTGAGCGGGTTCGAGCCGGACTGGCCGTGGGTGCCGATGGTGGCGTACACGCCGTACGCGGGGTTCGGGGCCGTTCTGGGGGTGTTGCTGGCCGTGCTGCTGAAGCGGTGGGCGGCGGGCACCGTGGCGCTCGTGTCGGTGCTGGCGCTGGTGCCCGCGCTGCTCCCCCGCGCGCTGACCGACGGCAACCCCGACGCCGGGGGGCCGGTGCTGCGGGTGCTCGCGGCGAACCTACTGGTGGGGCGGGCGGGCACGACGGAGCTGATGGCCCTGGTCACGAAGCTGCGGCCGGACGTGCTGACACTGCAGGAGTTCACCCCGGACGCCGAGGAACGGCTGGTCGAGGCGGGCCTTTCCAAGGTGCTGCCGTACGCCGTGTCGCGGCCGTTGCCGGGGGTCGGCGGATCCGCCGTGTACGCGCGGCATCCGCTCACGGCCGGCGAGACGATCAACATCGGCGGGTTCGGGCAGGCCAGGGCCTGGCTCAAGCATCCGGGCGGGGCGCGGGTCGAGATCGTCTCGGTGCACCCGTGCGCGCCCAAGCGGATCGGGCGGCAGCCGTGCTGGCAGTCCGGGCTGGAGGCGCTGCCGCGCGGCGGCAAGGCGCTGCGGGTGCTGGCGGGGGACTTCAACGCGACGCTCGACCACCTGCCGATCCGCGACCTGCTGGCGGCCGGCTACCGGGACGCGGCCGACGTGCGGGGGCTCGGCTACCTGGCCACCTGGCCGCAGGAGGGCTCGCAGACGAACCTGCCCGGCGTGGCGATCGACCACGTGCTGGCGGACTCGCGGATGGCGGTGCGCAGGTTCGAGGTGCTCTCGCTCGGGCGCACCGACCACCGGCCGGTGTTCGCCGAGCTCAGACTGCCGTGACCGCCCGGCTCACGGCTCGCAGACGCGTACGCCCGGCTCAGAGCTCGCAGACGCGTACGTCGCTGAAGCGCACGGCGAAGCCCTTGCCGACGGGGGCGGCGGCCATGGCGCCGGCCAGCGCGGCCCCGCCGGGCGGGAAGTAGGCCAGGCGCAGCAGGGTCTGCGGCGGCTCGCCGTCCAGGCCGTAACGCACGGTGACCGCGTCGCCCGCGCGCTCCAGGTCGATCGTCACCCGCTCGGCGACCCGCCCCAGCGGCAGCACCGACCAGTCCGAGAACCCCCTGGTCACGACCGTGCTCAGGTGGTAGCCGCCGTCGACGTACTCGATCCCGGCCTTGATCCAGTTCGCCTCGTCGATCCTGAGGATGGCCCCGGCCTGGTCGTACTGCTCGGCGTAGTCGCCGGAGAAGGTGACCGTGAGCCGCAGGTCGCCGGGCAGCGTCCGGCCGAACTGGTGGGCGGAGTCCTTGTCGTAGCCGTAGTGCGTCGTGCACCACAGGTCGGTGGCGGCGTCGCAGAACAGGCTCAGGCCGTCGTCGGCGGTCCACTCCCGGGGAGCGTTCAGCCACTGCCAGCCCGTCTCGCCGAAAGCCATGATCATGGATTTATCCTGTCACGCCCGGCCCGCGGAGGTAAGCGGGTCACGAGGGTCTGGCTACTCGTAAACTTGGGCCTGTGGTAGAGCCCAAGTTCGAGATTCAGATGCTGCACGACCGGGTCATGATCAGGTTGGAGCAGGAGGCGGAGGAGCGGCGCAGCGGCTCCGGCATCGTCATCCCGGCCACGGTCAAGCTGGCCAACCGGCTGGCGTGGGGCGAGGTCTGCGGCGTCGGCACGAACGTGCGCTCGGTCAAGGTGGGCGACAAGGTGCTGTTCAACCCGGAGGACCAGTTCGAGGTGGAGCTGCACACGCAGGTCTATCTGGTGATGCGCGAGCGCGACCTGCACGCCGTGGCCACCCAGGAGACCGACCACGGCACCGGCCTCTACCTATGACGCGGTCCGGGTGAAGGAGACCCAGAGCTCGGCGGCCCACGTCTTGGCGGGCAGGTCCGCGAGCACGCGCGTCACCTTGCCCGTGAGGTCCAGCACCGACAGCCGGTAGGCGGTGCCGCGCGGCATGACGGCGATGACGTGGCTTTCGTCCCACCAGCCGAACAACGCCTCCGGCCGGACGTTCACCCGCCGGGTGATCTTGCCGCCGGCCGCGTCGACGACGCAGAGCTGCTCCTTGAAGCGCGACGGGCACCACGTGGCCAGGCTCTTGCCCGACGGGGAGAAGGAGTCTTCAGGCCCCGTGGGCAGGCCGACGTCCTTGTACGTGCGCACGACCGCGCCGTCGGTCGCCCGGTAGGCGCGCAGGCCGGTGCCGTACATGGAGACGAGGTTGCCGCCCGGGCTCCACCAGAAGCCCGCGTTCCTGCTCAGTCCGGAGATCTTGACCGTGCGCGCACGCTTGGCGGCCACGTCCACGACGGTGAAGCCGGCCACCCGCCAGGCGCCGCTCACCTTCTGCTCGACGGTGAGCGCGACCTGCTTGCCGTCGCGCGACCACGAGGCGTAGGAGGCGGCCAGCGGCTTCTTCACCGTGCGGATGCTCGTGGACTTGCCGGTGGTGCGGTCGGTGACGACGAGGGTGTCATACCCCGACTTGTACGACGCCGGCACGCCCGCGGTCAGCCGGTTGCCCGGCGCGACGGACACTTCGGACAGCGTTTTCTCCCAGGCGAAGGCGTTGCCGGTCGCGGAGCGCAGGTAGGTGCGCTTGGTGCCGAGGCCGTAGGCGGCTAGGCGTACCGGATCGCCGGTGTTCTCGTGATATTTCACGCCACCGATGCCGGGCAGGACCAGGTCCACCGGGGCGGCGGCCGAGGTGGAGAGGACCGCCGCCGGAGCGGAGAGCGTTAAGGACAGCGCGATGACGATTTCGGCGATCACGCCCCGCAGAATAGACAAGTAAAACGCGAAATTCCGGCCGCGATACCGACCAGGTCTAGATGAACCGCTGGACGATCTCGATGACGTCCACGCCGAGCGTGCGCAGCCCGAAGTAGACGATCACGGCCGCGGCGGCCACGGTCACGACGAGCACGATGATGCGGACGGTCCAGCCCTGCCGCTTGTACCACTCCGTCCAGGCGTGCAGCGTCTGCTTGCCGAACTCCAGCGCCCTGCGCGCCCAGTGGAACTCCGTGGCCAGCACCGCCAGCCCCGCGAACACCACCAGCCACCCGGGACCCGGGAACGGCACCATGATCAGGCCGCCCACGACCATGATGGCGCCGATCGCGCCGATCACGATCTTCAAGGTGAGCGCGCCCGTGCGCGTGGACCTGATGCCGTCGAGCCAGCCATGGATGCCCGTGCGGCGCTCGGGCATGTCGGAGCGCCCGGCGGCCTCCCCCTTGATCATGTCGGCGTCGCCGGTGTCGGAGCTCTGAACCTGCACAATTCCCCCCGGCAGTCGGTGTGCCACCCAGGATACGGCGCAGCTCTCTGCGCTCACTTGCAGACGACTAGCAAATCACCAAACCGCCCAAACGGTAAAATTTAACGCTGGAGTAGGCTTCTTCCGGCAAACATCGGTTAATGTCTGTTATGCCCGAGGTCCTGCTCCGCACCGTAACCGGTCCCGTACGCGCGGCCGCCATCACCGGTGCCATTCTCCCCCACGAGCACCTGCGCACCGACATGCGCTGGGCGGTCGGCATCGACTCCGACCCGTACCGGTGGCTCGACGAGGAATTCACCGTCGCCGCCGAGCTGCGTGAGCTCCGCAAGTCCGACGAGCTCGGCCTGGTGGTCGATCTGACCTGTCTCGGCATGGGCCGTGACGCCGCCGCCCTGGCCCGCATCGCCGCGGGCAGCCGGGTGCCGGTGATGGCCTCGACCGGCCTGTACGCCGAGCCGTTCACGAACCTCGGCGACGAGGACGCCGACACCCTCACCGCCCGGCTGATGGAGGAGATCCTCAGCGGCGTGGACGGCACGGGGGTGTTCCCCGGTGTGATCGGCGAGGTCGGCTGCTGGGGCGCCGAGCCCACGGCACGCGAGGAGCGCTGCCTGGTCGCCGCCGCCCGCGCCGGCCTGAGCTCCCGTCTGCCCGTCGCCACCCACGGCGCGAACGCCCTGGCCGTCCTGGAGATCGTGCTCGGCGAGAACCTGCCGGGCTCCCGGGTGGCCGTCAGCTACGCGGGCACCGACCTGGGCGCCGCCAGGAAGATCGCCGAAGCGGGCGCGTACGTGAACCTGAACGTCCTCGGCCTCGGCGCCGAGCAGGCGGCCAAGCTCGCGCTCGGACTCATCGAGGACGGCCACGCCGAGCGCCTGCTGATCAGCACGGGGCTGAGCCGGGTGGCGCAGGTCCAGCGGTACGGCGGGCCCGGCTACGCCCGGCTCTTCCACGCGCTGCTGCCGCGCCTGCGCGAGGCGGGCACCGGCGAGGACGTGATCCGCCTGCTCACGAACGGCAACCCGCTGCGCTGGCTGACCGCCGGTCTCGCTTGACCTCAACCGCGGTCGAGGTTGCAGAATCGGGCGCATGACCTTCACAGCGGCCGAACTGGACTATCTGGCTACGCAACGCCTCGGGCGCCTGGCCACGGTCTCGCCCGACGGGCAGGCGCAGAACAACCCGACCGCCTTCTTCGTCGACGCGGACACCGGCGTGCTCACCATCGGCGGGCACGCCATGGGCGCGTCGAAGAAGTTCCGGAACGTCCAGGCGGGGAGCACGGTCTCGTTCGTCGTGGACGACCTGGCCTCGGTCGATCCCTGGGTCGCGCGGGGGATCGAGATCCGCGGCACTGCGGTGGCCCTGACCGACGCCGAGCCGCCGGTGCCGTTCTTCTCAAGAGAGATCGTCACGCCTTCCAAGATCATCTCTTGGGGACTGGACGGGACGCGGTCGAGCCGCAGCGTGTGAAAGCTCGCTAGGATCGGGGCTACACGAGCCTGAGCGGGTAGGGATGGGCACGCAGCACACGCGCCGGGAAACACCCGGGGACACGCATGGGCACCTTCATGCGCATGGGCACGGTCATGGAGAGATGCATGAGGACCGTCATGGGCACCCTCATGGGGACACGTCTCCCCGCGGTCGCCTGCGCCGGTCGCGCGCCACGCTGACGCGCCTGACCCGGCTGGGCGACGTACCCGTCGTCCTGATGCTGGCCTGGGCCGGCTGGCTGGCCGTCCCGTGGTCGTTCAACGGCCTCGCCCAGGCCCGCGCCGCCGCGGCAGCGGCCGCCGCGGACGCCGAGCCCCCACAGGTCGCCGTCGCCGCCGAGTCCGCAAGCCTCCTGGCTCCGCCTGCGAGCCGCTCAGCCGAATCCACGGCCTTCCTGGCACCGCCTGCAGGCCGCTCCGCGGAATCCACGGGCTTCCCGGCACCGGCTGCGCGCCTCCCGGCGGAGTCCGCTGATCCCGGTGCGCGCTGGGCACCGCCCGCAGCCTGGGGCATCCCGGCCGGCCGGCCCGCCCGGCTCACGACCGTCCGCCCCGCACACCCGGACACCGCCCACCACCCCACCCCGACCCTCGACCCGGCCCCAGCTTCGCGGGACCTCGGGGCCACAGACGCGGACGCACCGCGAGTGGACCCCGTCACCGCAGACGCCGTCGCACCGCGGTGGGAGCCGATCGCCGCAGACGCCGTCGCGTCGCGGCCGGGTCCGGTTGCGGTGGACGTGGTCGCGGTGGAGCGGGCCAGGATCGCCGGTGAGGTGCACGACGCGGCCGGGCATGGGCTGGCGGCCATCGCCATGCAGGCCGGGATCGCGCTGGTCACCTTCGACGACGACCCCGAGCAGACGCGGGCCTCGCTGCGGGCGATCAGGGAGACCAGCACGACGGCGCTCGCCCACCTCAGGGCGGCGCTCGACGGCATCGACCCGCCGGGCGGCGACCTGCCGAGCCTCATCGACGGCGTGCGGGCGGCCGGCCTGCCGGTGGACGTCGAGCCCCCCGCCCTCGTCGTGCCCGCCCATCTCCAGGGCGCCGTCTACCGCGTGGTGCGCGAGTCGCTCACCAATGTGCTGCGGCATGCCGGCCCGACGCGAGCCCTCGTACGCGTGGGCGGCGATCCCCGCGCGTTCGTGCTGGAGATCGCCGACCGCGGCGCGGGCTGGACGGGCGCCGGCGAAGGGCGCGGCCTGACCGGGATGCGCGCCCGAGTCACCGAAGCCGGCGGCCACCTCACCGCCGGGCCACGCGAAGGCGGCGGCTTCCGGGTGGTGGCCACATTCCCGCAGGCCCCGGCGTGACCGCGCCCGGTGACCCCGGCCCGGCCGCGTCCGGCACCCGCAGGCCCAGCACCCTCGGCGATCCTGGCACAGTCGCGACCGGTGCCCGCAGGCCGGACGTGCCCGGCGATGAGCCGGCTCCATCCGACGGTGGGCTGTCGGCGGAAGGTGCGATCAGGGTGGCCATCGCCGACGATCAGGCGGTCGTGCGGATGGGGCTGCGGGCGTTGCTGGAGCGGGAGCGGGGCATGGAGTGCGTCGGCGAGGCGGCCGACGGCGCGGCGGCGCTCGCGTTGATCCGCCGCACCCGCCCCGACGTGCTCCTGCTCGACATCCGCATGCCCGGCATGGACGGCCTGGCCACGCTGCGGGCCATCGCCGACGACTCCGGGCTGCGCGGCACCCGCATCGTCGTGGTGACGACATTCGCCGTGGACGAGTACGTCTTCGCCGCCCTCCAAGCCGGGGCCAGCGGCTTCGTGCTCAAGGACAGCGCCCCCGACGAGCTGGTCAACGCCGTGCGCGTGGTGGCCGCGGGCGAGGCCCTGCTGTCGCCGTCGATCACCAGGAAGGTCATCGGGATGTTCGGCCGGCACGGCACCGAGCCGGTCGAGGGCATCGAGACCCTCACCCCGCGCGAGCGGGAGCTGGTGGCGTGGGTGGCCACCGGCAGGTCCAACGAGGAGATCGCCAAAGAGCTGGTGATCAGCCCCGACACGGTGCGCACCCACGTCAGCCGCGCCATGGTCAAGCTGCGTGCCAGGGACCGGGCCCAGCTCGTGGTGTTCGCCATGAGAGCCGGGCTGAGCGTGCCCTCCTGACCGCGCCTGCCCGAGGTCCGCGGCGGGTCTTCGGCGCGGCGCTCGGCGTCCCGTCCTGACGTCCCCGCAAGTTCGCCAAGGGGATCGAGACACCCTTTGAGCGCGCCTACTTGAGGAACCCCTCGTAGTTGCGCTGCTGCAGCTGGGCCTCGATCTGCTTCACGGTGTCGAGCCCGACCCCCACCATGATCAGCACGCTGGTCCCCCCGAACGGGAAGTTCTGCTGGGTGCCGGGATCACGCAGGATCGCGAACGCCACCAGCGGCAGCAGCGCCAGCGCCCCCAGGTAGAGGGCCCCGGAAGCGGTCAGCCGGGACAGCACGAACGCCAGGTAGGCAGCCGTGGCCCGCCCAGGCCGCATCCCCGGGACGAACCCGCCGTAACGCCGCAGGCCGTCCGCCACCTCCACCGGATTGAAGGTGATCGACACGTAGAAGTAGGCGAAGGCGACGATCATGAGCACGTACACCGTCATGTAGAGCGGATGCGTCCCCGTGGTGAGGTTGCGCGCGACCCATCCCCCTGCCTCGTCCCCGAGCATCGGCGACACCACCGTCGGCAGGTAGAGCAGCGAGCTGGTGAAGATGACCGGCACGATCCCCGCCTGGTTCACCTTCAGCGGGATGTACGTGCTGCTTCCGTACGTCCGCCCGCCCACCATCCGCTTGGCGTACTGCACGGGGATGCGCCGCTGCGCCTGCTCCACGAACACCACGGCCGCCACCAGGAACAGCCCGGCCACGAGCATCACCACGAAACTGGCCGGACTCAGCACGAAAATCTTGGACATGTACGACGGAAAGACGGCCACGACCTGCGTGAACATCAGGATCGACATGCCGTTCCCGATCCCCCGGTCGGTGATCTGCTCCCCCAGCCACATGACCACGCACGCCCCCGCGACCATGGTCACCACGATCACCGTCACGGCCAGCAGGCCGTCGTCGCGCAGCAGCGGCCGGGCGCACCCCGGCAGCAGCTGGCCGGCGCGGGCCAGCGCGACGACCGTGCCGGCGTTGAGCAGGGAGAGCCCGACGGTCAGATAGCGCGTGTACTGGGTGATCTTCGCCTGGCCCTCCTGGCCCTCCTTCCTGAGCCGCTCCAGCCGGGGCACCGTCACGGCGAGGAGCTGCATGACGATGCTCGCCGTGATGTACGGCATGACGCCCAGCGCGAACACCGACAGCTGCAGCATCGCGCCGCCGCTGAGCATCTGCGCCATGTCGAACAGCCCGCCGCTGGCCGAGCCGACGCACTCCCGTACCGCCACGACGTCCACCCCGGGCGCGGGCATGACCTGCCCCAGCCGGAACAGGCCGATCATGCCCAGCGTGAACAGCAATTTCCTGCGGAGCTCCGGCACCCGGAACGCCCTGGTCAACACGGTCAGCATGGGCAGGAGTCTGGCCGCCGGCGGCGCGCGGGTCGTCCGCTCAGACGAGGCACCCGTGTACGCAGATCCGCGTACACGCTCCCTAGGGTGGAGCGCGTGAGCACAGTGTGGGTGATCAGCGGTCCGCCGGGCGCGGGCAAGTCCACGGTCGCGGCGGCCCTGCTCGCCCGCCTCTCCCCCGCGCCGGCCCTGCTGGACAAGGACACCGTGTACGGCGACTTCGTGGCGGCGGTCCTGGACGCGCACGGCAGGCCGCCGGGCGAGCGCGAGGGCCCCTGGTACGACGAACACGTCAAACGGCACGAATACGCCGGCCTGACCAGGCTCGCCGGGCAGATCCGCGCGCACGGCTGCCCGGTGCTGCTCGACGGCCCGTTCACCGCCCAGGTGCACGACCCGGCCAGGTGGGCGCGGTGGGCGGCGGAGCTGGGCGGCCCGCCGGTGCGCCTGCTGTGGGTCCGCTCCGACAGCCCGACGCTGCGCGAGCGCCTCCGGGCCAGGGGGCTGGGGAGGGACGCGGGCAAGCTGGCGGCGTTCGAGGACTATCTGCGGAACATCCGGGTGGACGAGCCGCCGGCCGTACCGTATCTGGAGATCGACAACCGGTGCGGCGCGCCGCCTGTCGCGGAGCAGCTCACGGCGGCGGGTATACTCCCGCGAACACCTCCGGCAGGCGCGGCACCCACCGGGTGAAGCGCCCGTCCTCGTAGCCGGCCTCGGGCTGGTTGCTGAGCTGCTGGGAGATCAGCCCGGCGATCAGGGCGGCGGCCAGGTCGAGCCCTTCCTCGCTCGCCGCGTCCGGATGCAGCTCGCCGCGTCCGACGGCCTGCCCGATCAGCGTGGCGAAGTGCTCGTGGACGGCCAGCGCGGGCGCGTACGACCCGGGCGACGGCGCGAACCCCGGCACCGGCCGCCAGAACAGCAGCTGCGCCAGCACCTGGTTGCCCATGATCCAGCGGGCCCCCGCCTCCAGCGCCGCCCCCATGCCCGCCAGCCCCGGGGTGGAGGGGCCCGTGACGGCGGCCAGATATCCCTCCTGCCCCAGCTTGAACAGCGCGTCGTAGACCGCGTTCCTGGACGGGAAGTACTTGTACAGCGAGGGCGGCCGGATGCCCAGCCGCCTGGCCACGGCCGCCAGGCTCAGCCCCGCGACCCCCTCCTCCGCCATCACGCCGAGCGCGATGCCGAGGATCTCGGCCTGCGTCTCGGCCCTCCTGCGGGCCCGGCGGTCGGGAATATCTTTCACGCCATGTAGCTTATGCTATAGGTGTTAGCTAAAGCTAGGAGGAGACGATGCCGGGCGACATCGAACTGACCGGCCTGCGGCAGAACAACCTCAAGAACGTCTCGCTGCGCCTGCCCAAGGAGCGGCTGACCGTGTTCACCGGCGTGTCCGGATCGGGCAAGTCGTCGATCGTGTTCGGCACCATCGCCACGGAGTCGCAGCGCCAGCTCAACGAGACCTTCAGCGCGTTCGTGAGGAACCGGCTGCCCAAGCACGAGCGCCCCAAAGCCGAGCGCATGTCGAACCTGACGGCCGCCGTCGTCGTCGACCAGAAGCCGGTCGGCGGCGGCGCGCGCTCGACCGTGGGCACGATGACCGAGGTCCATCCCATGCTGCGGGTGCTGTTCTCGCGGCGCGGCGAGCCGTCGGCCGGGCCCGCCACCGCCTACAGCTTCAACGACCCGCAGGGCATGTGCCCGCAGTGCGACGGCCTGGGCAAGCGGATCGAGCTGGACCTCGACCGGATCATCGACCCGGACCTGACGCTCAACGAGGGCGCGCTGGCCCTGCACCCGATCGACACCGCGCCCTGGCAGATCTACGCGACCTCGGGCCTGTTCGACCCGGACAAGCCGCTGCGCGACTTCACCGCGAAGGAGCGCGAGCTGCTGCTGTACGGCAGCGGATTCAAGGTCAAGCGCGGCAAGTACGACAACACCTACGAAGGCGTGGTGGTCCGCTTCGACCGCCTCTACCTCAAGCGCGCCCGCGATCGGATCGATCCGGAGGCCCAGCCGTACGTGCGCGAGAGCACCTGCCCGGCGTGCGGCGGGGCCAGGCTCAACGCCGCCGCGCTGGCCTCCAGGATCGGCGGCCGCAACCTCGCCGACTACGCCGCGATGGAGGTCACCGACCTCATCGACGTGCTCGGCCGCCTGGCCGACCCGGTCGCCGACGCGGCCGTGGAGTCGCTGCGCAGGATCGAGGCCATCGGGCTCGGCTACCTCAGCCTCGACCGCGAGACGCCGACGCTGTCGGGCGGCGAGGCGCAGCGGCTCAAGACCGTGCGCAACCTGGGCAGCAGCCTGACCGGCATGACCTACATCTTCGACGAGCCCAGCGTGGGCCTGCACCCGCGTGACGTGCACCGGCTCGGCGACCTGCTGGCCGACCTGCGCGACAAGGGCAACACGGTGCTCGTGGTCGAGCACGACCGCGACCTGATCGCGCTCGCCGACCATGTCGTGGACCTGGGGCCGGGCGCGGGCGCGGCGGGCGGGCACGTGGTGTTCGAGGGCACGGTGGCCGGGCTGACCGCCGGTGACACGCCCACCGGGCGCATGCTCAGGCGCACGACCGGGCTCAAGGACCGCGTGCGCGAGCCGTCCGGCTGGCTGACCGTCGCGGACGCGAACGCCCACAACCTCAAGAACGTCACGGTACGCCTCCCGCTCGGCGTGCTGAGCGCCGTCACCGGGGTGGCGGGGTCGGGCAAGAGCACGCTCATGCGGCGGGAGCTCGTCGCCCAGCACCCCGAGGCGATCCTCATCGACCAGTCGGCCATCGCCGCCTCCGTCCGCTCGACGCCGGCCACGTACCTGAACGCCATGGATCCGCTGCGGAAGCTGTTCGCCGGGGCCGCCGGGGTGGCGGCCGGGCTGTTCAGCTTCAACTCGGCCGGCGCGTGCCCGGTGTGCAAGGGGCGCGGCGAGATCACGACCGACCTGGCGTTCATGGACCCGGTGACCAGGGTGTGCGACGCGTGCGGGGGCAGCAGGTACAGCGACGAGGCGTTGTCGTACACGGTGGCGGGCCGGACGATCGCGGACGTGCTGGCGATGACGGCGGACGAGGCGGCGGGCGCGTTCGAGCTGCCGGGCATCGCCCGGCTGGGCGGGCTGGGGCTCGGCTACCTGACGCTCGGGCAGCCGCTGAGCACGCTGTCCGGCGGGGAGCGGCAGCGGCTCAAGCTGGCGCATCGGCTGCGCGAGCACGGCAAGCTGTACGTCTTCGACGAGCCGACCACCGGGCTGCACATGGCGGACGTGGACACGCTGCTGGCGCTGCTCGACCGGCTGGTGGACGACGGCAACACGGTCGTCGTCGTGGAGCACGACCTGGACGTGGTCAAGCACGCCGACTGGGTCATCGACCTGGGGCCGGAGGCGGGGCAGCACGGAGGCCGGGTGATCTTCGAGGGCACGCCGGCCGACATGACGGAAGCTTCGACCTATACGGCGAAATATCTCGTTAAGTCACTAGATAGTCGTCATCGCGCGCGTCCATGATCGCCATGTGACCCGGCAGGTGGCCGATCGCGTACTCGACGCCGCTGGCCATGATCACCGCCTGCGGCGTCACCCCGCAGGCCCAGAACAGCGGCACCTCCCCCTCCCGCACCTCCACCGGGTCACCGAAGTCGGGCCGCGCCAGGTCGCGGACGCCGATCGCCCCGGGGTCGCCGACCTGCACCGGCGCGCCGTGCACCAGCGGATAGCGGCCGCTCACCGCGACGGCCGTCGCCACCAGCTCCTCGGGGACCGGCCGCATCGACACCACCAGCGGCCCCGACAAGCTCCCGGCCGTGGCGCAGGGGACGTTCGTGACGTACATCGGCACGTTCGTCCCCAGCTCCAGATGCCGGACCGGCACCCCGGCGGCCAGCAGCGCCCGTTCGAAGGTGAAGCTGCAGCCGATGAGGAACGGCACGAGGTCCGCCCGCCAGTCAGCCACCACCTCGTTGAGGTCGGCGACCGGCGCGCCGTCGCGGTAGAGCCGGTATCCGGGCAGGTCCGTACGCAGGTCACCGGCGAACAGCGCGGTCGACCAGGCACCGGGCTCCCCCACGTCGAGCACGGGGCACGCCTGGGGGTTGTGATGGGCGAACAGCAGCAGGTCATAGCGCAGCCCCTTGGGGACGGCGATCAGATTGGCCTGCGCCCAGCCCCGGCACCAGCCGGCGGTGGGCACGCGTTCGCCGGCGCGGAAGCGCTCCCGCGCCTGCGCGGGGCTCAGATCGGCGACGTCCACCCCTTGACAGTAGGGCGGCCGGCGTTCAGCGGTCCACCACCGGCTCGCCGGGCCGCGTCGGATCGGCGCGTGATGTCCTGGTTTTACGGGGTAGCGGGAGCGCCGTGCGTCTCGACGTGAACCTCCTCGACTACGTTCTCATCGCGATCTACTTCGCCACCGTGCTCGCGATCGGGTTCGCCGCCCGAAAACACATCAGCTCCAGCCTCGACTTCTTCCTGGCCGGACGCGGGCTGCCCGCGTGGATCACCGGGCTGGCGTTCGTCTCGGCGAACCTGGGCGCGATCGAGATCCTCGGCATGGCGGCCAACGGCGTCCAGTACGGCGCGATGACCGTGCACTACTACTGGATCGGCGCGGTTCCCGCGATGGTCTTCCTCGGCATCGTGATGATGCCGTTCTACTACCGCTCGAAGGTCCGCACCGTTCCCGAGTTCCTGCGCAGGCGCTTCAACGGGGCCACGCAGCTGCTGAACGCGATCACCTTCGCGGTGGCGCAGATCCTCATCGCCGGTGTGAACCTGTACGCGCTGGCCCTGGTCATGGAGGCGCTGCTGGGCTGGCCGCTGCCGGTCTCGGTGGTGGTGTCGGCGGTGATCGTGCTGTCGTACATCACGCTCGGCGGCCTGTCCTCCGCGATCTACAACGAGGTCCTGCAGTTCTTCGTGATCCTCGCCGGGCTGATCCCGCTGACCGTGCTCGGGCTGATGCGGGTGGGCGGGGTCTCCGGCCTGGCCGACAAGGTCCGGCAGAGCACGCTCGGCGAGGGCGGCCTGCACACCTGGGTGAACTCGGCGGGCGACAACCCGATGCACGCCCACTGGATCGGGATCGTGTTCGGGCTCGGTTTCGTGCTGTCGTTCGGCTACTGGACCACCAACTTCGCCGAGGTCCAGCGCGCCCTGTCGGCCAGGAACACGAACGCGTCCAGGCTCACGCCGATCATCGCCGCGTACCCGAAGCTGTTCATCCCGCTGATCACGGTGCTGCCGGGGATGATCGCGCTCGTGCTGTTCGGCGGCTGGGGCGAGGGCCAGGACTACAACAACGCGATCCCGCTGCTCATGCGCGAGCTGCTGCCGAACGGCGTGCTGGGGGTCGCGGTGACCGGGCTGCTGGCCTCGTTCATGGCGGGGATGGCGGCGAACATCAGCGGGTTCAACACCGTGTTCACGAACGACATCTGGCAGTCGCACGTGCGCAAGGACCGCGAGGACGGCTACTACGTGCGGGTGGGCCGGATCGCGACCGTGGCGGGCGTGGCGATGGGGGTCGGGACCGCGTTCATCGCGGCCGGTTACTCCAACATCATGAACTACCTGCAGGCGCTGTTCTCGTTCTTCAACGCGCCGCTCTTCGCGACGTTCATCATCGGCCTGTTCTGGCGGCGGATGACGCCGTGGGCCGGGTTCTGGGGGCTGCTGGCCGGCACGCTGTCCGGCTTCGCCTCCTACATCGGGTTCAAGGCCGGTCTGCTGGACTTCGGCACCGAGCTGAACGCCAGCTTCTGGGGCGCGGGCGTGGCCTTCGTCGTGGACGCGATCGTGACCGTGGTCGTCACGCTGGTCACCACCGCCAAGCCCGCCGAGGAGCTGCGCGGGCTGGTGTGGGGGCTCAGCGCCGTGGACCTGGAGGACGACGCGCTGGCCGGTGACGCGAAGTGGTACCGCTCGCCCGTGGTGCTCGGCACCGGCGCGATCATCCTGGCCGCACTGATGTACGGAGTGATCCTGTGAGTGACATCCGCATGGTGATCGGCGGGCTCTTCCTGGTGTACGGCGTGATCCTGATCGTCGCCGGCGTCTTCGGCGAGCCCGTCAATCTGTGGACCGGCCTGGCCATGGCCGTCTTCGGCGGCGCCTTCCTGGTGTGGGCCCGGGTCAAACGGATCTGACCGGTTCCTTGGCCTTCTCGTCGTAGGCGTCGCGGGCGGCGATCACGTCGTCGGCGTACACGCTCGCCCACTCGCCGATGGAGCGCAGGACGCCGATCGCGCTGTGGCCGAGGCCGGTGAGCTCGTACTCGACCCGTGGCGGGATCGTCGGGTAGACGGTGCGGGTGGCCAGGCCGTCGCGTTCGAGGGTGCGCAGGGTCTGCGACAGCATCTTCTGGGTGATGCCGTCGAGCATCCTGCGCAGCTCGCCGAACCGCCTGGGCCCGTCGAGGAGCGCGCCCATGACCAGGCCCGTCCACTTGTTGGTGAACATGCCGAGCACGGTGCGGGGCTTGCACGCCTGCAGGAACGCGTCGGCGCCGCCGTAGGCTCTGAGATCGGGAAAGTTGGTATCCATCAGGTACCTGAATACCAAACAGGTGCCTTCTTCACAAGAGATACCTGAGTTGACCAGCATATGAGGCATGTCAGAAAACATGCGCGCAATCGTTTACCGTGCCTTCGGCGACCCCGAGGTGCTGGAGCTCGCCGAGGTCCCGCGGCCGGTTCCGCAGCGGCACGAGGTGCTGGTGCGGGTGCGGGCCGCGGGCGTCAACCCGCCCGACTGGAAGCTGCGGCGCACCCCGTTCCCGCCGGACTACACCGAGCTGCCGCTGACCCCCGGCTGGGACGTGTCGGGCGTCGTGGAGGAGATCGGCGAGTACACCGGCCGCTTCAAGCCCGGCGACGAGGTCTTCGGCATGCTCAACTTCCCGTACGCCGCCCGTGCCTACGCCGACTATGTGGTGGCCAGGCCGCGGCAGTTCGCCCGCAAGCCGGACGGCGTCGATCACGTGCAGGCCGCGGCGCTGCCCATGGCCGCGCTGACCGCCTGGCAGGCCTTCTCCGACATCGCCGGCGTCTCACCCGGGCAGCGGGTGCTGGTCCACGCGGCCGCCGGCGGGATCGGGCACCTGGCCGTGCAGCTCGCCAAGCTGCGCGGCGCGTACGTGATCGGCACCACCCGGGCGGCCAAGCACGAGTTCGTCAGGAAGCTGGGGGCCGACGAGGTGATCGACTACACCGGCGTGGACTTCGCCGAGGCCGTCTCCGGCGTGGACCTCGTCCTGGACATGGTGGGCGGGGACTACCCGATCCGGTCGATCCCCGTGCTCAAGCCCGGCGGCACGTTCATCGCGGGCGCCGGGGCGACGCCCGCCGACGAGGCCGCCTTCGAGCGGGCCGGGGTGCGGTGGGGACGGTTCAGCGTGGAGCCCGATCACGCGGCGCTGGAGGAGATCGCCCGGCTGGCGGCGGCCGGGAAGCTGGCGGCGCACGTGGACCGGGTCTTCCCGCTGGCGGACGCCGCCGCCGCGCACGCGCTGATGGAGAGCGGCGACTTCGTCGGCAAGCTCGTACTGGAGCCCTGAAGATCCGCCTCGCGCGCCGTCACCGTCCGGGCGGCGCGCCGGGGCGTGGGGATGTCAGTATTCGACCTCGAACGTGTGCGGCCCCAGCGCGTAACCGTCGCCCTGCGGGACGACGTACCCGTGCTCGACCAGCTTCGTGAGGCTCCGGCGTACCTCGTCCTCGGTCAGCCCGGTCGCCCTGATCAGGCCGCCGAGCCCCGCGCCGCCCGTCTCCACGGTCTGGGACGCCACCGCCTCGTACACGTGGATGTCGACGTCCGACAGCGCCTGCACATCATGGCCCTCGCTCATCGGCGTTCCCTTGCTCCCTCGCGGAGCCGCAGCGGGTCCACTTCGCGATCCGGGACGCGGCGGAGGTATTCGGCCTCTAGCTCATTGGTGCGGGAAGTGTGACGGGCTAGCGCATCATCCGATCCGTGGAAGAATGTGTCGCTGCGGGTGGTGTGCAGTTGCCGCAGCTCGCGTACCAGATCATCGTCGCTGAGCTGGGCAGGATCTATTCCCATCGTCGTCATGGGCTCCCCCTACCCCAGAGACCCCCGACAATATCTGTCACAATTCCTGACATATAGGCATTGTTTGGAAGAGATCGCCGCCTTACCTTCCCGTTATGGACCTCGAGCTCAGGCACCTCAGGATCGTCCGCGCAGTCGCGGACGCGGGAAGTGTGAGCAAGGCCGCGTCCCTGCTCGGGCTGGCACAACCGGCCCTCACCGCGCAGCTCAAGCGTATCGAGAGGGTGCTCGGCGGCGCCCTGTTCGAACGCGACCGACACGGCGCCAGACCAACGCGCCTCGGAGAGCTGGTGCTCGCCCGCGCCCGGGTATTACTCCCCGCGGCCAAGGAACTGCAGGACGAAGCCGTACGATTCGCCCACGCCCCCTCACCAGGATTCCGCATCGGCGCCACCAACGGCCCGATACTCGGCGGCCTCGTCGACCGGCTGGCCGCCGAACGCTCGGTCAGCACGTACACGTCCTGGTCGACGCACGAGCTGACCAGCATGGTCGAGCTCGGCAGGCTCGACTACGTGCTGACCGGCGCCTGCGGCGACTCCGGCACCCCCACCGGCACTCTGCTGTGGGAGACGATCAGCCTCGATCCCGTCTTCTGCCTCGTCGGGGACGAGCACCCGGCCGCCAGGGAGAAGGAGGTGACGCTGTCCGACCTGGCGGAGGAGCAGTGGGCGGTCACACCGGGCGACGGCTGCTTCGCGGACTGTTTCGCGATGGCGTGCGCGCGGGCCGGCTTCACCCCCGGAACGATCTACGAGACGGACGTCCCGACCTGCACGCACCTCGCCCAGGTCGGCCGCGCGGTCGTGCTCTGCCAGGCCACCCACCAGGCCGCGCAGGGCCTGGTCATGGTGCCGCTGGCCGGCGCGCCGCTGCGCTGGCGGCAGCTGCTCGGCCGCCATCCCACCGCACCCGACGCCGGCTGGGTGGTCGGACAGGCCAAACAGGCACACGAGGAGGCCGTACGCCGGAGTCAGGTCTACTACGACTGGCTGGTACGAAACCCCGGTTATGGCACCGCACCATAACATCGTGATAGGGGCAAAGTAGTACTCCTCCGCTTCTGGGCCCGCCGTTACCGTGACGGCACCCCCAGCAGCAGGGAGACGACGATGCTCCGCACCCCGGCGCTGATCGCGGTCGCGATCGGCGCATTAGTCATGACGGCGACCCCGGCCGTCGCCGCCAAACCACCGTCAGGTGTGGTCGACGCCCTGCAGCGCGACCTCGGCATCACCAAGGACCAGGCGACCAACCGCCTGGCGAACGAGGCCCGCGGCAACACCGCCGCACCGGGCCTGCGCAAGAGGCTAGGCGACCGCTATGCCGGAGTCTGGTACGAAGGCGCCGAATCCGCCCTCGTCGTGGGCACCGTCGACGCCGCCGACACCGCCGAGATCACCCGCGCGGGCGCCAGGGCCCGTGTCGTGCCCCGTACGTTCGCCCAGCTCACCACCGTCAAGAACGGCCTGGACCGGATGGCGCCGCCCGCCTCCGTGCACAGCTGGGCCATCTCGCCCCAGGACAACTCCGTCGTCGTCCAGGCGGACGACACCGCGGCGGCGCAGTCGTGGGTCGCCTCCAGCGGCGTGGACGCCTCCGCCGTGAAGCTCGAACAGTCCGCGGAACGCCCCCGCCTCTTCTACGACATCCGCGGCGGCGACGCGTACTACACCTCGCAGGGCTTCCGCTGCTCGGTCGGCTTCGCGGCCAGGCGCGGCACCCAGCTCGGCTTCACCAGCGCCGGCCACTGCGGCACCACGGGCGTCACCACGACCGGCTACAACCAGGTCGCGCAGGGAACCTTCCAGATCTCGTCGTTCCCCGGCAACGACTACTCGTGGGTCGCCACCAACGCCAACTGGACCGCGCCCGGCGTGGTGAACGGCTACAGCGCCGGCATCCTCCCGGTCCGCGGCGCGACCGTCACGCAGCCCCAGGGCTCGGTCTGCCGCTCCGGCTCGACCACCCAGTGGCACTGCGGCACGGTCACCGCGCTCAACGCGACCGTCAACTACCCGGAGGGCACGGTTTCGGGCCTGACGCGTACCACGGTGTGCGCGGAGGGCGGGGACTCGGGCGGCTCGTTCATCTCGGGCGACCAGGCCCAGGGCATGACCTCGGGCGGCTCGGGCAACTGCACCAGCGGCGGCGTCACCTTCTTCCAGCCACTCGGCGAGATCCTCTCGGCCGGCGGCCTGACGCTGGTGACCTCGGGCGGCACGGACCCGCCGCCGACCGGCTGCCAGAACTACGAGGAGACCTACTCGGGGTCGCTGACCTCCAACCAGAGCGTGTACCAGCCGAACGGCTCCTACTACCAGGCCACGGTGTCGGGCACGCACGCCGTCTGCCTGGACGGGCCCAACGGGACGGACTTCGACGTCTACCTGCAGCGCTGGAACGGCTCCGCCTGGGCCGTCGTCGCCAGCGCCACCACCCCGAACCCCGACGAGACGCTCAGCTACAACGGGACGGCGGGATATTACCGGTATCGCGTGCACGCGTACAGCGGCTCCGGCGCCTACACGCTGGGCCTGAACCGCCCGTGATCCCCTGACCTCCGATGACCCGAGGGTCAGCGAATGCCGAGCAGCCCCTCCGTTCGCTGACCCTCATCCATCCGGCGTCGCACCGATCAGGCGACGGATCACGCGAGGTCGTACTCCCACCCCGGCCGCCAATCGAACGGCGCGTCGACCAGCTCCTCCAGAACCGCCCCATCAAGCAGATTCTGCAACGCCCACCGATTGGCCGAATGCCCCACCAGCAGCACGGTGCACCCCTGCCACTCCTCCATCACATCCTTGAGAAACGCCGCCATCTCCGCCACGACCTGCCGATAGCTCTGCCCGCCCGGCCACGGCGTATCGATGTGCCTGCTCCGCAGGGCCGCCACCTCACTGACCGGCCGCCCGTTGTAGATCCCGTAGTCACATTCCCTGAGCCGCCGATCGAGCCGGATCTCCTTGCCGTCCCCGAAGGCGGTCTCGGCCGTCTGCACAGCCCGCCGCAGGTCGGAGGAGTAGACGACATCCACTTTGCGCCGTCGTACGCCGAGCTCGACGGCCGCGGCACGCCCGCGTGCGGACAGCTCACCGGGCAACCACCCGGTGGCGACACCCGTTTCGTTGTCCACGGTGATGGAGTGGGTCTCGTAGACCAGTTTGACGGCCACGCCAAGACGCTACCCCGCCCATCACCGCCGCGAGTGCCCGTCACCGCAGGGATCTGCCAGGTCTGGAGCCGACACGGATATGGGACCGCATACCGGCATTCGGCGCTCTGGCCACTGAGCTACACAGCCGAAGCTGCGGCGGGATTCGAACCCGCGACCTCCCCATGAGAAGTGGATAACCGACACGCTTCGACCCGTGCCGACACCAGACCCGACAGCCCACTCACCTGCGCACACCCTAACCCGCCCCTCCCCCGTCCACACCTCCTTTTCCACCCTCTCCAACCGAGACCCGAATATGATCCACTTGGACTCCACCAACCACGCCAGGCATGGAACGATGTCCGCGGAGACCCGTCTCCCGTTCGGCCGGGCGCCACGACCGGATCCGATGCTCTAGCCTTAGCATGCGCGAAGGCTCGGCATGATCCCCTCCACGCCCGCCGTCCGCCGTACAACTTCATCCAGGGGCGGTAGCTCAGACGGTCAGAGCATCGGACTCATAATCCGTGGGTCGTGGGTTCAAGTCCCACCCGCCCTACTCTTCAATACCGCGTTCGACCTGGGGTTTCTCAGTTCTCGCCGGTCTCTGAGCTCGATGTTGATCATGGTTGGTTGCTCGATGGTTACTCTTGTGTACGGACCGTGTACGACGGTAGATCATTTAGGCCGCCATCGTCAGTTCAGACCCCGGTGACACCCATCAGAAGATCAAGCCAGAAGGTGTGCGCGGCGTCGCCGGTCAACGGTGGCCTCGCGTGCGGTCAAGTCTGCGCATGCCGAAAATTCCATCCATGCAGGTCAAGCGGCATGTGAGTACTCGTGGAGGACGCCGCCGAGCCGGTCTCGTCGGCGTACGTTCAGGTTGATGATTCGCTCTGGATCCGTGATCGGGTCCGGCACGGAACGCAGCGGCGCGGCTTGGTCCAGGGCTTGATGGGCGCGGTGGTGGTTGTAGAAGCGTTCGTACTCGCGTAGGGCGTGTCGCAGGTGGTGTTCGTTCCATACGAGGCAGCGGTCGAGGAGTTCACGGCGGCAGGACTGCACCCACCGCTCCATGATCGAGTTCATCCGCGGTATCCGGATACCGGTGAGCACCGTCTTGATGCCGGCCTCGGCGAGGATCTCGTCCATGAGGGCTGGGAACTTCCCATCCCGATCTCGGAGCAGAAAGCGCGCCCGACAACCCGCATCGTCCAGGTCCATCACCAGGTTCCTTATCGCCTGGGTGACCCAATTTGCGGTGGGGTGCGCGGTGGCGCCGAGCACACGGACGCGCCTGGCGGCGTGCTCGATGACGGCCAGGATGTACTGGCGCTGGCCGCTCAGGGTGATGGTCTCGATGAAATCGCCGGCCAGCAGGGCGTCGGCTTGCGAGTGCAGGAAGTCGCCCCAGGTGGTGGACGCCCGCTCGGGTGCCGGATCAAGACCTGCCTGCTTGAGGATCTCCCATACCGTGGAGGGTGCCACCTTGATACCCAGCGTGGTGAGCTCGCCGTGGACCCTCCGGTAGCCCCAGCTCGGGTTCTCCCGAACCAGGCGCAGGATGAGAGTGCGGATGGAGCGGACCGTGGGCGGGCGGTCGGCCCGCTTCGGCCTGCAGGTACGGGCGTGACGTCGTTTCATCAGATCGCGGTACCAGCGCAGGACGGTGTCCGGCCGGATGAGAAGCCGCAGCCGGCGCAGGACCTCGCGGGGCAGCGAGGTCAGGAGCGCGGCGGGAAAGGCCCGATCCTCGGGTGCGAATCTCACCCTGATGTCAGCGCCGAGCTGGCGTTCAAGGACGGTGATCTGGTGACGCAGGACGAGAATCTCCACGTCCTTGTCCCGATCGCCCATGGGTAGCAATCGCAGCGCGGCGAAAGCGTTCGTGACGGTCAGGTAGGCCAGGCGAAGCAGCACAGCGGATCATCCTGCCGTACGCGTTTCCGTCTCCGGGTGACCGGAACTCGCGTACGGCACTCGAAGCCATCTCAGAGCCATGACCTGGGCGGATGTAATTGTCGGCAGGCGCACAGCCGGTCAGGTCCAGCAGGCCGGTCAGCTCGGCGACCCAGGCGCCGGGCCGGACCTGCCGGTCAGCGTTGTAGGCGGGCGTCCAAGCGCTCTTGGGCAGGCGCAGCACGGCCTGCCGAATCTGCTCGGTGAGGGTGAACCCGATCGAGTACGACAGCCGGCGGCCGGGCTTGGTGAGCCAGGTCAGGAACTCGTGGGTGCCGCCGCCGGAGTCGGTGCGGATCAGCACCTGCCGCCTGCGGTGCTGGGGCAGCTGGGCCAGGGCCAGCCGGGTGGCTTCGATGTGGTCGGCGGCGGTGTTGGAGCCGGCGGCGGTGTTGGAGCCGGCGGCGGTGTTGGAGCCGGCGGCGGTGTTGGAGCCGGCGGCGGTGTTGGAGCCGGCGTTGCCCGGCCTGAGCACGATGGCCAGCGGTTCACCGGACCCGCCGGCGCCGTGGTCGGCGAAGACGGTCATCGGGTGGAAGCCGAAGGTGTGTTTCCAGGTCGGCGCGGCGTGCTGTTTGTCGGAGTGGGCGATGACGATGGTGGCGTCGAGGTCGAGCGGGATCAGCTCGCCGTCGCTGCCCGGCGCCGCGTGCCCGGCCAGGCCCCAGGCACGCTCGCGGGCCAGGGCCCGCGCCGCACGCAGGGCCTTGAGCGCCTTGGCCTCGTCGCGGGCGAGGTGGTTGATCAGGCGGGAGACGGTCGGGTCGGAGGCGACGGGTCCGAACAGGTCGGGCTGAGCGCGCAGCAGGGCGATGTCGGCCAGGCAGTCGCCGCCGAGGGCGAGGGCGACGGCCAGATCAGCCACGATCTTGCCGGGGTCGTGCACCGCGCGGGCCGGTCGCCAGCGCTCCAGCTGGGTGGACAGCGCCCGGTCCAGGCCGGTGACGTGCAGGGTCTTGAGCAGCAGCAGGCTCCCGGCATGGGACAGCAGCCCGATGCCATCAGCGGAGGCGGTGATGGTGCGGTGGGAGGCGATAGTCTTCACGTGGAAAGTGCTTCTCGATCTGGCGCGGACAGGACTCTAGACAAGCCCCATCCTCCCAGCTCAGAAGCACTTTTCTCATGTAGTTGATCAACCCTCGCGAAATTCACCGCGAAAGCCCGAGGTTAGGGCTTCCTCCGGGCTGGTGTTTATGACGGATAAACGCAAGGTCCAAACCGCTGTGCTCGGCTCGCCCGATTCGCATGAGCCCATCCTGATGCCCTTCGAACGGGCTGACGCGATCCTTCTCCGGTCGAACTACAGCACACGCCGGTTCTTCTGCGGCGAATGGCTAGGAGGTTGCGGAAGAGAGCTCTACACCCGGATCGGGTCCACGCGGATGCCCCACTTCGCTCATCATCGAGAAGGTTCAGACGGTCCCGTCAACTGCAGGCGCTCCAGCAACGACGACGCGAGCGCGGATCATCTTTATATCAGGCGCGCACTCATGGAATGGCTGAGACGGCACGGTCATCGAGTCAAGGCGGTGACGCTGGAAGGAACGATGCCCCGCCAGGGCGGGACCTGCACAGGCATGACCATCGAGACCACCGCGGGTCTGCTGATCGCGGTCGCTCTCCGCGACGCTCTGCGGAGGAACCCGAAGGCTTACTGGCTACAACGCGACCAGGAGCTCGATCGACGCCGAAAGAGGGTCGAGTGGCTGTTCGCCCCACACGTCACCCTCGCCAGGCAGATGATCAAACGAACAGGCTACGCGTTCACCGTGACCTGCCGGAACGAAGGGCTTCATCGCAAGGTCCAGATCGGGCTCAAGGAAGGCGGTTTAACCCCCGTCCCGGCCTGAAGCTCCCATTAAGATCTTCAGGACACTCCTAACTTCAAAAGAGCCGGTTTCCGCAGGCTCTCCTAAAAGATGCCGTCGTGAGGTCCTTGCGCTTAAGGGCTGGTCCGCGTCACGTGCTCGCCCGCGCTCTGCCCACGCGACTGCTCCTGCCTCGCATGCTCCACCACCGAACAGGCCAGCCCGCCGATCATTAGGCCTACTCCCGCCAAGGTCTCGATCTGCAGCACCGGGGCGACTCCTCCGTGCCGCAACGCGATATAGGCGGCGTACATGAGCAACAGGGTCCCCACGGAGATGAGCGAGATGCGTGCGGTCTTCAGTGCGAGGTGCGCTCTCGCGCCGCGAAGCCATAAGGTCACCACGGTGACCACAGGCACGGCAAGGAATGCCACGACGAGGGTATTGGGTGCGAGCAGAAAAATTTCCGCGAGACCGAAAAGCCCATCCAGCCAACTGTTCGAATTCATGTTTCCTCAAGGTGGTTCTGGCAATATCGACGCTGCCGCTCGACACTAATCGGCGTTGGCGCGGGCGACAGCGTCGGCATGCGGACGCCTAAGAGGTTCCGTATCGTCGTCCGTTGTATTCTTGCCACCAACTCTGATAATCGTTGGAGGCTCATGGAATACAGGTGGTCTTTGACTTGGCCACATGGTAACAGAAGGTCACTTCTGCCCGGAACCTGTGGCTATACGCCTTGATGTTACAGGTGCCAGGGAATCCGTGGAAGCATTCGGCCTTCACCCGCCGCTTGTTCCACACCGGAGACAAGGTGAAGTCGTCACCCGGATCCGGGTTCGGCGGTTTGGCGGGGCCGGTGGCCTCGTAGGACTTGCACGCGGTCTCCACGCTGCCCTGTATGCCACCGGAAACTCCTCCGGTGCCGTTCTTCTGGTTGTCGATCTCGAGTTGGACCCCGGCCGAAGCGCTGGTTCGGTCATTGACGAAGCAGGCCTCTCCCGTCGACTTGATGCTGAGGTTGTTCTTTATGTACTTCGCCTCCTGGGTGCTCGTTTCGGCGTTTCGCGACCAGACGTTCACGTAATTTATGAATGTTCCCGGATCGGCGGCAGGGAAGGCCCGGTTCTCGGCTAGATCCCAGACGTCGACTCCGCTTATGCCTCCCATCTTGTCCGCATGTATGAACCATGTGGAACGTGCGTCCACGGTCACGCCCCAACCTTTACGTTTCGCCCGGTCGGGGAATATTCGCTCGCCATAAAGTCCCGGGAGACCTTGTATCCCGGCTTTTCGGTCGCCCAGCAACCCGTGGGAGGAGTAAACCACTCACACTTGCCTCCGGCACTCCCGCCGGCTGAGACGCCGCAGACCTCTTCGACCGCGCCGTCGGGGTTCACGAATCCGGAGCAGGGGTCGGCGTGGTCACCGGAATCCGAATACCTGGGCATCGCGGCTTCGATGATGGTGATATCGCCACAGCGGTCGAAGACGAATATGGAGATTGTCGATTCGATGGGATCGATCATTCCCTCCGTCGCCGTCGCGCTTGTCCGGCCAAATGCGGCGGCCGCCCGAGTTGGTACCGTCCAGGTGCGTTTCACCTTGCTGGTGACGCGGACGGTCCCGTCAGGCATCGCCTGCACGACGGAGTCGGTCATCTCGATGGCGGACGCGCTGCGTGGGACACCGAGCTGCTGTTCCGCCTGCCGTTCCTCGATCAGAGCGGCGTTGAGCAGCGAGAGCTTGGCCGCGCTTGGCGCGTCGGAGTTGACACCGGGCGCGTCCCAGATCGTGTTCGCCCGGCCTTCCAGGACAGCGTCCTGCGCATGGTCGTAAGCCTTCACCCGCTCGATGTAACTTTGAGCGGCTCCGTCGGCCGACGCCGAACGGGTACTCGTTTCCGGATATGGCTCAAGGACCCAGCCGACCGGATCCGGAGGTGGTGGTATGGCCTTGCTGACGGCCATGGCGGACTCTGCGCCTGCCGAAAATTATGTCCGTACAGTTCAAGCCGCGTGTGAGTACTCGTGGAGGACACCGCCGAGCCGATCTCGTCGGCGTATCTTCAGGTCGATGATTCGCTCTGACTCCGTGATCGGATCGGGGACGGTACACAGCGACGCTGCTTGGTTCAGGGCTTGATGGGCTCGGTGCTGGTTGTAGAAGTGTTCGTACTCGCGCAGGGCGTGCCGAAGGTGGTGTTCGTTCCAGACGAGGCAGCGGTCGAGAAGCTCGTGGCGGCACGACTGCACCCACCGCTCCATGATCGAGTTCATACGCGGCATCCGAATTCCAGTGAGCACCGTCTTGATGCCGGCCTCGGCGAAGACCTCGTCCATGAGGGCCGGGAACTCCCATCCCGATCCCGGAGCAGAAAGCGTGCCCGGCAACCCGCACCGTCCAGGTCCATCACTAGATTCCTGATCGCCTGGATGACCCAGTTCGCGCTCGGGTGAGCGGTGGTGCCGAGCACACGGACGCGCCTGGTGGCGTGCTCGATGACCGCCAGGACGTACTGGCGTTGTCCGCTGAGAGTGACGGTCTCGATGAAGTCGCAGGCCAGTAGGGCGTCTGCTTGCGAGCGCAGGAAGTCGGCCCACGTGGTGGACGCCCGTTCGGGTGCCGGGTCAAGGCCCTCCTGCTTGAGGATCTCCCAGACCGTGGACGGCGCGACCTTAATGCCGAGCGTGGTGAGCTCTCCATGGATCCGCCGGTAGCCCCAGCCGGGGTTTCTCCCGAACCAGGCGCCGAATGAGGGCGCGGATGGAGCGGACGGTGGGTGGGCGCCCGGGGCGCTTCGGCCGGCAGATACGGGCGTGACGCCGTCGCATTGGGTCGCGGTGCCAGCGCAGGACAGTGTCCGGCCGGACGAGAAGCCGCAACCGGCGCAGGACCTTGCGCGGCAGCGAGGTCAGGAGAGCAGCAAGGAAGGCCCGGTCCTCGGGCGCGAATCGCACTTTGGTGTCAGCGCCGAGTTGGCGTTCAAGGATGGCGATCTGGTGACGCAGGACGAGAATCTCCACGTCCTTGTCCCGATCGCTCATGGGGAGCAACCGCAGCGCGGCGAAGGCATTCGTAACGGTGAGGTAGGCCAGGCGAAGGAGCGCAGCGGATCATCCTGCCGTAACCGCTTCCGCCTCCCTGGTGACCGGAACTCGCGCATGCCACGCGAAGCCCTTGCAGAGTCATGACCTGCACGGATGTAATTATCGGCAGGCGCAATGCTCCGCGACCACGCGATCAACAGCCTCCGGCTACGTCCCGACTCCCGGATCCCCGGGGGAAGGGTCCTTGCCGTTGCCGCCCCTTGGCGATCGATCTCGCCGGGGCGAACGCCGGCGGGTGACGCCGACGGCCGGAAGCCGGCCCAGCTCAGCCGTGGCCTGCCTTGTCGTCGCGGCCGCCCTGCGCCTTAAATGCTGGGCCAGCCCACTACGGCCTGAACGCGTCGACGAACCGGGCGCGGTTCGGGACGGCCCGCCTTCTTCCTGAGCGTCAGACCCGGAAATGATGGAGGGCGTGCCCGCGTGCCAGCCAGTCGAAGGACAGGCGGACACCGGTGATCCGCTCCATCAGCACGAACGCGTGCATCCGCCAGTCGTCCAGCAGCCCTTCACCCGGGACACGGCCCGCCTCGACGTCAGCGTATCGCTCGTGCAGATGGAACAGGCCCGCGAGGTGCTCCTCGATAACCGCCGTCTCGCCCCGGACATCGCCCGCGTAGTCCAATCTGCAGAGTTTCCGGCCATCGCGCGCGTAGAACAACGAGAATCGGCAAAGGGTCGCGCTCCCGATCAGGCAGATCGCCTCGCCGCCGGAGGACAGCCGTTCGAGCGCACGGAACGCCCGATCGCCGGTGTACTCCATTGCGAGAAACCAAGGGGGCTCTTTCCCCAGCAGCAGGAATCCGCCGAATTTGCCGTCATTCTGCTCCTCGTACGATTCGGCATACAGCCCTTTCAAGCCGCTCGTGGTGATGTCGAGCACTTCGACATCGAGAGCCCGGATCACCTCATCGGCCGAGCCCGCCCGGCACCACGTCATACAGAGCTCGCCGAGAAAGATATTCCGCTCGACCAGGTCCTTGTGGTGCGTTTCGATGTCAGTGAGCACCGCTCCGGCCCTTCCGTCGGTATTGCGTGTCTCGACACGGCCGACCGCCGCGAAGCAGGCGCTTCGCGGCGATCGACTGTCTCTGATGAACTATTAACTATTTTCCACCTTTATGTAGAACTTTCCGAAGGCGTGCTGGGTGTCGGCTCCCGTGTCCGGATGTGAGCCCAGAACCCGGTAGTGCTGACAGAACCAGTTCATGAGGCTGCCTACGCTCCGGTTCGGGCTGTACGGGATCAGGTTGACCGCCACGTTGTAGTTGATCGAATTCGCCTGCGGACCGGCCGAGCCCTGATGGGTTGCGGCGAAGGGATACTCGTCGCAGTCCTCGTCCGCGCCTTTGTCCCATGGATAGTCGGGCTCGTTGACCAGTTGCGCGCAGAACTTCTTCGACTGGGTGCGGTTCTTCGTGTTCCGCGTCGCGTTGCTGGAGCGATAGAGCGGCCCCTTCGCACACGATCCGGGAATGACCTTCGATGCTCCGTTCGGTGTGCGGGGATAGGTGTCGTCGGGGTCGTCGAGCGCGCTCTGGATGAGCATGGCCGAGTGGTTCGGCGTGGGGTTGCCGTTGTTGTGCTCCCACACCGGCCGCACACTGAAGGTGGGGACGTGATCGGCGAAGACGCATCCGCCGTAGCTGAGCGTCAGCGTCTCCGAGGTGTCGCAGCGCACCGTCATGTTGGCCATTTTGGACAGCACGTACGGCAGCGGCCCGTCACCGGCGACGATCATCGGGCTGAGGTCGCAGGTGGCCAGTTTGTGCGGTCCCCTGCTGGCGTTCTTGTCCGAGAAGTACTCGAAGTAGACCTGCGGGTTGGCTCTCCAGTAGGCCAGGCTGCCACGGGCGCTGCCTCCCTGGGTCTGCCGGCAGCCGTTGCCGTAGAACCCCATGTCCACGTCCAGCCTGGACGTTTCCGGCCACAGGAGGGACCCGGACGTACCGGTGACCTTGATCTTGTCCACCCGTGCCCAGACCTGGGTCGTACGGCTGTCGATGGTTTTGTTGCCGCTGTCGATCGCCTTCTCGCGCATGGGGTTGAGGTTGCCGCTGTCGTCGATCTTCGTGTCTCCGGTGAAGGTGTGCCCCGCGACGCTGAACAGGAATTCCAGCTTTCCGCGGACCGTGTACTTACAACCGCACGGATCCTTCAGCTTCCTGACGCGCGTCTTGCCGACCGTGCGGACCGCGCACCAGTTGTAGGAGTCCCGCACCCAGCCGAGCGGATAGGTGCGCTTGCTGTTGGCCATCGAGTTCGACCAGCAGTCGGAGAACGCGACACGCTTGTCGGGCTTGGTGACCCATGGCCAGCCCTTCCCGTTCGCCGCCGCGGCGGCCTGGGCGCCTGTGGTCGCGCGGCTGCTTGGGCTCCCGGCGGCCGGATTGTGCAGGGTCTCGCTGTTCCAGCCGGTCCATGCGCCGATAATGCCGCTGTTGGTGACGGCGCGGGCGCGCCAGCGGAGCTTCCAGCCGAGAGACAGCCGGCCACTCGGTATGGCCACGCCAGCGTAGGTGCTGGAGGCGGCGCTGGTGGTGCCGGTGCCCGACCAGATCAGGCCGGTGCCCTGTCCCGTGGCCGTGGGGTCGTGCTCCACCTCCACGCTCAGGAAGGAGGAGCGATTTTCGGGGTCGGTCACCCAGCCTCGGAACGTCGGAGTGAGTGATGTGATGACACCGGTGGTGTTCGTGGGTGTGACGTATTGGTCGCTGACCGATGGTTTGTTGAGGGTGATGGTGAGGGTGTTCCAGCCGGTCCATGCGCCAGTGATACCAGTGGTGGTGACGGCGCGGGCGCGCCAGCGGACCTTCCAGCCGTCGGTGAGCTTGCCGCTCGCCATGGCCACCGAGGCATAGGCGCTGGAGGCGGCGCTGGTGGTGCCGGTTGCCGACCAGATCAGGCCGGTGCCCTGCCCGGTGCTGGTGGGGTCGTGTTCGACCTCTACGGCGAGGAAGGAGGAGCGGCTTTCGGGGTCGGTCACCCAGCCTCGGAAGGTGGGGGTGAGGGAGGTCGCGGCGTCTGCCGCGTTCGTGGGTGTGACGTATTGGTCGCTGACCGATGGTTTGTTGAGGGTGATGGTGAGGGTGTTCCAGCCGGTCCATGCGCCAGTGATACCGGTGGTGGTGACGGCGCGGGCGCGCCAGCGGACCTTCCAGCCGTCGGTGAGCTTACCGCTCGCCATGGCCACCGAGGCATAGGTGTCGGTGGCGACACTGGAACCGGTGCCCGACCAGATCAGGCCGGTGCCCTGCCCGGTGGCCGTCGGGTCATGCTCCACCTGCACCGTCATGGAGCTCTGGCCGGCGTTGGGGTCGGTGACCCAGCCCCGGAAGGTGGGGGTGAGCGAGGTGGCGGCGTCCGCGCTGTTGGTGGGCGTCACGTACTCGCTGCTGATCGTGGGAGCGTCGGGCGGCGGCGGGAGGCTGCCGCTGGTGAACGACCACGAGTAGGGGGCGGCCATCGTGTTGCCGGCCTCGTCCTTGGCCCCCGAGACCGTCACCGTGTAGCGGGTCTCCCCCGCCAGAGAACCCGTCGGCCGCCAGGACAGCGCGGTGGCCGAGTCCACGCTCAGCGTCCCGGCCGCCTGGGCGCCCGCCGCATCCGCGACGGTGAGCTGCGTGGCCGTCACGGCCTCGCTGAAGGTGACCTTGATGACGTCCGTGGGCGGCACGCCGGTCGCGTCGCTCACCGGCACCGTGGAGCCGACCGTCGGCGGGACGACGTCCGGCGGCTTGGTGGTGAAGACCCAGGAGTGGGCGCTCATCACATTCCCCGCCTGGTCCTTGGCATCCGTGACCGTCACCGTGTAGGCGGTCAGGGCGGCCAGTGGCGCGGCAGGCGTGAAGGTGAATCCCTTGCCGTCGGCTCCCAGCGTGAGACCCCCGGCGACCGCCTTGCCCGCGGCGTCCGTCACGGTCACCTTCACGTCGGAGACCGGCTCGCTGAACGTGGCGTTGACCGTCTGGGTCACCTTCACGTCCACGGCGTCCTTGGTGGGAACGGTCGAGGCGACCATGGGCTCCTCGTGGTCCGTCACCGTCGCGAACGACCAGGTATGCGGCTCCATCGTGTTGCCGGAGGTGTCCTTGGCGGTCAGTTCCGCGGTGTACGAGGCGTTCCACTCCAGGCGCTGGGCGGGCGTGAACGTCCACGCCTTGCCGGTGCCGTCGAGGACCCCGGTGCCCGCCACCGTAGTATCGGCTCCGTCCTTCAACGTGAGCTGGACGCTGGACACCTTCTCGCTGAAGGCGGCCTTGACCGTGGAGTCGAGTGCCACGTTGGTGGCGTTCTTGGCCGGGCTCGTGCTCGTGACTGCCGGCGGAGCCCCGTCCGTGGCGAACGACCACGTATGGGCGGCCATCGTGTTGCCGGCCGCGTCCGTGCCGCCGCTGACCTCCGCGGTGAAGGTGGCGGCCGTGGGCAGTTGCTGGGCGGGGCTGAAGGTGAGGATGTCACCTTGCGGGTTCGCGGTCGTGACGCCGGGGACGACCTGCCCCGAGGCGTCCCGGACCGTCACCTGCGCGCCGGTGACGGGCTCGTCGAGGAACGCCATGACCTTGGACATGCCCGACACGTTCTGGGCGTCCTCGACCGGCGCCGTCGCCACGGTCGTGGGCGGGCCGGTGTCCGGCTCGCTGTTGTCGGGAGGCACGATGTCGGGGGGCAGGTCGTCCTGATCGACGTCGTACGTCTGTGTGGTCGCCTCGGCCAGCGCCGCCACCTCGTTGAGCGTCCGCGCCTGGTAGGACGGCGGGAAGTCGCTCAGCGGAATCTGGTTGGCGAGCACCTCCTCGTAGGTCGGCAGGCTGTCGTCGGGAACCCCGTCCCGCTCGTAGGCGAGATCGAACTCCTCCGCCGGGGTGTACTCCACCATCAGCGCGGGCGGATGCTGGTAGCCGGGGTAGGTGCCGCCGTATTCGGTGGCGTAGTACTGGCGCCAGTTGATCGCCGCCGTCTCGCTGTAGGCGCGCAGCCGCATGCCGTGGTTGGACTTACCGCCTTCGATCCAGCCCCGGGCCATGGTGGTCACCCGGTGCCAGAGCTGCTCTTCCTTGCCGCACCAGCCGGTGGCCTCATAGTTGTAGCCCGCGACGTTGCGTCCCTCGGAGCCGGCGGCGGAGGGCTGAGTGTCCCAGTCGAGGGTCGTCGTGTTCCATGAGGAGGTTACCTGCTCAGCGACGATGCCCGACCCCAGCGGGTCGCCGCACAGATCGCCGTTCGGACCGCCGGACTTGTAGTTCCAGACGATCAGGTCCGCTTGGTGGACCGTCGCGCCTTCCAGTTCCGGCCGTGGTATCGAAGCGCAGATACACACGGGCGATGTCGGCGCTGGTCTGCGTGGTGCCCGCCCGCAGCCACCCGGCCGAGGCGTGATTGGCGGCGGGGTCGTTCCTGTTCACCCAGGCGTCGTCGGGCTTGCCGCCGCCGAACCAGGAGGAGGCCGCGACCGTCACCGGGTAGGTCACGGCCGGGTCAGCGAGGAACTTCGCGTCGGGAGTGAACACCAGCGAGGAATTCTTGCCCGAGGTCTCAATGCGGGCGCTCACCGGGCTGGTCTTCCCCTGCTCGGGAGAGACCTCGACCTTGGCGTCCATCGCGGTCAGCACGATCGGTGCGGACGCCGCCGCACCATCGGCGCTCTTGAGCTGCGGCAGGCCCTTGGAGGACTTGCCGAACGAGTACCCCTTGGGCAGGGTGACCGGCAGTCGCACGGTAACCGGTCCGACGGGCCGCTGCCGGAAGACCGCCTGCTGGACGAACCCGTCCGCCAGGGCGATCACTACCAGGTCGGCTCCAGGGGCGATGGCGTCCGGGTAGGTGATGGTGTTGCCGGAGATGCGCGGCTCAGGCAACTCGTTGACGGTGCCGAGCGCGGCTTCGCCCTGCTCGCTCCTGGCCGCGACCAGGACTTTGTCGCCGCGGTGGCCGAAGGTGAGTGGTGTCTTGACGCGGGACGCCTGAGGTGCGCCGTTGCGGAGGACGATGTTGGTGTCGACGGCTTCCCACGCGCCGCTGGCCTTGTTCTTCAACTGAACGGGCTGGGTGTAGATTTCGGCTTGCAGCCGGTCGCTATCTGGTTTGGCCTAGACCTTCATGGTCTCGGTGAACCGTGAAGGCACTTCCACTCGCTGGCCGGTCTTCTGCGCCTTCTCGGAAGCGGCCTTCAGAGCCGGATCGACCACCGGCCGGGGTTCGGCCGATAACTTCGCGGGAATTGGCGCCGATGCCGACTTCGCCGGCGGCTCCGCCGCCGATGGCGACGCCATCAGACCTAAAAGCATAACGCCGACGAGACCGGCCGACGCGGTGCGGGATAGCTGGCGGTGGTAAAGCCGGAATCCCGATGATCCTAACTGCACATCCACTCCAGTGCATGCGAAAACGGCCCAACTTGGGCCGTCACTTCGTCAGGGCCTCCACATTAAACAGTGGAGATCATTGTCGAGGCAATGCCTCGATTCACAACTTTGCGATCTCGATGGAGGGCGCAATTGTGGTAGGCGACATTTTCCCTTTCATCGTCCACGCCCGGCCGTCGAAATGGAGCGCGGCGATCGAGGGCTGCCCTGAATGACCTGCGGCGGCTTATCGCCGCAGGTGGTGGCGCGAGATCATGAGCCGTCCGGATGCATCAGGTGCGTGGTGGCCCGCCCGTCGGATGTTCTTCAGACGGGTGCCGGATGCCTGGCGCAGCGAGTTCCAGGATGGCAGCGACGTCGCTGAACGGCCGAATGCGCGCCGCCGGGTAGCGACTCACGCTCTCCTCTCCACCACCAGCATCCCCGGCGACGGCCGGCACCGGCCCGTGCGGTTCCTCGCCGGGCACCTCGGTCGCGGTGAACATTCCACAATCGAATCCGATCTGGCCGCACGCTCCGCCGTTGGCGTTCTTGACCGCGAAAGAATGAGCGGCGTCGCGGCGATCGTGGTCGCCAACCGGCTGCCAGGCCGCAGTGCCGCCAGCCACGAATTCGGTATCGGACGGACGCCCGTCATGGACACGATCCGATCGTAGGGGCCGGCAGCGATCCCGTCCCGTTCCTGGTGAGCCGCGTCGGCTGCAGCCTTGCAGTGGGTGACGCCGGCACGTGTTGTTGTTGCACTTACGAACTCCAGGGCTGCGCACGACGCGTTCACCGATCGTCCCAGCCAGCGTGGCCGGCTCCGCTTCAACGGTCGGACAATCCCTGGTGAACGCTCCTCTACGGGGCATCAGTCCTGCCCTCCCGCCTCCAAGCCGAACGCGTGGGCGGCGATCTGCGCGTAAGTCGCCTCGCTGCCCACCTCGCCGACCCTGTCCGGTGCCAAAACTGATGCAGCATGTCTCCGGGGTTCCGCAGCTGGTAGTCACACGTGAGCCCGGATTTGGATGTTGACCTGGGAGAATGCGTGTAGGGCCGGGGAGGGTCGTGTGCCTATGCCCTCGGCGGCCGGTCGCTCATCAGGTCAGGCA